>JADFPE010000178.1 GCA_022562495.1 Acidobacteriota bacterium
GGTCGAATACAGGCCGGTATTCTCCCTCGGCGCGCCTTGTGCCGGCCGTGCGCGGCATTGCCACGACGGTTCTCGGTGCGACGCGGGGTTTCACCACGGACTGCTAGACCGGCGCCTTCACGGTCACCGCATCGAGGAACGGCATCATGCCGCGCAGCTCGCGGCCGACCGTCTCGATCTGGTGCTCCTGCTCGGCCTTACGCTGCGCCATGAACCACGGGCGCCCCGCTTTGTCCTCGGCAATCCACTTCTCGGCGTAGGCGCCGGTCTGGATGTCCTTCAGAATGCTCCGCATCGCCGCGCGGGTCTCGTCGGTCACCACCCGCGGACCGCCCGTGTAGTCGCCATGCTCGGCCGTGTCACTGACCGAGTAGCGCATGTAGTTCAGGCCACCCCGGTAGATCAGGTCGACGATCAACTTCAGCTCGTGCATGCACTCGAAGTACGCGATCTCCGGCTGATACCCGGCCTCGACCAGCGTCTCGAACGCCGCCTTGATCAGCGCGCTGACACCGCCGCACAGCACCGTCTGCTCGCCAAACAGGTCGGTCTCGGTCTCCTCGGCAAACGTGGTCTCGATGACGCCGGCCCGTGTGACCCCGAGCCCCTTGGCATAGGACATCGCGAGGTTGCGGGCGCCACCGGTCGCATCCTGCTCGACCGCGATCAACGCCGGCGTGCCGCCGCCCTCGAGAAACACCTCCCGCACCCGGTGGCCCGGCGCCTTGGGCGCAATTAGCGTCACATCGATGTCCAATGGCGGCGTGATCGTCTTGAACCGGATGTTGAACCCGTGGGCGAACATCAGCATGTTCCCCGGTTGCAGGTTGGGCGCGATCGACTCGTCGTAGATCGCCCGCTGCTTGGTGTCGGGCGCAAGCACCATCACCACGTCCGCCCAGGCGGCGGCCTCTGCGCCGCCGGTCACGGTGAGCCCGTCCGCCTCGGCTGTCGCGCGCGAGCGGCTCCCGTCGGCCAGCGCCACCCGCACCGACACGCCACTGTCCTTCAGGTTCAACGCGTGGGCGTGCCCCTGCGAGCCATAACCGAAAATCGCCACCTTCTTGCCCTGGATGAGAGAGAGATCAGCCGCCTCGTCGTAGTAGATCGTTGCCATGTAGGTCTGCCTCGTGGTTGGAATGGCCCGGACGCACGTCCGGGAAGGAAAAGACGCGGTGCCAAGATATCTTCGATGGGCGACACCGTACCGTTTGAACTTAGTGGCCCCGCGTAGCGGGGCTGTGAGACATGCCTGACCAGCGATGCGGAGCCGTCCGTTGTCAGGGCGGTGTGTGGCGCAGCTTCGCGAGCGTCAGACGGAATAGGATACGGTGTCGTCGGGCGCGACCGTGGGCGCTCCGCCGGTCGACTCGGTCGCCACGCTCTGCTGACCGCGTGCCATCGCGACTCGGCCGGTGCGCACCATCTCGAGCACTCCAAAGGGCCGGAGGACCCCCAGCAACCCGTCGACCTTCTCCTCGGTGCCGGTCGCCTCGATGATCAACGAGTCGGGCGACACGTCGACGACGCGGGCGCGGAACGTATCGACGAGCTGCATGACATGGGTGCGCGTCTCGTGACTGGCGGCGACCCGGATCAACGTCAGGTCGCGGATGACCGCCGCCTGCCCCGTCAGATCGGTGACCCGCAGCACGTTCACCAGCTTGTACAGGTTCGCCTCGAGCCGTCGCGCGCCGTTGGCGTCGGTGTCCACCACGATCGTCATCCGAGACACCCCGTCGGTCTCGGTGTGCCCCACCGTGAGCGACGCGATGTTGAACGCCCGGCGGCGAAACAGCGAGGCGACCCGGTTCAGCACCCCCGGTTTGTCCTCGACGTGTACGACGAAGGTATGTCTAGGCATCCGCGGTCTCGACGATCGGACTCGGGCTCGGGCGCCTGGGCATCTTACAATGGGGCTCCGCCCCAGACCCCGGCTCGTCGCTCGTGGGGCCCCCACACCCCACGCCGCTTCCTCGCGGGCGCGCACGTGCGCGCCGTGCGCTCGTCGTCCGCGGTCTCGACGATCGGACTCGGGCTCGGGCGCCTGATCATGGCATGCAGGTCGGCGCCAGCCGGCACCATCGGGTAGACGGTGTCCTCCTGCTCGACCTTGAAGTCGATCACGACGGTGCCCGGCTCGGCCCGGGCCATCTCGATGGTCGGGACCACGTCCGGTCGCCGCGACACGGCCGCGCTCCGCAGCCCGAAGGCGTCGGCGAGCTTCGCGAAATCGGGGCTCAGCAGCGGGGTGGCCGCGTACCGACGATCGTAGAAGAACTCCTGCCATTGCCGCACCATCCCCAGATAGCCGTTGTTGATGATGGCCACGTTGATCTTGATCTTCTCCTGCGCGATGGTCGCCAGCTCGCACATCGTCATCTGGAAGCCGCCATCACCCACGATCACCCATACCTCGGCCTCGGGCCGCGCCAGCTTGGCGCCGATGGCGGCCGGCAACGCGAAACCCATCGTGCCCAATCCGCCCGAGGTAATGAGCGACCGGGGCTCCTCGTGATGGTAGTACTGCGCCTCCCACATCTGATGCTGTCCGACGTCGGTCACCACCACCGCCCTTCCCTCGGTCAACCGCCAGATGTCGTTGATGACGTGCGCCGCATAGAGATGCCCGCTATCTGGGATATTCTGGACGTCGCGGACCGCCGAGTCGCCCTTCACCTCGGCGATGGTGGCGAGCCACCCGCTCCGGTCGCCACGCTCGATCTTCGGCAGCAGGTCGCGCAGCACGGCGGACAGATCGCCGGCCAGCGCCACGTCCACGATGACGTTCTTGTTGAACTCGGCCGGGTCGATGTCGATGTGGATCTTCCGCGCGTTCGGCGCGTAGGTCTTGAGATTGCCGGTGACCCGGTCGTCGAAGCGCATGCCGAACGCCAGGAGCAGGTCCGCTTCCTGGATCGCCTGGTTCACCCAGGCTTCGCCGTGCATCCCCATCATTCCCAGATTCAGGGGGTGCGAGGCCGGGAACGAGCCGATGCCGAGCAGGGTCATCGCAATCGGGATGTTCGCCCGCTCGGCGAGCTCGCGCACCAGATCCATGGCGCCCGAGAGCAACACCCCATGGCCGGCGAAGATGATCGGCCGGTTCGCGTTGTTGATCAGCTCGACCGCGTGCTGATACTCGGCGTCCGACGCCCGCAGATCGGGCCGATAGCCGGGGAGCCGCACCGGGCTCGGGTCCCACACGAACTCGCCAGACGCCTGCTGCGCGTCCTTCGTGATATCGACCAGCACGGGGCCGGGCCGGCCTGACCGGGCCACGTAGAACGCCTCGTGGATGGTCGGCGCCACCTCGGAGACGTCCGAGACCAAATAGTTGTGCTTCGTGATCGGTAGCGTGACCCCGGTGACGTCGGTCTCCTGAAACGCATCCGAGCCGATCAGCTTGCTGCCGACCTGACCGGTGATGCAAACGATCGGGGACGAGTCGAGCATCGCCGTGGCAATACCGGTCACCATGTTGGTCGCGCCGGGTCCGGAGGTCGCCACCGCCACCCCGACCTCCCCGCTGGCCCGCGCATATCCGTCCGCCATGTGAGTCGCGCCCTGCTCGTGCCGCACCAGGACGTGCCGGATCGGATATTCGAGCAACGCGTCGTAGGCCGGCAGGATCGCCCCACCGGGATACCCGAACACGGTCGTCACTCCTTCCCGCACCAGGGACTCCCAGAGCATCTGCGCGCCGGTTCTGATCTCTCCCATGATCCGCCTTCGCTCGTCGCTTGCTCGCGAGCTACGGCGAGACAAGCCCGCCTGCGAACTCCGAACAGATTGCTGCAGAAAGCCCGGCGCAGCCCTCCGGCTCCTCCTGTCTCCTGACTCCTGCCTCCTAACTCCTCGAGCACTCCATCACGCCGTCGTCACCGCGCCTTCGGCCGCCGAGCCGACCAGCCGGCTGTACTTGGCCATCACCCCGGTCGTAAACCGTGGAACCGGCGCGCGCCACTCCTGCAACCGCGCCGCGATCTCGGCGTCCTCGAGCTCGACCCGGAGCACGCGCGCGTCGAGATCGAACACCACCGTATCGCCCTCTCGCAGCGCCGCGATCGGTCCACCCTGCGCCGCCTCCGGCGCCACGTGCCCGGCCATCAGTCCACGCGTGGCACCCGAAAAACGGCCGTCGGTGAGCAGCGCGATCGAGTCGCCCAGACCGGCGCCGACGATGGCGGCGGTCACCGCCAGCATTTCGCGCATACCGGGCCCGCCGCGCGGGCCCTCGTAGCGGATGACCACCACGTCGCCCGGTCGCAACGTCCCCTGCTCCACTGCGGCGAACGCCGCCTCTTCGCTGTCGAACACACGTGCGGGTCCGCGGTGCTGTCTGGTCTCGTAGCCGGCGACCTTCACCACACAGCCGTCGGGCGCCAGGTTGCCCTTCAGGACCATCAGGCCCCCTGTTGGTTGTATCGGGTCGGACGCCGGACGCACCACCTCCTGCCCCGGCGTTTCCTGCCCCGCATCCGCCTCGTCGCCGATCGTCCTCCCGGTGACCGTGATCGGCTCGGCATGCAGCGCGCCGGCCTCTTTCAGCCGTTTGGCCAGAAGACGGCTGCCACCGGCACGATAGAGATCGGTCGCGACGAATCGGCCACTCGGCTTCAGGTCGGCCAGCAGCGGGGTCTGGCTGCTGATTCGGTCGAAGTCGTCGATGGTCAGCGCCACCCCGGCTTCCCGCGCGATCGCCAGCAGGTGGAGCACGGCGTTGGTCGACCCGCCGGTCGCGGCCACCGACGCGATGCCGTTCTCGAGCGCCGCCCGCGTCAGCACCTGACGCGGGCGCCGGTCGGCACGCACCAGATCCATGATGATCCGCCCGGACTCGCGCGCGACCTCGTCCTTCTGGTCGTCCAACGCCGGCACCGCGTTGTGACTCATCGGCGAGATGCCGATCAGCTCGCAGACGGTGGACATCGTGTTGGCGGTGAACTGGCCGCCACAGGCGCCCGCGCCGGGGCAGGCGCTGTTCTCGAGCGCCGTCAACTGCGCGTCGGTCATGCGGCCGGAGGCGTGCGCGCCGACCGCCTCGAACACGTCCTGGATCGTCACGTCGTGCCCCTCCCACCGGCCCGGCGCGATCGACCCGCCGTACAGCACGAGACCGGGGATGTCGAGCCGCGCCAGCGCCATGACACCACCCGGGATGGTCTTGTCACAGCCGACCAGCACGACGAGCCCGTCGAACAGGTTGCCCCGCGCCACGAGCTCGATCGAATCGGCGATCACCTCGCGGCTGACGAGCGAGGCGCGCATCCCCTCGGTGCCCATGGTGATGCCGTCTGAGATCGACACGGTATTGAACTCCATCGGGGTGCCGCCCGCCGCGCGGATCCCCTCCTTGATGCGGTCACCCAGCCGCCGCAGGTGGAAGTTGCAGGGCCCGATTTCGGTCCACGTGTTGGCGACGCCGATGATCGGCAGCCTGAGCGCCGCATCGTCGAACCCCACCGCCTTCAACATGGCGCGCGCCGGCGCCCGGGCGGGTCCGTCGGTGATGGCGCCGCTACGTCTCTTGCCTGGTGTTGCGCTCATGGATGTCCCCAGGGTGGCCCCGTTCGCAATGACGGTGATAGTCGGCGCCGATATCTTCTGCTCCGCTGTGCCAGCCGCCGCCCGGCCCACTTGTGCCCGGGCTCTGGCCAGGTCTTGCCGAAGCCTTGGCACAGGCGGATGACGCCTCCGGGCGAATACGACCCGGTATGCCCCCTCGTCGCGCGGGGCGGAACGCCCGCAACGGGTGTGTCGCGAGCCCTCGATGCGTCACCGTCATGCCGCACGGGAGCACCAAAAAGGGCCATCATCTTGTGCGGATGATGGCCCTGTGGGTGTGCCTCGTTGATACAGGTGGATCATCCGCTGACCGCCGGCGTCATCACTACGCCGACGCCGCGAACAACGACCACGACAGGGCGACAATGGACTCGAGACATCGCTGATACCGCCAAGACGTTCTCATTCTAGCGCAGGCCAGGAGCCATCCTCAAGGTTATAATTATTACTTCTTCATAAGCTTGGCTAATGGTTCAATTGCCCTATGTCCGCAGGTCTGGCAGCGGCTCTCCCTCGGGCACGAACCGGAGCGCGACTCCGTTGTTGCAATACCGCTTGCCCGTCGGCGGAGGGCCATCCTTGAAGAGGTGGCCCTGATGCCCACCGCACCGAGCGCAGTGATACTCGGTGCGAGGCAGGATCATCTTGAAGTCCCGCGTGGTGCCGAGACTGTCAGCGATCGGCGCAAAGAAGCTCGGCCAACCGGTGCCGCTCTCGTATTTGCTCGACGATTCGAAGAGCGGCAGATAGCAGGCGGCGCACACGAAGAGGCCGGCCCGCTTCTCCTGGTTCAGCCGGCTCGACCTCGGCGGCTCGGTCGCCGCCTTGAACAACACGGCATATTGCTCGGCGGACAGCAGCGTGCGCCAGTCCTCCGGTAGTTTCTCGAGTGTGCGGATCTGTTCGGTCACGTCTGCCTCCTCGTCCCGTACTCGCACGACAGCCTGGCAGTCGGGCGCCGCGGTTGAGGATATCACCGCCGCAACGCAGCGGGACTGTCACCACGGGCTGCTAGACGCGTCGTGGGAAGCCCGTGCCCAGGGGTACCGCTCCGAACTGCCGTCGGGACCAACGAGCTGCACCAGTCAGGGTAGCCTGTGCCCGCCCGCGCGAGCCGATGCCGATGACTGGACAACCGTCGGTAGGCACGCGTCCCTCGAGTTGACGCGCGACCTGGAATCGAGCCGGCCAGCCTTGTGGCGCTGACGACAGGGTGACAGCACCGCGCCTGCCCGGCTCCCCAGGCTGGGCCACTGTCGTCGCAGGTTTCCATCGGGACTCTGTGTGTACGAGCACGGGCTACCCGGGTTGCGACAACGGCGGCAATTTTCAGGTGTTTCGAGAGGACAACGACGATGGCACGGCGCTTGTAGTCACCCGGGGCAGCGGTCGTCGAGCAAAGCTCGACACCAGATCGCGCGGCATGATGCCGCGCCTGCAAAGGAGACGGAACATGATCAAGCGCAAGGTACTCGCGGCGGCGACGTTGGTGGCACTCCCGATGCTCGTTGGGGTAGCGCAGTCGGTCCCAGAACCGGTGGCGGCCCGTACCGAGACGGCGTACACATGGCAGATGACGGATCGGCACGCGGGTCCCCAGTGGATATACGCGTTTGGCATGGACGGCGGAGAAGCCCTGGCATTCGGTGTCATGGCCGCGGTCGAGTGCTCGTTCTTCGGGCCGTGGGGTGGCCTTGCGTGCGGCATCACCGGTGCGCTCTAGCAGCCCGTGGTGAACGTCGTGCATCGCACCGAGACCGGTGATGCGCCTCATGTGGAGATTCGCCAGATGGTCCCGATCGATGCCGGTGCTCGTTGTGTTCAACGCCACGCTCGTCGCGCTCGCCGTCTGCGTCGGCTGGCATGCCTCCAGCGTGCGGAACGGTCAGTTCGAGGTGAGACCGGACAGTCCGGCGCACGACACCGCGGGGGACGTTCAACGACACGCCCTCCATATCCTGGGCGGCAACCTTCGCGTGGTTGCCACGCTGCTTGCGGGCGCCTGCACGCTCGGTCTGCTCACCCTGCTGAATCTGCTGTGGAACGCCTTCGGCCTCGGCTTCGGCCTCTCCACACTGGCGCGTGGCACGCCGGCGGCGATCCCGCTGGCCCTCCGCTATGTGCCGCTCGAATTCTCGGCGTTCGTACTCGCCGCCAGCGCAGCGGAGCACCTATCGTTCATGGTGCTGCGCTGCCTGGCGGCTGGGGAGAGCCCACGGTTCAGGCCCGCGACCATCGCGCTCGTCATGGCGGCCGGGATGCTGGTTGCGGCGGCAATAATCGAGGCAGACGTGGCGCGGCTCGTCGCCGAGCTCACAGCAATGTGACGGGGGTGCATCAGATGAGAGACGACGTCCTCGAGCTGTGTGACCTCCGCCGCGTCTTTCCGGGGTTCCAGCTCGGCCCGCTATCGCTTCGGTTGCACCCCGGCCAGGTCTACGGCCTGCTGGGACCGAACGGCGCGGGCAAGACGACGCTGCTGGACCTGATTGCGTTGCAGCTCAAGGCCACGACAGGCACGCTGAGCTATGGAGGCAGACCGATCCGCTGGGGCGACAGTGGCTGGAAGGCACGGTTCAGCTACATCCGGGAGAGGCCGTCGTTCTACGCCGAGCTGACGGTCGCCCAGATTCTCGAGCTGGCGGGTCGGCTCTACCCTCACTGGGACCCCGTGCTCGCGGACCGCCTCGTCGCCACGTTCAGCCTGCGACCTCACCAACGCGTCGGGCACCTGTCGAAAGGCACCACGCTCAAGCTCGGCATCGTGACCGCGCTGTCCCACCGGGCTGAACTGCTCATCCTCGACGAGCCGACCGCCGGTCTCGACCCCACCGCGCGGGCGGATCTCCAGGACACCATTCGGAATCTCATCCGGGAGCATCCGTCCCTCTGTGTCGTGCTCTCCTCCCACATTTTCGAGGATGTCGAGGAGGCCGCCACCGAGATCCTCATCCTACGACGCGGGCGCCTCGTGTTCCACGCGAGCACCGATACCCTGCAGGACTCGGCGCTGTATCGAACGATGGCGCCGGGCACTGTTGCGGCCTCGCCAGACCTCGTACTGCGCTGGCGTCGACGAGACACAGAGTGGTTACTGGTCCGCCGTGGGAGCCCGCTCGACGCGGACCTGCGGCTGCGGCTCGACCATGTCGAGGAGCAACCGACGAGCATGATCGCGGCGGTTTATCACGGAACCGAGCACACCGATGTGGACTAGACAAGCCCGAGCCCTGATCGCCAAGGACCTACGTCTTCACGGTCGGGCGGTCGCGCTGACGATTGCCGGATGTCTCCTGGTTCTGGCGACGGCGCTCCATGTCATGCCGCAAGGGGTCGGGCCTCGAGTGTCGTTCGTGTTCAACCTGAACCTGTTTCTCACGATGCTGTGGAGCGACTGGTTGATCACTCGGGAACGTTCAAAACGCACCTTCGCCTGGCTGCGCGCGCTGCCGGTGGACGATGGTCTTCTGGCGAGCAGCAAGTTCGTGGCGGCCGCCGGATGCTGTGTCGCCCTCTGGCTGGTGTCCTCGGCGCTGTTCGCCCGGGAGCTCTGGCAATCTTCAGGCACCGGGCTCGTGCTGCAGTGTGCGCTGCTGACCTTCGGGGGCCTCACGGTCGCAACGAAGTGGCGATTCCCGTGGCAGCTTGGACAGGTCCTGCCGCTGGTCATCGTGCTGGTGCCGGTGCTGCTCTTCATGACGCTCGCGGGCGACGGCACCGACTGGCGAGAGGACCTGGTCGCCATCTGGAACGCGCCCTACGGGAAAGCTGCCGCGGCCGCATCTCTGCTCGCGGTCTACGCGGCCATCGTCGCGGCGACCATCCGCTGGGTCACCCGCGCCGACACGTTCCAGCTCGTCGACTAGCAGCCCGTGGTGAACGTCCCGCGTTGCACCGAGACTCGCCGTGATCGCTGCCGCACTCGCCCAGGGCACGGCGCGACGACGGAGCACGTTGGACATGAGTGACCGCGGAGCAACGTAGACAGGCAGGATGTAGCGCCGGAGAAATGCAGCTGGACGTTCACCACGGGATGCGCGTGCCTCGGTGCCGGTCCGATCGCCATGTTGAACCTCGTCTGGAGCCCGGTCTGCTTCTTCGACGCCCGCTGCCGCCGTCCCCCCGACTGGGGTACCGCCCTGGCCGCGCCGGCGCTGTGCGCCGGTCTCCAGAGCGTGTCGGTGTCGATCTTCAGCGACAAGACCCGCCCGATGGTGGACAGCGCACTGGCGAGGCTCGACCTGCCGCTCACGGGCCTGCCGTCCCCACACCTGTTTGTCGCCATCAGCGCCCTGACCTATCCGGCGTTCTTCGGTCTCCTGACGCTGGCGGTCCTGGCCCTCGACGTCCTGGTCAAGGACGCCGGACAGCCGACGCGGTTGACCGAGTTCACCGCGCTCAGCTTCTACACGCAGGTGCCGTACTGCCTCCTGATGATCCTCATCGCGTGGGTCTGGGTGCCGGACCCGATCCGGCTGCCTGCCGGTCTGTCCACCGCCGAGCTGTTGACCCAGGTGCGCGACTATCAGGCAACGCTGCTGTCGGAACCGCTGCTGTCGACCGGCCGGCTGCTGTCCTACTACTCGCTGGTCTGGCTGGCTGCTGTGCTGAGCATCGCGCTGAAAGTGGTCACCGGACTGTCCACCCGGGCCACGGTCGTGATGGCGATCGTGCTGTTCACCGTCTGCGCCGCCGGGCCGTTCCTCGGCGCCGGCGTGAGGCTCCTGCTATGACGTCAGACCTGCCACGCGGCAGACCGTATGGCCATGGCGCAGGACCGTGATGGGCTAGCGGCCCGTGATGACAGTCCCGCGTCGCACCACTCTGATGAGCGTGCTCCGCGCCGAGTCGGCCGCGACGCGTGGGGGTGGTCACCCCCTCCGCCCCCCAACAGCCCACCCGGGGAACTACGCCGCAGTCGTCTCCGTCTCACCCACCGACCGCCCGGTGGTTTTGGCTTCGGGCCTCGGGCTTCAGGCGCGAAGTGGTCCCGGTCATAATTACGGTAACGCACCGAGGGTGGCGAGGCGCCCGGCTGGCAAGGCGCGACGA
>JADFPE010000007.1:0-24590 GCA_022562495.1 Acidobacteriota bacterium
CATATTTTTCTACCAATTTCCAGAAGCGGTCCTTCTCCGGCCAGTCGGGTGCCCCTTCATAGATCAGGACGGTCGCGCCGTTGGCGAGAGGTCCATAAATGACGTAACTATGGCCTGTCACCCATCCGATGTCCGCCGTGCACCAAAACATGTCTTCTTCTTTTAAATCAAAGACCCATTGCATCGTCGCGTAAACCCCCGTCAGATACCCGCCTGTGGTGTGGACAATCCCTTTCGGTTTTCCGGTCGTTCCTGAAGTATAGAGGACAAAGAGCATATCTTCCGCGTCCATTTCAACCACTTCGCATTCGGGTTCGGCATCCTGCATGAGCCGATGCCACCAATGATCCCGCCCTTCCTGAACATGACACGAGACGGTCTCTGTTCCTGTTCCCCGTTTCACAATCACCACATGCTGAATGGAAGGACAGTCACGAACCGCCTCATCCGCCGCTTTCTTGAGAAGAATCTGCTTTCCCCGCCGCCATCCAAAATCAGCAGTAATCAAAACTTTTGCCTGGGCATCGTTGATCCGATCGCGAAGGGCTTCGCTGCTGAAGCCTCCAAAAACAACATTATGAACCGCGCCGATCCGGGCACAAGCCAGACAACTGATGACGAGTTCCGGAACCATTGGGAGATAAACCGCCACGCGGTCTCCTTTTTGAATGCCGAGTTTCTTCAGGACGTTTGCAAAGCGGGTCACTTCCTGGTAAAGATCCCAATACGTGAGGGTCCGTTGATCACCCGGTTCTCCCTCCCAAACGATGGCGGCTTTGTTCCGCCGGGCATGATAACCATTTTTGGAAAAGACATGCCGGTCAACACAATTTTGACAGACATTGATCTTTCCCCCAACGAACCACTTGGCATGCGGTGGATTCCAGTCCAAGACCTTCTTCCAGGGTTTGATCCAATCAAGCTTCCTCGCCCATTCTGCCCAATAAGCCTCCGGGTCTCGAGCGGCCTTCTGATAAATCGCCGCAATCTTCACGTTGGCGGATTTTTGGAACTCTTTTGATGGCTTGAAGTTACGTCCTTCCTGAAGCAGAACCTCGATGGAAGGATTCTTTTGGGTCGTCATTAGGATTTTCCTCTCGTTTTAAGAAAGGTCAGGACCTGATAAGTAGGTTACTATTATACCAGGAGTGGGCAGATGGACGCTCACTTTATTCCAGGATCCCACCGCGGACAAAGTCGATCCGGTCGAGCGGGTACACCAACCCTGAAGCGATGTTGCTGATATGGGAGTTGATCCGTTTTAGGAACCGGGACAACAGTGCTGTCGCTACTGCTTCCCGGGTCGCCAGCTCCTGTGAGAAGAGGTTGTTCAGAATCTGGCTGCACTCATTCTTCAAGGAGGTATACTCGTTCAGGATTGCCTTGGCAACCTTTTCATCGCCACTTGAAAAGGCCTGTTCCAGTTGGTTGAGATGATTTTCAAGTTTGCCATGGATCGTATCAAGACGCCCAAAGTATTGCATATCTTTGGCATGTCCCTTGAGGATAACACCGAGGTCGAAGATGTTTTTGGCGTAGTCCCCGATCCGCTCGGCATCCTTGACCAAACTCATGATCACCAGACACCCCGAGACATCCTGGCCCGGATTGAGCGAAAGATGTTCCAGGAGCATCTTGCGGATCTCCTGCTCCCGTTTGTTGACGCTTTTATCTTTTTCATGAATCTCTTTTGTAATCGCTTCATGAGAGAGCTTTCCCTCAAGAACTCCCCAGGCATTGGAGAAAACGTATTCGTCATCCTGGATCATTTTCCCAAACTCTGCAACCACTTTTTTCATAAACGGCTGCTTTCTCCATATTGCAATCAGCTCTTTTAACATTTGAATCACCTCGCTCTTTTTTTAAAACTATCTCGTCAAGAAAATCGCCAAGATTGGAACGATGAAAAAGACCCCCAAGACAAAAATCACTGCCAAAAGTTTTGACCGTGTTGCAACATCCGCCATGCGTCTTGCGCACCAAATGGGAATCCGCTTCAGCGGGTAGAAGACCGCAATCCCGAAGAGATTAAATACGAGATGCGCAAAAGCCGCAGTGACACCGACTGTGTTTGCCGCTTGTCCATGGATCACCGTAACGGTTGCCAGGGACGCCAAAATCGCAGTGCAGGTCGTTCCGATATTGGTACCCAACGTAAACGGATAACAGCGCTGAAGACTCAAGATGCCGGCGGCAACCAGCGGCACAGCAAGGGACGTAGTAATGGAACTGCTTTGAACGGCGACTGTCAGGCAAACTCCCAAAAGGAATGCTGAAAGGTCATTCCGGAAAAGATACCGATCTACGAAAACTTCTGTCTGGCCAATGATGAGAGATCGCATGAGCTTTACAAGATAAATGAGCGAAACAAACATGACAACCAATGCCCCAATCAGCATGATTGTGCCGCTGACCTCTTTTGAGAACCCGACAAGGTCCAATAGAAGATGCTCGATGCTATGAACTGCAGGTCCAATGACCGCCTTCATGGGACTTGTGAATTGAACGCCTCCCACTCCTTCAAACACTTTGGTCAGGACGACTGCAAGCCGCTGGATGAAATGAAACTTAAGTTCCAACGGGAAAAATACCAGAACGGTCAACAGGTTGAAAAAGTCATGTACCGTAGCACCGGCAAACGCCCGTCGAAAGTCTTCTTTTCGGGTGACGAATGTGAATGAAACAAGGATATTGGTAACGGTTGTCCCGATATTCGCCCCCATGATCATCGGCACCGCGTTGGCCAGCGGCAGCGGCGACTCGGGCGCCGCCACGAACCCGACGATCATCGAGGTCGTGACCGATGAGCTCTGGACGATCGTCGTGGCCAGGATGCCGACGACGAGACCGATGAACGGGTTTTCGGTCGTGGTAAAGATCAGTTCGAGAAAGTCCCCGCCGAGCAGCCTGAACCCCTCTCCGAGGCCCTTGACGCCGATAAGGAACCCGAACAACAGGAGCAGGACCGTGACCAGCCGGGTGACGGCACGCGGGGAGTCCTGCGTCGGCGGCTGACGTACTGGAGACAAGACGGTAGTCCGTATCGATGACGTGTTCGCCCGCCGAAGCGCGGGTCATTCTACACGATCCCGCAGGTCTCCTCCGCAGACGACCGGTCCCCTCCACAGGACACCGTGTCCCCTTGGCAGTCCCGCAGTGGCCAGGTCCGAGCGGTTTGCGAGATAATCAGCGGACCGGATCGCGAACCGTCACCCCCTGAAGTCGAAATGACGAATCCGGTGTTCGGATCCGAAAAACAGGGCACCGCCCACCATCGTCGTCTCGCCGCCGGAGTTCCGCGGCACGAGCGAGCCAACGGCGGACGGCCTGGGCACACTCGGTACCGCATCGGCACGACAATTGCTCCTGATTTGCGGCAGAGAGGGTCACAGAGATGTTGACGAAACCGATCGTCGTCGTCGGACTCGTGGCGGGTGTCATCGTCGCGGCTGCGGCCGGCGCCTATCTGGCCGTACGCCAGAACGCCGCCGCTCTACCCCAGCTGGTCGAGGCGGACGCAGGGAGCGCTGCGAACGGGCTGACGTCCTCGGAGCTGTCCGGACCCGGGACCACCATCGAGGCAACCGACGTGGTGGTGGACACCGTCGAGACGGCGGTGTCCGAAGAGGTCCGGACGCTGTCCCCCGTGCGCGCGACACCGCGCGAGCAACCGGTCTCGGCACCGCCGCCGACGCAGCGGTCCAGCCCGGCGCCGGCGGAACGGACGAGCCCGCCGGCACCGGAACCGACGCCGGCCGTTTCTGACCAGACCACGGCGACGGTCGTAGAGGCGGTGGCCGAGGTGACACCGGCTGATCCGACACCCGTGCAGACGGCGCGAGCAGATCTGACGGTGGTCGAGGGCTGGACTCGTCCCGAGGCGACGGAGCCGTCTCACGAGACCCTGCCCGAACCGATCGAACCCGCATTGCCCATCAGAGACACCGGGTCAATCGACCATCTGGCATCGGAACCGCCGGTACCGTCATTCGTCGAGCTCGAGCTCGCCGCCGATTCGGTGATCGGGCTCCAGGTCGACACGGCGGTCTCGACTGCCACCGCCGAGGTCGAGGACACGGTGCAGGCGCGGGTCACCCGCGACGTGCTGGTCGGGGACCGCGTGGCGGTCCCCGCGGGCACGCGGATGCTGGGCTCGGTCGTGCTCGTCGAGAAGGGCGGCAAGCTCCGCGACGGGGCAAGACTCGGCGTCCGCTTTCACACCCTGGTCATGGACGACGGGCTCCAGGTGCCGATCGTCACTGAGACGATCTACCGCGAAGGCCGGTCGCGGGGCGGCAACAGTGTCGCCAAGATCGGCGGCGCGGCTGTCGGTGGCGCGATCCTGGGGGCGATTTTCGGTGGTAGCCGGGGCGCCGCCATCGGTGGCTCGATCGGGGCGGCCGGTGGCACAGCCGCGGCGCTGAACGGCGAGGCTGAACCGGCACGTCTGCCGCCGGGCACCATGCTGACCGTGCGGCTCTCGCGTCGCGTGGCGGTCACCGTCGACCAATAGCCTGGTCTGCGTGTCCCCGTTGAAACGGACAGCATTGCGGCGAGCCCTCGCCCGCGTAGCGGGGCGCTGAAAAAAGCGACCTAGCGAAGTGGAGCCCTGATGCCATGTCGATGCACGTCGATGGGTTGTGGCGGAGCCGCGAGCCGTCCTCGACCCAGCGAGGATGTCACGTGTCGCCGAGCACAGCGCGGCGAGCCCCCGCGTAGCGGGGCGCTGAAAAAAACAGCCTAGCGAAGTGGAGCCCTGATGCCATATCGATGCACGTCGATGGGTTGTGGCGGAGCCGCGAGCCGTCCTCGACCCAGCGAGGATGTCACGTGTCGCCGAGCGCAGCGCGGCGAGCCCCCGCGTAGCGGGGCGCTGAAAAAAGCAGCCTAGCGAAGTGGAGCCCTGATGCCATGTCGATGGATTGTGGCGGAGCTTCGCTAGCCAGGCGCCGTGGTATAGTGCGCGCGTGGACGATGATATCACGCAGGCCGTGCTGTCTCGGGACGAGGTGGCGCGCTACCTGCGTGGTGGTCCGGGTCTGACCCCGGACCAGGCCCACCAACAGATTTCCGCCTATCTCGAAGAGCTCAAAACGACCCAGCGATACTCTGTGTATCGCACCCTGAAGCACCCGCTGTATCCGATCCTGCGCAAGGTCCGACGACACCCCGAGCATGTCGAGCTGGCGCAGGCGGCCACCCGGTCGAACCGCGTGGTCTACGCGTCGAATCACAAGAGCCACCTCGACTACCTGGTTGAGCTGCTCGTGCTCGACGACCACGGTATCCGCCCCCCGGTCATCGCGGCCGGTATCAACCTGTTCAACGGCGCGATGGGTCTGTTGAACCGGCATGTGACCGGCGCAATCCCGATCCGGCGCAATTCCCGAGATCCTGCCTATCTGGCCACGTTGAGGGCGTATGTGGCCGAGCTGGTGCAACGTCGCGACCTGTTTCTGTATTTGGAAGGTGGGCGCAGCTACAGCGGCGAGTTCAAGCCTCTGAAGACCGGTTTGCTGCAGGCCGTGATCCTGGCGCGCCGACCGGACGTAGTCATCGTCCCGGTGGCGATTGCCTATGACCTGGTGCTCGAAGACCAGGCGCTGGCGCATCAGGGCGTGAAGCGCCGTCAACGGCGCTTCACGATGGAAGTGGCGGAGATGGTGCGGTATGCCGTCGGGTACGAATCGCGCGCCTTCGTGACGTTCGGACAACCGATTCCGCTTGCCACTATCGACCCGGACTCGAAACGCGATCTGGTGATGCTGAAACGCCGCACGCGCGATGCGATCGGGAAGCTCTATAAGGTGCTCCCCACGGCGCTCCTGGCAGCCGCCCTGCGGCCCTCCATGCCCCGCCAACACCTCGTGGACCGGATTGATCAGCTGCTCGACGCCTTGCGTCTCACGAAGGCCAACCTGGGTGTCGAGACCGGCCGCCAGGCGGTCGAGCAGGCCACCAGACCGCTGGTGACACGAAGCGTCATCGTGGTCGAGGGCGACCGGTATCGGGTCCGCAACCGCCACGTCCTGCGCTACTACGCGAGAACGCTGACGCATCTGTTGAACGACAGCAGTCGCTCCAACCCGACGCACTAGCAGTCGGTGGTGAAAGTCCTGCGTGGCACCGAGACCCGTCGCAGGCAATGCCGCGCCCGGTCCGGGCAAGACGCGCCGAGGGAGCATACCGGCAGTATTCGACCGAGAAGCAACGCAGCCAGGCGGGATGCAGCGCCGGTCGAATGTAGCTGGACTGTCACCACGGGCTGCTAGTACGGCCCCACTACGCGGGGCTGAACATCTTCCCGCAAGAGACCTTCTTCCGGACGTCGCGACGTTAAGATATCCAGCGGGATGTGGGACTCGCTCTCCCGGGCTGTCTTCTTCACGCTCGCGCGCAGCTCGTTCCTCGGGCGGCTAGCTTCACGATACGGCATGCGGGACGGTGGCTTCGCCCGCCGCTTTATCGCCGGCGAGACGGTCCAGGACGCGATTGACACGGCATGTCGGCTCACCGAGCGTGGCCTCCACTGCACTCTCAACTATCTGGGCGAGAGCGTGACCTCATCGGCGGCGGCCCGTGCGGCGGCCGACGCCTATGCCGGCATCATGCGAGAGGTGAGCGACGCCGGGCTGCCCTGCCAGGTCTCGGTGAAGCTCACACAGCTGGGGCTGGCCATCGATGCAGCAGAGTGCGGCGCGAACCTCCGTCACGTGCTCGACGCCGCGGGCGACCGGTGCTTCGTCCGGATCGATATGGAGCAGTCGGCCTGGGTCGACCCGACGCTCGACCTCTTCGAGGGCGTCTGGCAGGACGGTTATCGCAATGTCGGCGTCGTTCTGCAGTCGTATCTGTATCGAACCGAGAGCGATCTGGCGCGGGTGAACGCTCTGGGCGCCGGTGTCCGACTGTGCAAGGGCGCGTACAGCGAAGACAAGACGGTCGCGTATCCGGTCAAGGCGGACGTGAACGCCGCGTTCGTCCGGCTGATGCGAACCTTGGTGCGCGATGGCGCGCACCCGGCGTTCGCCACCCACGATCCGCCCATGGTCGACGCCACCCGCGCGTACGCGAACGAGCGCGGCCTCACGGCGGAGGCGTTCGAGTTCCAGATGCTCTATGGCGTCCGGCGGGACCTGCAGACCGCGCTGCACGACCAGGGCTACCGGATGCGAATCTACCTGCCCTTCGGGCGGCAGTGGTTCCCGTATTTCATGCGCCGCCTGGGCGAACGACCGGCCAACCTGCTGTTCATCGTCAGGAGCCTGTTGCACGAACGGAGGTAGTGGCCCGAATCCATACGGCTGTGGGCTGTGGGCCTTGGCACGACGTACGACAAAGGCTGCGCTTCCGTAGACAGAGTGCGACCCCTCGTTCGTCGAGCGCCAGAGAGCGCCCATAGCCCACAGCCCACAGCCGAACGCGAGAAGCACGCCTTCACGGCCTCGCGGGCACTAGCAGCCCGTGGTGAAAGTCCCCCGGCATTCGGCTGGCGCTGCATCCGCCCTGCCTGCGTTGTTCCTCGGTCGAATACTGCCCGTATGCTCCCTCGTCTCGCCTTGACAGACCGGCGCATCGCCTCCCTCGGTGCATCGTGCGACTTTCACCACGGACTGCTAGCAGAAGTCACGGGCCAGGTCTGCGAGCACGTCGCGGCAGGTCAGCACCGAATCGATCTCGACGAATTCCTCCCGGCCGTGCAAACCGGCTCCGCGAGGGCCGAACAACACGGCGGGGGTGCCGGCCTGTGCCAAGATCGCGGCGTCGGTCCAGAACGACATACCGATCGGCGCCGCCTCGCGGCCCGATCGTTGCAACACCCGCACCAGCGCCCGGCACACCGGGTGGTCGTCCGGGATCTCGTAGGGCGGGCGGGACAACAGCTGACGGACCGAGGCCTCGAACTCCGCATCCTCCCGGCCCAGCTCGGCCAGCACTGTCTGCAGCTCCATCAGACCCACATCCGAAGACTCGCCCATCAGCGTGCGCCGCTCGAAACGCAGACGGCACCGGTCGGGGTAGACACTGAGCTCGCGACCGCCACAGATGGTCGACGCGTGGAGCGACGCCGTCCCCAACAGCGGGTGGCCCGGCCCCGTCATCAGCCCGCCGTTGATCGCCTCCAGCCGGGCCAGGACTCGGCCCATGTGCAGAATGGCGTCGCGTCCTTCGTCCGGCCGGCTTCCGTGCGCGGGCCGTCCGTGGGTCTCGACCTCGACCCATTCGAACCCCTTGTGACCGGTCGCGACCTCCAGGTCGGTCGGCTCGGTCACTATGGCGCCGTCGGCCGTGTGCTCGGTAACCAGCGCGTCTGCACCGAGGCTGGCGAACTCTTCATCGACGACCGCGGCCACCACGAGGCGTCCGGTCTCGAGACCTCCGTCGGCGGCCAACCTGGCGGCCGCGTCGATCATCGCGGCCAGGCCGCTCTTCATATCCTGCGCGCCCCGACCATAGAGTCGGCCATAGCGCTCGACCGGGTCGAACGGCGCCGTCATCCCCTCGACGCCGACGGTGTCCATGTGGCCACAGAGCATCAACGTGCGGCCGGGCGCGCGACCCTCGAGCACCCCCACCACATTCGGTCGGCCGGTCGCGACCTCGGTGACCTGTACATCAAGCCCGGCCACCCGCAGCGCGGTCGCGATCCGTTCGGCGATCACCGCCTCGCCGGTCCCACCGGGCACCAGTGACGGGTTGACGGAGTCGATCGCGACCAGATCGCGGAGGAGTTGGATGACGGGGTCCAAGGAAGGACGCTCTCAAGGAGACAGGAGGCAGGAGGAAACGGGACGGCTTCGCCTACATTTCTCGATACCGCGCAGCCACCAGCTCCATGCTGTCTCCTGCCTCCTTCGTGACTCACTCCACCCAGTCGGCGATGAAGACGTTCGTGTCGCCCTCGGTCCGGGCGCCGCGGTTCGAGGCGAACACCAGATGGGTGCCGTCCGGGGAGAACATCGGGAACCCGTCGAAGGTGTCGCCGAAGGTGATCCGCTCGAGCCCCGTCCCATCTTCGTTGATCATGAACAGATCGAAGTTGCGACCTTCCGGGTTGTGCCAATTGGAGCTGAAGATGATCTGCTCGCCCTCGGGATGCCAGAACGGTGCGAAGCTCGCGGCCCCCAGATCGGTGACCTGCCGCAGGTTGCCGCCGTCGGCGTCCATGACGAAGATCTCGAGCGCGGTCGGCCGGTACAGACCCTGCTCGAGCAACGACCGATAGTCGTCGAGCTCCGGACCCGGAGCAAGCTCCTGGCCTCGGAACACGATCTTGCTGCCATCCGGCGAGAAGAACGGCCCACCGTCCGGTCCCGGACGATTGGTCAGCCGCCTAACGTCGGAACCGTCGCCGTTCATGGAATAGATCTCCATGTCGCCGTCGCGGACGCTGGTGAACACGATCCGCCCGTCCGGTCCGATCGTCGCCTCGGCGTCGTACCCGTCCGTGTCGGTAATCCGGGTCAGACCGGACCCATCCGGGTTGGCGGTGAAGATGTCGTAGCTGTCGTAGATCGGCCAGACGTACCCCATCTCGAAGCCCGGCTCCGGCGGGCACTCGGCGCCGCCCAGATGCGTCGAGGCGTACAGGATCGACTCGCCATCCGGGAAGAAATATCCGCAGGTGGTGCGACCGTCACCGGTGCTGACCATCTGAACGTCGGAGCCGTCGAGATCCATCGTGTAGATCTGGTCGCAGGGAACGTCCTCGCGGGACGTCTGGAAGATCAACCGGCTGCCGTCGAACGCGTAGTAGGCCTCGGCGTTCTCGCCACCGAAGGTGAGCTGCCGCATGTTGGTGAGATGCACCTCCCCGCCCTCGGTGCCACCCGATGGCCCCGGCCGCTCGGCCACCGGTGTCACCGACTCGCCGCCGCTGCAGCCGGCCGCGGCCATCGCCACCAACCCGATAACACCGACCCACCACGAGGTTCGCCTCCGCATCTCAAACCCTCCCACATTGACAGCGTTCACCGCCGCACACGCGCCGCGATCCGCTCAAAGAGCCGACCGATCGTCAGATACGCCCAAGCCAGTCGAGGAGCCCCAAGGTCAGCCATGGTACATAAGTAATGATCAGGACGCCAAACCCCAGGATCGCCAGCAGCGGTAGCGACGCGCGGTAGACCTCCAGCAGCGGCCGGTTGAACCGATACGACGCCATAAACAGGTTCAGCCCGACCGGGGGCGTCAGGTACCCGAGCTCGAGGTTCGCGATAAAAATGATCCCGAGGTGCAGCGGGTGAATTCCGAACTGCAAGGCCACCGGCACGATCAGCGGGACGACCACGACGGTCGCCGAGAAGATGTCCATCACACAGCCGACCAGCAGCAGGAACAGGTTCAGACCCAGCAGGAACATCAGCCGCGACCCGATGTGCGCGTTCGCCCATTCCACGACCAGGAACGGCACGTCGGCGTCACCAAGATAGGCGGTGAAACCGACCGCCACACCCAGAATGACGATCACCGCGCCGACCAGCACCACGCATTCGCGAAACGCCCGATGCAGGCCGGCAACCGCGAAGTCGCGGTGAATCAGCCCCTGGATGATCGTGCAGTACAGCGCGGTGAACGCAGCAGTCTCGACCAGGGTGGCGAACCCGCCGAACAGCACACCCAAAACGACGAACGGAATGCTCAGCTCCCACTTGGCCTCCCAGAGCGCCGCCCGGAGCTCCGGCCACCCGAACGGGTGACGCCCGGCACCTGTGACCCGGCCTTCACGAACACTCCACGCCACCACCAAGCCCACCAGCAGGATGCCAGGGATGACACCGGCCACGAACAGGTCGTCGGGTGCGACCTGCGCCACGATGGCATACAGGATGAGCGGCATCGCCGGCGCGAACAGCAGCCCGAGCGACCCCGAGGCGGTCAGCAACCCGAGCGAAAAGCGATCGCGATAGCCGTCGCGTAGCAGCGCCGGGAACAGCAGGCCACCGAGCGCGAGAATCGTCACGCCCGAACCGCCGGTGAACACGGTGAAGAAGGCGCACAACACCACACAGACGATGGCGGTGCCGCCGGGGATCCAGCCGACACCGGCACGGAACGCACGCAGCAGCCGTTCAGAAGCGTTCCCCTCCGCCAGGATGAAACCGGCAAGCGTAAACAACGGAATGGCCGGCAGGTGTGACTGAATGGACAGATCGTAGGTCCGGATGGCCACCGCAACCGGCAGATCGCCGTCGCCCATGTAGAGCAGGACCGCCGCACCCCCGAGGATCGTGAAGATCGGCGCGCCGAGGACCGCCGCGATCAGCACGAGCGAGATGAGCGGCCAGACCGGGACCGTCTCGAGGATGCCATCCGTGTTGCCGAGCCAGAGCCCGACGAGGATACCGACCGAGGCGAGCGCCCGACCGCCCCAACTGGGCGCGGCGCGCCAGACGAGGCGGAGCGCGATGGCGGTGAACGAGACCGCCAGCACCAGCACGGCAATCCAGACCGGAACTCCGGAGGCGATGATGGTGCCGTCCTCCATCTCGAACAGCATCAGATCGTAGGCCCCGGTCGCGAGGATCATCGAGACACCCGAGCCGACGAACGCCGCGAAAATCTCGGCGGCCTGGCGCATGCTCCCGGCCGGAATGAAGGCTGTGGTGGCCAGCGCGATCAGCTTGCCTTCACGCGCGGCGAGCGCCGCCCCGAGAAAGCCGACACAGAGGGTGAGGTGTTGGACGAAGGGGATCGAGCCTGGAATCCCGCCGGTGAGCACCAACCGGACGACGATCTCGGCCAGCGGCAACAGCACCATTGCCGCCAAAGCCAGGTTCGCGACGAGCTCCTCGCCACCGCGCAGCACGCGGACAACCGGTGGCCGGGCGCCGATTGCCGCGACCGGTACGCTGTCACTCATGGGAGCTCGCGATGGTCTCACATCCGGGCTACCGGGTAGCCCGGAAGCTGTTCCGCTCGCGCAGCGCCTGATCGTAGACGTCGGCCGGAATCATGTCGCCGCGCCACGACGCGGTCAGCTCGTCGGCCGTCTCTCGAAGCGACGCCGTCGCCGCGTCGTCGAGCTCGACCACCGTGAGCCCGCGCTTCTTCATCTCATCGATCGACTCGAGCTCCAGGGCCGGTGCGTCCTTCGCCAGCTGCGTCTCCAGCCGCTTGGCCGACGCGCGCAACACCCGCTGATCCTCGGCGCTGATGCGGTTCCATATCTGTTCCTTGACGACCGTGACCGCGATCACCGGCGCCAGCGGCACATCGAGCATGAACGGTGTCTTGCTGTACCACTGAAACAGGAGGGCCACGAACGGCGGGCTGAAATGGGCGTCGATAAGGCGGGTGGTGAGGCTGAGCAGCACATCGGTGGCGGCCAGCGGCACCGTGTTGAACCCGTTCTCGTTGTACCACTGCAGCATCTGCTCGTCGCCGGCGGTCGTGTAGAGCTTGGTCCGTTTCAGGTCCTCGAGGCTCTCGACCCGTGTCTCCGAGAAGAGGTGCGCCCACCCGGTGTGCCCCCAGTTCAGCAGCACGAGACCCCGGTCTGCCAGCACCCGCTCGAAGGTCGGCGTCAGCGTTTCGATGACGTGGAACACCTCGGCGTCCGATTCGTAGAAGAACGGGATATTCAGCACGTTGAAGACGTCGTCGATCTCGCCGGGCAGCGCGAACACTCCCGCGTTGGGTCTGTTGGCGATCCGGAGCAGGCGCAACAACTCCCCTTCATTCCTGACAGAGCCAGGGCGCACACGTAGCTTCACGCGGCCGTCGGTCTCCTGCTCCCACTCGGCCGCCATCTGCTTCAGCGCCGTGTCCCAGACCGAGTTGGCGGGCAGCATCGACCCGAGCACGATCTGCGTGGGTCGTTGAGCGAACAGCGCAATCGACGGCGCCACTATCAGGACGACCGCGATGCTCGAGAGTCGCGACTTCATTAGGGTCTCCTCCGTTCCTACGGGGTCAAAAAAATAGATCGTCGATGTGGTCGAGCAGCGTCCGGGCCCGCTTCTGATTGACCAGATTCATCAGCCGCAGGCTCGTGTCCTCGTCCGGGTCGATGGCCAGCGCCTGTTCGAGCATCCGTTTCCACGCGACGCGCTCCTCGGCCGGCTGCAGGATGCCAACCGCGTAGCTGACATAGGGTGCCGAGGCCAGCCCACCAGACAGCTCCACGGCCCGATCGAAGTGCTCGCGGGCTCGCTCGGGCGACCCACCGACCTCGGCGGGCAGCGACTCCAGGATGATCAGGGCCCCATGGATGGCGCCGCGATCGTAGTCTGCATCCAAGACGAGCGCCCGCGCCATGAGCGCCCGAACCGCCGGCAGATCGGCAACAAGAGCAGGCGCCATGGTGTTCGAGATCGCCAATCCCCACGCGGCGCCCAGCAGATAGAGCACCTCGACATCTTCGACGTCGGTCACCTCCAGTGCCGCCACTGGGTCCTGGCGCAGCCCTTCACCGATCCCGTCGTACGTCAGCTCCAAGCTGCGCAGGCAGTAGTCACGAGCCCTCACGTAGTAGCGCGCTGCCCGGCCCCGCAACTCGAGCGCGCGCCCATAGTCATCCCACTCGGCCAGATCGGCATCCATCTGGATGAACGCATTGCCATACAGCGTGAACCCGCTACAGGCAGACACCAAGGCCTCGTGGTGCCCCGGTGACGACTGGATGATCGACTCTATCGTCTTGAGCAGGAACGGCAACGACTCTCGCACCAGCTCGGGGTCCTCCTCAGAAAGATAGACATCCTGGTTGGCCAGCACCGGCACTATGGCGTTGACAGCCATGGACCGCAGTGAACAGCCAGCGGACGCCAGCAATGCAAGGGAAACGAGGACCGGGGCGTCAAATCGAATCCTCAGGGTGTCACGCATGCGCAAATGAGTCTGACGAGCCGGAACACCAGACCCGAATCCCGCCAGCGCCAGATCAGTAATGGTATCAGCGTTGGGGAGGCGCCCGGAACACCGGCTGCCATGGGGTGATCTACAGCGTTTCCGGGCGAGGGTTACACGCAGAAGGGCTCGACGCGACACGAGGAGCTCCAACCGGGCTATCTGCAGAATGATCGTGCGGCAGCAAGCGAACCTGAACAGGCCGCTCTTGCGGCACGCCCGATGGTCACCGCCCGACCGCCGACCACAGACAGATGCCAGATCTCGGCCAGGCAGACGACCCCCATGCCGCCCGATCCGAGGGTGTCGAGAATCTTGTAGGGACCGATCTGGGTGGGATGGACGGCCGCGTCTTGGGTCGCGGTGTCCCGTGTCATCTCGTCCGCGTCAGGTGGCGGCGTGGTCTCACCGCCACCGGCCACGGCATCTCTCAGCAGACAGGCCGGGCACAGGTCCGCGGGCAAGCCCTCGGCGAGCTCGCCGCCACAGGATGGACACACAGGTCGTTCCGGCACGTCGACCCCTTCGCTGTAGCACTGGCTTCAGTGACGCCGGATACTCGACATCGCCAATGTACCATCGCAGCGTGCAGGCCAGGCGCTCGGCACCATAGTTGAGCGGTGGCCGCACGCCGAGAGCGACCGGACGCCTGTACTGTCTGAGTTGGTGCGACGGCAAGCGGAGTGTTCCGCGTCTGTCACGATGCCCTCCCGATCATTCCTGGCGTGGTACTACCGGACACCGGCGTGAAGGTTTCACGCCTCACCCCCGTTCGGCTGGACGCGGCCATCCGTGCCAAGATTCTGGGGATGTCCGAGTTCGTCACCATCCGGCGGGGCTGGTTTCTGATGGGGAGCAACGAGGGCCAGGAGGCCGAGCGCCCGGTGCACCGGGTCTGGGTAGACGCGTTCAAGATGGGCGTGTATCCGGTCACAGGCGACGAGTACGCGGTGTTCCTGGAGGACACCGGCCATGACCGGCCCCGCGAGTGGGACAACCCGGCCCTCCGGCGGCCGGACCAGCCGGTCGTGGGGGTCAGCTGGCATGACGCGCTGGCGTACTGCACGTGGCGCTCCGGGTGCGAGGCAGCGGTGCGGCTACCGACCGAGGCGGAGTGGGAGCGCGCGGCGCGCGGCGGACCGGATGGTCAGCGCTACCCCTGGGGCGACGAGATCCCGGCGTGGGTGCCCAACCAAGGCAACGGCCCGCTCGAGGGTCCGTGGCCGGTCACGCTGGGGACGCCGAACCGGTTCGGCCTCTATGGGATTGCGGGCAACATCCACGAGTGGTGCGCGAACTGGCACGCCCGCGACTTCTACGGCACGTCGCCAGAGATCAACCCGGTCGGACCGGCAGAGGGCCGGCGACGGGCCTCCCGCGGCGGAGCCTGGCGTCACGCGCTCACGATCAACCGGACGGCGGCGCGGAGCAGTCTGGACCCGTCGTTCCGCTACACCGATTACGGGTTCCGCCTGGCACGGTCGATCTGAAATAGTTGGTGCAGAAGGGCGCTCCGGTTGCCCCCGCTCCCTCTGGAGAGAGGGCCGGGGTGAGAGCCTCGGCCGGGCTGATGCGCTGCCGCCACGTACCCAGCAGACTGGAGGTCGGCGGCCTGCTGTTGAACGACCGGCGAGATGAACGAATTCCAGCTGGCGTCGAGAATCGCCGAACGGGCGCGCGAGGCGGGGGGCCGCGCGCTGTTCGTGGGCGGCTGGGTACGCGACCGGCTGCTGGGACGCGACTCCAAGGACATCGACCTCGAGATCTACGGCATCGAAGCACCCCGGCTCCTGGCGCTACTCGAGGAGATCGGCACGGTGAACACCGTGGGCGAGAGCTTCACGGTGTACAAGGTTGGCCCGGTCGACGTGGCCCTGCCCCGCACCGAATCGAAGCGCGGGCGCGGCCACCGCGGTTTCCTCGTGACGGGCGATCCCTCCCTGACGGTGCAGGAGGCGGCCAGACGTCGTGACTTCACGATCAACGCGATCGCCTGGGACCCGGTCCACGACGAATACCTGGACCCGTGCGACGGCAGGACCGATCTGGATCGCCGGCTGCTGCGGGTCGTCGACCCGGCGACGTTCGGCGATGACAGCCTGCGGGTGCTACGAGCGCTACAGTTCGCGGCCCGCTTCGAGCTGAGGGTCGACGACGCCACGAAGCGGATCTGCCGTGCCACCGCGCTGGACGACCTCCCGGCGGAACGGATCTGGGGCGAGATGGAAAAGCTGCTGCTTCAGGCCGAGCGCCCGTCACGCGGGTTCGAGCTGGCGCTCGAGCTCGGTGTGGTCGACCAGCTGTTCCCCGAGCTGAGGGCGCTGGTCGGATGCGAACAGGAGCCGGCGTGGCATCCGGAGGGCGATGTCTGGATCCACACGCTGCTGGTCATCGACCAGGCGCGGAGGCGGATCGACGATCTCGAGCCGCCGCAGCAGGTCGCCCTCATGCTCGGCGCCGTCTGTCACGACCTCGGCAAGCCGGCCACGACGGCGTTCGTCGATGGGCGGATCCGCTCGCACAACCACGAGGAGGCGGGCGTGGAGCCGACGCATGCGTTCCTGGACCGCCTGAATGTGCACACCATGAACGGCTACGACGTGCGTCATCAGGTGGTCGGGCTGGTGGCGCAGCATCTGAAACCGGGCATGTGGCACAAGAGCATCAGCGAGGTCGGCGACGGCGCGTTCCGGCGTCTGGCGAAGAAGGTGGACTTAGAGCTGCTGGCGCGGCTGGCCACGTCGGACTGCCTGGGACGACCCGGACCGTTCGACTGCTCGGCGATGGACTGGTTTCTGGAACGGGCCCGCGCGCTAGGCGTCGAGCACGGCGCCCCACCGCCGCTGCTCCTCGGGCGTCATCTGCTGACGCTGGGTCTGACGCCAGGGCCGGACATCGGCCGGATCCTGAAGGCAGTCTACGATCAGCAGCTCGACGGGCAGATCACGACGCTGGACGAGGCAACCGATGCGGCGCGCCGGATCATCGGGAACCAGCGGTAGCCCCACGCCCCTGGGCAAACCATCGAAGACGCCGGCGAAACCCTTCCGCCTTCGCCGAGGCTTCGGCGGACCAGCAGGCTCCTTCTGCCGTCTGCCTTCTACTATCTACCTTTTGACTTCTTCGAGCGCTTGGCGAGCTCAGCGAGCGTGTCCAGTGCGATGTTTCCGCCGCTCAACACGGCGACCGTCGGGCCACCCCCGGAGCCAGCCGCGGTCCCTTCTTCGTCCAGAATCGCCGCCAGGGCGGCAGCACCACTGGTCTCAACGACGAGCTTCGCACGCCGGAACAGCCAGAGGACCGCGCAGGCGATCGCATCGTCGCTCACCGTCACGATGTCATCGACAAACCGCTGGGTGTGGTCGAAGGTGAGATCACCGGGCCTGACCGGCACCAACCCGTCGGCGATGCTCGCCACTCGGTCGAGCGCCACGGGGTGACCGGCCGCGAGGGATGCCCGCATCTTGGCGGCGCCTTCCGGCTCGACCCCCACCACCCGCACATCCGGCCGGCGCTGCTTGAGGGCGGCCGCGACGCCTGAGATCAGCCCGCCGCCGCCGACCGGGACCAGGACACGCACCACCTCCGGACAGTCACGGAGGATCTCCAGACCGACCGTTCCCTGACCAGCGATGATCCACGGATGGTCGAACGGCGGCACCATGTGCAGCCCCCGCGCGCCCGCCTCCGCCTCGGCGCGGATCTTCCGATCGGCCGACGTCGTCCCTTCGAAGATGACCTCCGCACCGAGCGCCCGCGCGCCGTCCACCTTGATACGGGACGCGGTGGTCGGCATCACCACCACGGCCGGCACTCCGACCAGGCCGGCCGCCAGCGCAACCGCCTGCGCATGGTTGCCCGACGAATAGGTGATCACGCCGCGACGGCGTTCGGCCTCGGTCAGCTGCGCGATAAAGTTGTATGCACCGCGTATCTTGAAAGCGCCCGCCGCCTGCAGGTTCTCGCACTTGACCCGGACCGGTGAACGCGCGTCGAGTGGCAGCTCGACGAGCGGCGTCTGACGCACCACCCCTTCGATACGTCGCGCGGCTTCCTCGATGGCCGACACCGACACCACGGCGCTCATCGCCCCGCAGTATACCGGCCCGGCCGCCACGTGGCGCGCCGGTATACTGGGTGACCACACATGGCCTTGCACACACCGTGCTCGCGCTTCCATACAGCCCTGACGCCCTGCCGGGTGGTGCTCCTTCTGATGACCGCCGTCACCCCGGCGGCGGCCCAGGACCCCGGACCGATCGGTCGGTTCGTCATTGACGTCCGCGGCTCGTTCGTCAGCGTGGGCCAGGACGCTGTGCTCGCCGCCAATCGCGGGCTCGGTCCGGGCCAGCTGGCTGGGTCGGGGCTCGGCCTCGACATCGGCGGCCACGTCTACCTGTTCCGATGGCGGTCGATCACCTTCGGGGTGGGGTCCTCTGCGCTGTTCACCTCACCGAGCCGGAGCCCGGGGCCGGACGACCCGGACCCGAACGGCCCGACCGTCACGACCCGATTCACGGCGTTCTCGCCGCAGCTGTCGTTCAACTTCGGCGACGGTGACGGCTGGAGCTATCTGAGTGGGGGACTGGGAACGTCACGGATGTCGGTCTTCGTCGATGACGGTGACCAACCGGAGCAACGGCGTGCCAGGACGCTCAACTACGGGGGCGGCGCGCGCTGGTTTATCAAGCCACGCCTCGCGTTCTCGTTCGACGTGCGACTCTTCGCGATCAGCCCGCTCGAGCAGACCAACACCGAACCGGGCTCGCCGCGGATGACCAGGGTCGCGGTCAGCGTAGGCATGTCCATCAAATGATAGACGGCGAACGCCGCGTGGGTTCCGGTTGGTCCAGAGAACGACCTGAAACTGCCATCCTGCAGTATTTTAGGGTCCGCGCAAGAATAAGTTCGCATTTTGGGGCGTCGAGGCGCCCGGCTGGCCAGGCGCGAGGAGGGAGCATACGGGGAGTATTCGACCAACGAGCAACGCCGCCAGGCGGGATGGATCGGCGGTCGAAAATGGGAAGTTATTCTTGCGCGGGCCCTTAGCAGCCGGGCTTCAGCCCGGCCCGGAGAGCGGGTCTGAAGGCCCGTGCTCCAGCGGATCAGCAGGTGTCAACACGACCGAGCTCTGGGTGTGGTGGTCCAGTGCATGACGCCGGGCTCACCCGTCGGTATACCGTCGCAGGAACTCGATGGTCCGTCGCCACGCCCGCACACTGGCTTCCCGGTTCGCACCGTGCCGACCCTCCTGCGCCCGCAGGAAACCGTGCCCGGCGCCGGCGAAGATCTCCGTCTCGAAGTGCTTTCCGTACCGCGCCATCTCCCGCTCCGCGGTCGGGATGGTCGCGTTCACCCGTTCATCGTCACCGCCATACAACCCGAGCACCGGAGCCCCGACGAGATGGTAGTCGGCCGTCTCGACCGGCGAGCTGCCGTAGTAAACGACGGCCGCCTGCAGATGCGGCTGCGTCACGGCGTAGGCGAAGCTGGTCGACCCGCCCCAGCAGAACCCGAGCGCCGCGATCCTCCCGGTGGTCGCGGGCAGTGCGACCGCGTGGTCGCGCACCGCGTCGAGCCGCGCCATCGCGTCAGCCGGCTCGAGTGAGCGGATAAGCCGGACGACCTCATCGCGGCTGGCCACCGAGGCGGTCCCCCCGCCATCCGGTCCCATCCCCGACAGCAGATCCGGCACGACGGCGACGAACCCGTTCTCCGCCAGCCGGTCCGCGACGGCGCGCACCCAGTCGGTCAACCCGAAGATCTCGTGGACGACCAGCACCACCGGAGCGTCGAACGCGCCTTCCGGTCGCACGATCCAGGTGGTGATGGGCCGGTCGCTTCCGGCCAGTTCGATGTCCACCCACTCGCCGTGACGGGGCGATGCGGCCAGCGCGTCGGCTGCACCCGCTTCCGAAGGAGGTGGATCGGTGATGCGTGTCGCGAGCTCGGTCGCGGTCTCGACCTGCGTGTCCACGGCCGGTCCCGCACAGCCGGCTGCCAGCACCAGGACGATGGCCACGCCACCACGTGCCACGCGGCGCCGCGCACCGGCCACCCGGATGTTCCTGCCGTGGTTGGTTGGTTCCACGCTCGTCATGCTCGAGTACGGGTCGATTACGGTCTTCCATCATAATGCGTTCATGAGGCGCGAAACGCTGCTCGACTTTTTCGACGAGCGGCTGCGGTCCGACGCCGAGTTCTGCGTGCACGACAACGGCTACCGGGTCCGCCGCTACAGCTACGCCACGGTCCGCCGGGCGGCCCTCGACTTCGCGGCGCGGCTTGCGGCGGCCGGGGTCGGCGCCGGGGACAAAGTCCTGTTCTGGGGCGAGAACCGCCCCGAGTGGATCATGGCCTTCTGGGGCTGTCTCCTCCGGGGCGTGGTGGTGGTGCCGATCGACTACCGGGCATCGGCCGGCTTCCTGCACACGGTCGGGCAGCTGGTCGACGCGCGGGTCCTGCTCGTCGGCGACGAGGTGGAGCCACCGCCCGACCCGCGTTTCGACGTTTGGCGCCTCGGGGAGCTGAGCGAGACCGCCGCCGGCCCCACCCCGCCGGTGCCGGCGGGACACACCCCGGCGCGGGACGACATCGCCGAAATCATCTTCACGTCGGGCGCCACCTCGGAGCCCAAAGGGGTCATCATCACCCACCGCAACGTGCTGGCAAACATCGTCCCGGTCGAACGCGAGGTGCTGAAGTATCGGAAATTCGGTTGGCCCTTCTACCCGCTGCGTTTTCTCAACCTGCTGCCGTTGAGCCACCTGTTCGGTCAGTCGCTGGCGACCTTCATCCCGCCGATGCTCCCGGGTGTCTGTGTGTTCATGCGGGGCTACAGCCCGTCGGCCATCGTGCACCAGATCCACAGCCGCCGGATCTCGGTGCTGGTGTGCGTCCCGAAGATTCTGGACGTGTTGCGGGCGCACGTGCTGCAGATTGCCCCGGAGGTGGCCCACACGCCCGCGGACGACCCGCACGTGGCCCGACGCTGGTGGCGCTACCGGCGCATCCACCGCCTGTTCGGCATGAAGTTCTGGTGCTTCATCGTCGGCGCGGCGCCGCTCGACCCCGACCTCGAGGCGTTCTGGTCCCGGCTCGGATTCCTGGTGGTACAGGGCTACGGCCTGACCGAGACGGCGCCGATCGTGACGCTCAACCATCCGTTCAAGACGCGACGGGGCACGGTCGGCACGCCGATCGCCGGTGTCGAGGTCCGGATCGCGGACGACGGGGAGATCCTCGTGAAGGGCGACAACGTCACCACCGGCTACTTCGGCGCCCCGGCGGACACCGCCGCGGCGTTCGAGGACGGCTGGTTCCACACCGGCGACCTCGGCGCGCTCGACGAGGCGGGCCGACTGCAAGTGCTCGGACGGAAAAAAGAGGTCATCGTGACCCCGGAGGGGCTCAACGTCTTCCCCACCGACGTTGAGCGTGTCGTGGACAGTGTACCCGGCGTCAGAGAATCGGTGGTCGTGGGACTCACGCGTGACGGCGAGGAGCGCGTGCACGCGGTCGTCGTGCTCGACACGCCGACAGAGCCCGCCCTCATCGCCCGGATGGCGAACCGCGAGCTGGGAGACCATCAGCGGCTTCGGGGCGTGCTGGTCTGGCCGGGGGACCGGCTGCCGCGCACCGAGGGCACACAGAAGCTCAAGCGCGGCGTCGTCAGAACGTGGGCCGAGCAGGGCGCCACCCAGGTCGCGGCGCAGACGGACACAGGCGATCGCACCGTCGTCTCGATCCTGGAGCGGGTCACCGGCGGCACGGTCAGCCGGGACATGCGGCTCGACGAGCTCGGACTGACCTCGCTCGAGCGGGTCGAGCTGCTGATGGTGCTCGAGAACGAGCTCGACGCCACCGTCGAGGAGGACGCCGTGTCCGGAGCGGCGACCGTCGCCGACCTCGAAGCGCTTGTCGCCTCGCCCGCTGCGCCGTCCCGGACTCCAGAACCGGTGTTCCCGGCGCCGCGGTGGAACCAGTCGCTGATCGTGCGGGCGATCCGCAGGACGTGTCTGGGGCTCTGGCTGCTACCGCTGACCCGGCTGTTCGCGTGGACCCGGGTTCACGGTCTGGAGCACCTAGCCGCAGTCGATGGTCCGGTGGTCTTCGCAGCCAACCACCAGAGCTTCATGGACACCCCAGTGATTCTGGCCGCGCTGCCGCGCGCCATACGCTACCGGGTAGCCACGGCGATGGCCATGGATTTTTTTGCGCCGCATTTCCACCCCGAGGGGCACACACGCCGGGCGCGGTTCACCAACGGCCTCAACTACTTCCTGTCGACGGCGCTGTTCAACGCCTTCCCGCTCCCGCAGCGGGAAGCCGGCACCCGCCACGCGCTACGCTATGCTGGCGAGCTGATCGGCGCCGGCAACTCGCTCATCATCTATCCCGAAGGTCGGCGCACCGTCGGGGACGCGATCGCTTCGTTCCGGCCCGGGACGGCGATGATCGCCGCGCGGCTCGAGGTGCCGGTCGTCCCGGTGAGACTGCGCGGTCTCGACATGGTCCTCGGGGAGGGTCAGCGCATGGCGCGCCCGGGCCGGGTCGAGGTTCGGTTCGGGCCCCACCTGCGACTGAGAGGCAGCGACTACGCCGCGCTGGCAGCCCGGCTCGAGGCCGCGGTGAAAGCGCTCTAGCAGCCGAACCCGGCTGCTCCTGTCTCTTCTCTCCCATTTCCTGTCACATCGCGCCGGAACGAACTTTGCAAACGCCGGGCCGATGTGCGAGACTGATTCAGAGAGGAGAGCGGTTGGCCAAGGACGATCTGATCGACGTACAAGGTACAGTGACAGCGGTTCACAGCGGCGGCCTGTATCGCGTGGAATGCGATGCGGGCCATGAGGTTCTCGCCCAGTTGAGCGGTCGGATGCGTCGTTTTCGCATCAAGGTCGTTCCCGGTGACCGCGTCACCGTGGGCGTCTCACCCTACGACCCGGTCCGCGGCATCATCACCTTCCGAGCTCGCTAACCACCATCTTGAATTCTGATACCACCCGAGCGCGACCGGGGCGGCGGCACCGCCGAGTCGGCCGCCCACATCGGCAAGCAGCTTTTTCGCCCAAGGATTACGCGGCGCCCTCGACCAGGCCGGCGATGCCGGCAACCGTCGTGGAGGCAGACCCGGTCGCGTTCGATACGCTGGGTCTCGACCCGGCACTCCTCCTCGGCGTCCAGGACCGCGGCTTCACGACCACCACCCCGATCCAGACAGCGGTCTATCCGATTGTCATGGCCGGCCGCGACATGATCGCCAGCGCGGAAACCGGTAGCGGCAAGACGGGCGCCTATCTGCTGCCGGTGCTCAATCGCCTGCTGCAACGGCCGCGACCGGCCGCCGACGCGACAACCCGTCTCACGAAGGTGCTCGTCCTCGCGCCCACCCGCGAGCTGGTCGTGCAGATCGAGGACGATCTGCAAGGGTTCATCTATCACACCGCGCTTTCGAGCGCGGCGGTCTTCGGCGGCACGCCGATCGGCCCACAGACACAGGCACTGAGCGCTGGCGTCGACGTCGTGGTCGCCACACCCGGCCGGTTGCTGGACCATCTGCGTGGCGGGATCCCGGCGTTCGCCGGGGTCGACACGCTCATACTCGACGAAGCGGACCGCATGCTGGACATGGGATTCTGGCCGGACGTCCGCCGCATTGTCGCCGCACTGCCTGAAAGCCGGAAGCCGGAGGAGACCGGGCGTCAGACGCTGCTTCTCTCAGCCACCATCCCCGACTGGGTGCTGACCCCGCTGAAGGAGTTGTCGCACAATGCGGCCTACGTGCAGATCGGTCAGCGCGGCGCCCCAGCTAACGGCATCTCCCATGCCGTCGAGCGCATGCCGGCGTCCCGCAAGGCCGCCTGGCTGACGTCGTTTCTCGCCAAGAGCGCCGGCTCGGTGCTCGTCTTCGTCAACACCAAACGCGGCACCGAACGACTCGCTCGCACGCTGTCGAACGCCGGGCTCAAGGCGGCCGCGCTACACGCCGACCGCCCGCAGAGCCTACGGCTCGAGGCCATCGGGGGATTCCGCAGTGGACGCTACCGTGTGCTGGTGGCCACCGACGTCGCGGCACGCGGTCTCGACATCGAGGGTATCAGCCACGTGGTGAACTTCGAGGTGCCTCCCAACCGGGACACCTACGTGCACCGGGTCGGGCGGACGGCGCGGCTCGACGCCAAGGGCATCGCACTGACGCTGGCCGCACCAGATGAGCTCCCAGCCGTCAAGGCACTGCAAGCCTCGATCGACCTGCAGATGCGCTAGCTCCCACATCCAGGCTGGACCGATGGTCGACGATTCAGACCGCCCGCTCGAGCCCGACGCGCCCTCGCCGCCCCAGGGCGAAGGAGAGGCAAGCCCGGCGCAAGCCCGGGGCGAACCAGAGGTAGACGGGGCACACGCCCAGGCCGAACCAGAGGTAAGCCCGGCGCAAGCACGATTCCGGGCGTGCCGGTGGCATGCCGAGGTGGACGATCTGAAATACTGTTCGAACAGGGACGTCCTGCCGTACGCCGGCAAAGGCGGCTTCGATCCCGAGGCGTGGTGCCCCGACTGCGCCTTCTACAAGCTGCGCAGGACACCAAAGAAGCGGCCACGTCTCGAGGACGACGACTACGCGTACTAGCAGTCCGTGGTGAAACCCCGAGTCGCACCGAGAACGGCGATGCGCCCGGCTGACAAGGCGCGCCGAGGGAGAATACCGGCCTGTATTCGACCGAGAAGCAACGCCGGCAGCC
>JADFPE010000007.1:24600-40880 GCA_022562495.1 Acidobacteriota bacterium
AGGAGCAACCTGCGGGCTTCGCCAGTTTGTCGCTTGAGGGAACGTCTCTGCCGAGAACGACGGCAAGCGCGCTCCGCGGCGCCCACCAGCCCCGATCCCGCCCGGGCCGACGTCCCTGCAGCAGCCTGCCGCGCTACTCGCTGAACTCCTTCGCCAGCTCCACCCACTCGCCCTCCGGCGCCAGATCGCGGTAGGAACGCCAGTGGGCTTTCGCTTCCGCTGAATGGCCGATCTTCTCGAGCGTCACCGCCAGATAGAAGTGCGCGTCGGCATACGCGGGATTGATGCCGACCGCGACCCGGTAGTGCTCGAGCGCGTCGAGATACCGGTCGAGATCGTGATGGATGTTACCCAGGTTGAAGTATGCCTCGAAGCACTCCGCATCGAGATGCATGGCCCGTTCGTAGAGTGCCTGCGCCTCGACGAGCTGGTCGAGCCCGTAGTGGATGTTGGCGAGGTTGACCAGCGCCGGAACCAGATTCGGATCGAGCAGCAGCGCCTTGCGATAGGCGAGACGCGCGCGCGCCTGGTCGGCGTCGCCCCCCTCGTCGAGCGCGGCACCCTCGCGGAAATACCGCGCGGCAAGCGACAGATGGGCCGATGACGACGGCCAGGCCTCGGCCACAGTCGTCGGCGGGGCGCCGTTCTCGCGATGCGGTGTCAGCGCCACCACCTTGACCGGATCGGCCTCCCTGACTCGCTGACTGAAGTCGAGCATCCGTTGCCCATCCCGCGCCGCCACCAGCGTCCGCAGCACCGCACGGAACGAGGCCCCGCTCTCGAGCCCCTCGCTCACCTGGCGAATGATGCCGAGATCCTGGAACCCGTAATAGCGGGCGGTGTTGGTGCGGGCGACTGGGCGCACGAGGGACCACTTCTCGAGATACCGGAGGTGATCCTCCCGGACCGCCGGGTACCGGTCGCGGATCTGACGCAGGCTGTGGTACTGCCGGTCCAGCACCTCGGCCGACGGCAACCCGCCCAGACGACAGAATGCCTCCTCGGGCAAAATCCGGACACGACCGGGCGTCGCGGCGTTGGCCTGTTCCGCCTTCCGCAACTTGAGACTCTGCGTGTCGGAGAGGGGCGTCGCGTCACCTGTGCCCGCCGACACACCGCCCGCGCCCACGACCAGCATCGTCGTGCGAGCCGTCACCTCGTCGGTCGCGACACCGCCGAGCCGCTCGACGATCTCGCGGGCCTGGCGGCGACCGACCGACGCCAACTTGCCCGTGAAGACGACCACCTGACCGTGAAACGGGGAATCCTGGGGGGAGGCTTTTTCGGCGGGTGGCAGCCTCATTGCACCCCCTTGCGGAGGCGTGACGCCACACGTATCTTGTTCTGCTCGATCACGTCCATCGTTTCGGTCGTGGCTGTCACGCTGAAAGATGAACGAGAATCTGTCTCATGTCAAGTCGGCGCGCGCCGGGCGCACAGCCGGTGCGGCATACTGAAGACGACGCGATGTCGCAGTTGATTCTCGCGAGAGACATCGGCGGCACGCAGTTGTGGCTGTGACTGTTCGCGCCCGACGGACCCCCGTCCGTCGCTGACCGAGGGCCAGCGCTGGGCTGCGGTTCAGCGGGGTCGATGAGTGCCGGTATGCTCCCTTCTCGCGCCTTGCCAGCCGGGTGCCTCGACGCCCCACGACGGGAACTTATTCTTGCGCGGACCCCAAAGTACCCTGTCGCTCGGAACGCCCTGACGGATACACTGGGGGGACCGTGAGGGTCAGACACTCCGCGCGCATCACCCCCTGGTGGACCGGTGTCGTGACATGGCTCCTGCTGATCTGGGTCTCGGTTGCCGGGGTGGCCGCCGCACAGCCGGAGCGCGTTGTCGCAATCGGCGACATCCACGGCGCCGTCGCGCAGTTTCGCCGCCTGTTGGAGACCGTCGGGCTCACCGACTCGAGCCAGCGGTGGACCGGTGGTCGGACGACACTGGTGCAGACCGGCGACTTCATGGACCGCGGCGCCGGGGTGAAGGCGGTGCTCGACCTGCTGATGCGGCTCGAGACCGAGGCATCCGCCGCGGGCGGGCGGGTGGTCGTGCTGCTGGGCAACCACGAGACGATGAACCTCATGGGCAACGTGCGCGACACCACCAGGGAGCTGCTGGCCAGCTTCGCGACTCCGCGGTCCACAGCACGGCGCGAGGAGGCCTATGAGGCCTATCTGGCCTTGCTGGCTGATCGCGCCGCGGTCCTCGGGCCGCTCGCGTCAGACCCACTGCCGCGGACCGAATGGATGAAGGCGCACCCCCCGGGATTCTTCGAGTACATGGACGCGTTCGGTCCCGACGGCACCTACGGGCACTGGTTGCGGGCGAAACCGGTCGTCGCACGCGTCGGAGACTCGATTCTGCTGCATGGCGGTCTGCACCCGACCAAGGCGCCCACTGATCTCGCCGAGATCAACGCGCGCGCCCGGCGCGAGATCGAGACCTACGACCGCCTCCGGGAGCGGCTGATCGAGCACGGCATCATCCTCCCGTTCTACACGTTCGAGGAGACGACCGCGGCGGTCCAGCGGGAGCTGGATGCCTGGGCGGTCCGTCTCACCCCGACTGGACCACCGGCCCCCGACGCGGAGGTTACCCTGACGTCGAAGGAGCGCGAGCACATCGAGTTGCTGCTCGCGATGGGGGATCTCCGCACCTGGTCTCTCATCGATGAGGACGGACCGGTCTGGTTCCGCGGTTTCGCGCGATGGGACGACGACGAAGGGCTGCCGCAAGCGCGGTCGTTGACCGAGCGATACGGAGTGGCCCGGATCGTCGTCGGTCACACCATCCCGGCAACCCGGCTGATCACACCGCGATTCGGCAACCGGGTGTTCCTTATCGACACCGGGATGCTCGTCGGGTATTACACCGGCCGCCCATCGGCGCTCGAGATCGAAGGCAGCCGGGTGACCGCGGTCTATCTCGACCGGCGCGAAACGCTCGTAGACACGCCTCAACCGTGACGGCAACGAAGATGGAGAGGACAGGTAGGTGTGTGAACCACGGTGACACGGGTCGGATGAAGAGGTGGTGTCTGGCGGTCGGCAGTCTGCTCCTGGTGGTCCCGGCCGGCCCGACCCTGGCGCAGTCGGCGGAGCCGATCGCCTATACGCTGCGGTTCCCCGCGCCGCACACCCACTACGTCAGCGTCGAAGCCAGCGTGCCGACCGGCGGCCACCCGCAGATCGAGCTGATGATGGCCGTGTGGACCCCCGGCTCCTATCTGATGCGGGAATTCGCTCGTCACGTCGAGGCCGTCACCGCCCGGACCGCCACCGGTGAGCCGCTCACAGTCGAGAAATCGCGAAAGAACCGCTGGCGCGTGTCGACCGGCGGTGCCGACCGCATCGTGGTCTCCTACCTGGTGTACGGACGGGAGATGTCGGTCCGCACGAACTGGATCGAGGCGGACTTTGCCATCCTCAACGGCGCGCCGACGTTCCTCACCCTTGCCGATGACGACAGCCCCCGCCCGCACGACGTCACGCTGGAGCTGCCGACCGGCTGGAGCCGGAGCCTGACCGGTCTCGCGCCACAGCCCGACCGCGGTCCGCACACGTACCGCGCGGCCGATTTCGACACCCTGGTCGACTCGCCGATCGTCGCCGGCACCCCGGCCGTCTACGAGTTCGTGGTCGACGACACACCGCATCTGCTGGTGAACCTCGGTGAGTCCGGTGTGTGGGACGGTCCGCAGTCGGCCCAGGACGTCGAGAAGATCACCCGGGAGATCTACCGGATGTGGGGTGTGATGCCGTATGACCGGTATCTATTCCTCAATATGATCACGGAGGCCAGCGGCGGTCTCGAGCATCGCAACTCGGCGATGCTGATGACCAGCCGCTGGGCCACCACCTCGCATCGCACCTATCTGCGATGGCTGGGGCTCGTCAGCCACGAGCTGTTTCACGCCTGGAACGTCAAACGTCTCCGGCCGATCGAGCTCGGTCCGTTCGACTACGAGCACGAGACCCACACGGAGAGTCTCTGGGTGGTCGAGGGGCTCACCTCCTACTATGGCGCTCTGGGCGTGCACCGCGCCGGTCTGTCCACCGTCGAGGAGTATCTCGAAACCCTGTCCCGTCAGATCCGTGGGCTGCAGACAACACCGGGCCGTCACGTGCAACCGGTCGCACTGGCCTCCTACGACGCGTGGATCAAGTACTACCGCGTCGACGAGAACTCGCCGAACAGCTCCGTCAGCTACTACACCAAGGGTGCGGTGATCGGTTTCTTACTCGACATGCGGGTCCGCGCGGCGACCGACGGCGCGAAGACGCTGGACGACGTGATGCGCCTAGCCTACGCGCGGTTCTCCGGAGCACGCGGCTTTACGCCGGCGGAGTTCCGCGCCACCGCCCAGGAGGTGGCCGCCATGGATCTCTCCGCGTGGTTCACGCGGGCACTCGACACGACCGACGAGCTGGACTATGCAGAGGCCCTCGCCTGGCTGGGCCTGGAGTTCGCGGACCGGTCAGAGGACGAACAGCTCGGCTGGATTGGACTGGTGACCCGATCCGGCAACGACCGGCTGCTGGTCAGCCAGGTGCGCCGCGACACGCCTGCGCACGATGCCGGTTTCAACGTCGACGATGAGATCCTGGCGATCGGAGACCACCGGGTGCTGGCGCACCAGTGGGAGGAGCGGATCGCCCTGACACCCCCGGGCTCGGAGATCTCGGTGCTGATCTCGCGTCGTGGTCTGCTCAGGCGGCTGCCGGTCGTAGTGGGTACCCCGCCGGCGAACCGGTGGGACCTGCAGCCGCGGGAAGATGCGTCACCAGCCCAGGAACGCCATCGGGAAGCCTGGCTGACGGGACACGACATTGCGTGAACATCGACGTCGCAACACCCGCGCCGGGGCCATCGCGTCCCTGCTCTTCGGGTTGACCGTCGCGGGCTGTACGGGACCGCTCGAGACACCCCTTGACGCGTCGCCAACGGTAGCGGGCCGCTCGGCGCAGCCGCTGGGGGATCGCGAGGGCGACCGCATGCGCATGGTCGAAGAGCAGCTGCTGGCCCGGGACATCACCGACCCGCGCGTGGTGAGCGCCATGCGACGCGTGCCCCGGGACCGGTTCGTGCCACCCGATCAGCGTCAGCGTGCCTACGAGGACCGGCCGCTCCCGATCGGCTATCGCCAGACGATCTCCCAGCCCTATATCGTGGCCTACATGACCCAGGCGCTACGGTTGACGCCGGACGCGAAGGTGCTCGAGGTGGGCACCGGGTCCGGCTACCAGGCGGCGGTCCTGGCGGAGCTCGCGGCCGCCGTCTACTCGATCGAGATCGTCCCACAGCTGGCCGAGCGCGCGCGTGACACGCTCGCCGAGCTGGGGTACGCCAACGTGCAGGTGAGGCAGGGGGACGGCTACGCGGGCTGGCCGGAGCAGGCGCCGTTCGACGCAATCATGGTGACGGCGGCCCCCGACCATGTCCCACAGCCGCTCGTAGACCAGCTCGCCCTCGGGGGCCGGTTGATCATCCCGGTCGGGCAGGACCGGCAAACGCTCACGATTCTCACGCGCACCGAGGACGGCATCGAACAGGACACGACACTGCCGGTGCTGTTCGTGCCGATGACCGGCGAGGCGGAGCGACGCTAGTAGCGGGCTACATACAGGCTTCAGACTATGGGCTTCAGACGCTCGCTGGCACACCTCAGTGGCCCCGGTCATAATTACGGTAGCATTCGGCTGGCGATGCATCCCGCCTGGACGGCGTTGCTCCTCGGTCACAAGTCCCCCAATTTGCTCCCTCGTCGCGCCATGCCAGCCGGGCGCCTCGCCACCCTCGGTGCGTTACCGTAATTATGACCGGGCCCGAAGACTGGCGCACGGCCAGAAAAGCGGCGCCGGGGAAGCGGGAGCGCGGCGTTCGTCGTGGTGGAGCCTGATGCCAGAGCATCACGACACCGTCGCCGTGACCGGACTGAACGCGGCGATCGAAACCTGCGCGGCGGCGCGCTCCGCAACGTCGAGAAACGCGCGCGCGGCGGGCGAGTCCGGCTCGGCGACCACGACCGGGTTCCCGCTGTCGCCACCCTCCCTGATCGACTGATAGATCGGGATCCGCCCCAGAAACGGTACTCCCATGTCTTTGGCCACCGACTCGCCACCGCCCGTGCCGAAGATGTCGCTCTCGTGGTCGCAACTCGGGCAGACGTAGTGGCTCATGTTCTCGACCACACCGAGGACCGGCACGTTCAGCTTCTTGTACATCGCAATCGCGCGACGCGAATCTGCCACCGAGACCGTCTGGGGGGTGGTGACGACGATGGCGCCCGCCACCGGCACGGTCTGGCTCAAACTCAGCGCGATGTCGCCGGTCCCGGGCGGCATGTCGACGATGAGATAGTCGAGCTCATCCCACCGGACGTCCCGGAAAAACTGCTGGATAACGCCGTGCAGCATCGGCCCGCGCCAGATGATCGGCGTGTCATCCTGGGTCATGAAGCCCATGGAGACGACCAGAATGCCATGCTTCTCGGCTGGCACGATCTTCTTCCCGTCCGTCTCCAGCTGTGTCCGCACGCCGAGCATGATCGGGATGTTGGGACCATAGACGTCGGCGTCGATCATCCCAACCCGCCCGCCGTATCTCGAGAGCGCCACGGCGAGGTTCACCGCCACCGTGGTCTTGCCGACCCCACCCTTCCCGGCGCCGACCGCGATGATGTTCTTCACCCCAGGGATCGGAGCTCGACCTGCCTCGGGCGACGCCACCGCGCGGACGTTCGCGGTCATGTCGACCGTGACGTCGGTGACCCCGGCGAGCGCCGAGACAGCCGCCACCGCCTGGTCGTGCATCTGCTCCTTCACCGGACAGGCGGGCGTGGTCAGCTCGATCACGAACGAGACCTCCCCACCCTCGACCCGGAGATCTTTGACGAAATTGAGGCTGACAATGTCGCGACCCAGGTCGGGGTCCTGCACGACCCGGAGCGCCTCGAGCACCGCAGCCGGTTCGACGTTCTCTGTGGTCATGGACGCATCCTCGGGTAGTCGCCGGAGACGCGCCACAGCGTCACGGCCGGCGACCACGCTGTTAGCTTAGTTAGTTTGTCGAGACCCTGACAAGTCCGCGGGAGCGCGGCGCTGGTGACACGCGGTGCGCCGTTGTGTCAGACTGCCGTTCGAGACTACACACATGACCGACGACCAGACACCCGAGGCGGCCGCTCCGCCACCACCACCTCCTCCGCCGCCGCCGCCGCCGCCGTCCTCAGGCGGGGCGTCCCCCAACCGCGGCATCATGATCGTTCTCTCGTATCTCTGGCTACTTGCTCTCGTGCCGTTGATGCTCGAGAAGCAGGACACCGAGGTGCAGTGGCACGCCAAGCATGGGCTCGTGCTATTCGGGGCGGAGTTCTTCGCGTTCATGGCCCTCAGCATCTTGAGCGTCCTCTCGGGCGGTCTCGGCTGTCTGCTCCTGCCCCTGGCCCAGCTCGGCGTGCTGGTGCTCCACGTCGTCTGCATCGCCAAGGGGTTGCAGGGCGAGCGTTTCCTGATTCCGGGTTTGAGCGACTACGCGAACAAACTCTAGCGAGGCTCCGACGAATCGCGGTGACGATGTCCAGGCAAGCTGTTCGGCGTGTTCGGACCCGGTGGGCCACCTGGCGAGGGACGCGGGTCTTGATGGTCGTCCTGGTGGTGGCGTGCGCAGTAGCCGACGGACGCCAGCCCCCCGACCAGCAGGTCGGGGTGCGCTGGGCACTGGCGGGCATCACCTTGTATCAGCGGACGCTGTCGGTCCGATTGCCGAGATTCGGCGTCTCGTGCCGGTTCGCCCCGACCTGCAGCCGATACGCGCACTCTGTCATCGGCGAGCATGGGCTGTGGACGGGCACGCGGCTGGCGCTTGGCCGACTCGCTCGCTGTGGACCGTGGACGCCGCTCGACACCGTGGATCCGCCGCCGCACGCGAGTGACTGGACGCCTTGAACACCGTTGATCGTGACAATTGAGTCACGTTTCGATCGTGGGTTGTCGCGCTCACCACGACAGCGTCCGTTCAAGGAGTTCAGCAGCCGGCCCCCGCGTAGCCGGGCTGTGGGCAAAGCTCGTCTAGCGAGGCGGAGCCTCGCTAGCAGCCCGTGGTGAAAGTCCCCCTGCATTCGACCGGCGCTGCATCCCGCCTGGCTGCGTTGCTCCTCGGTCACATACTGCCGGTATTTTCCCTCGTCGCGCCTTGTCAGACAGGCGCATCACCGGTCTCGGTGCGACGCGGGACTTTCACCACGGACTGCTAGACGCTACTGGACGGAGATCCGGACCTCCACGCAGGTGGCCGGCGCAAACGGAGCGGTGACGTCGAAGCGCAGACAGGTGCCGTCCCGCACACCGGGCGGCACGACCAGTTGAAGCTGGTGAGGCAAGAGCCCCGCGCCACTCCCGGCACAGACGCCGCACGGCTCGAGCCACACCTCGCCACGTCCTCCGCACACCGGGCAGGTGTGACGTAGCGATACGTCGAGCGGCACCTTGACGCCGGCAGATGCCTGTTTCGGCGTCAGCCGCACCTCGGCCGACAGCGGGTGTCCGAGTGTCGGGCCGAAGAACGACTCTCGCATCCGCTCGACGAGACTCGAGATCGATGGAAAGTCGACGTCCACTTCGTCGGCGAACGCGGGCTCCCGCCCGGCAGCATCCCAGCGCCGACGGTCCTGGCCACTCAGCATCTCGTAGGCATGATGGAGCGAGGCCAAGCGGTCGGTCGGGCCATGGTTGCCCCGGCTCGACTGACACCGCCGCGCCAGCTCCCGATACGCGCGTCGAATCTCCTCGAGATCGGCGCCGTGCGGCAGCCCGAGCAGGCGGTAGTAGTCGCGCATCTGCACCTAACGATAGGAGTGGCTCTCGGGCCTTGTCAATAGACCGCCGCGATGGTACTGTCCCGCTCGTGCCCGACACACAACCGCCGCCAACCCCAGCCGCCGCACCGATACTACACACGTGCCCCGATTGCGGCGGGATTCTCGAGCCGACCAACCCACCCTGGCTGGCGTTCATGCATCCGGACGTGGTGCGTACCCCGCCGAGACACACTGATGGCTGGCAGTGTCTGATCTGCGGCTATCGCAAGCCGTAGCGTGCTCGCGCCGTCAGTGGGCGCCCAGCAGCAGGATTAACTCGCGACGAAGGTCCGACTCGAGGGCACCGAAATCGATGTCGGTCTCACATTCGTCGCAGAGCAACTCGAACACGGCGGGCCGGCTCTGTTCCGTCAACTCGAGCTCTTTTCCACCTGACTGGACCACGTGCGTCTGTAGCGTCTTGGCCAGGAAGCTTCGTTCGTTGCCACAGTTCGTGCACGTCAATCCCATGGACAGGTGACTCCTCTCGTCGCGGTCGAACAGTGGATGCACCGGAGGCCGCGAGCGGGCACGACCACTCCGTGGCCCTGTTCGCAACTATGGTGGCATTCGAGCGCCGGTGCGTCCCGCACCGCGGTGTTGGGCTTCTCGCTCGGCGGGGTCGAATACCTCCCGGTATTCTCCCACCTCGCGCGCTGCGGAGCCGGCGCGACTCCACCCGACGGGCCCTCGGTGCGTCACTGTAGGTACGAACCGGACTGCCAATGATTGTATGAGAATCTGGAAGAGACACGCAATCGGCGGAGGACAGCTAGACATCTCCACAGGGTGACACCGTGACACGTGAAGGAAGTCTTCTGATACACGGCGATGTCTAGTCCCCGCATAGCGGGGCTAGAAGAAAAGTTTCTGCGAGCGAGACTGCGCCGTCTTCTCTCGTCGATTCGAGGCGCAGCTCGCTCGCAGTCCGTGGCGCGCGGACCATCAGTTGAGATACGATGCGTCAGCTATGATGACCAACAGGATGGACTTCGACATCAAGACCGAGTCACGCGGTGCCCATTGGATCGCTTGGGTCACACGAGGTGCCAGCGACAAGCCGCTCGATTCCGTCATCCTCGTCGGTCAGACGCGTGACGAGGCGGAAGCCCAGGCCCGCACGTGGGCGGACAAGCTTACCGCCGACCCGGTGCTGATTCGCAGCTAGGCTCACACCCAAGAGGCGGCGGTCCCGCTGCCCTGTTCGTCCGGCGTCAGCAACGACCCGGGGGTGTGGTGTCCCACCGTGCAATGGGGCCCTTTTACCTCCACCGCAGCCACGTCGAGCGAGAGCAGTGTCGCGACATAGTCGGCGGCGACACAGCCGCACGGCAGCACCTCCAGACCACAGAACTCGAAGAGCATGAGCGGTGACGAGTGCGCGGCGCGCGGTGTCAACATCGATCACCTCCTGACGGGGTTTGCTTGCAAGTCCCAAGCCACGCAGTCCTCGAGACGCTAGCAGTCCGTGGTGACAGTCGCGCGTCGCGCCGAGGGTCGTCGAGATCGACGCCGCGCCGGGCCCCTGCAAGGCGACACGAGGGAGCGTACCGGCCGTATGCGTCCGAGAAACAACGCAGGCAGGGCGGATGCAGCGGGACTTTCACCACGGGCTGTTCGATCCCTGGAGCTGGACGCTGGCGCCCTGCCGCGCGTCGGCGGCCTGGACGATCGATGCGATACGTGCCCGCGATTGGACACACTGGATTCAAAAATGTAAGCCGGTGTGAACGGCCGCTGCCGTGTCCGGATGATACCGGTCTCGCATCTCGGCCGCCGTCGATCAGATCGATGCGGTCGGCAAACCCACGCCGACGAACCGCCCGCGACCCCTCCAGCCCATCGAGCTGCTAGACGCCGTCGAACCTGAACTCCAGCAGCCGCAGTCGCAGCACCCCGAGGACCGGGACCCATCAAGCGCGCCGAACGTAGCGAGCTCGCGTCACGGTGCGGCTCACGTCGGCCTCAATCCCGGTGCGATGGCCCGGGCGCGCGGGCTCGTGTGTGGAAAACATGTGCATGGGGTGTGCATGAGGTGTGGATTACCCATAGCACGAAAATATTTTCTTGCGCGGAACGTGCGACCCTGTTCGACCGACAGCGATGTGGATCGGTCTTCGCGCTTTCCTTCGCTTGATCCCCCTCACGAACCGGCTAGAATTCTGTCATTCCACGTGTCGACACTCCCACCAGTATCGTGACGGTTCATCACTTCGAACAGACAATCAGTGGACGCACATACCTCATCGAGGCGATGTGTGTGGACCAGGACCGTTGGCGTGCGTATCTGGCCAGCATGCAGGGAGGCCCCACCGCGTTGATGCCGTTCTATGGCGCCACCGCCGAACAGGCCGTGCGCCGGCTTACCGATTGGCTCACCCTCGCCCATCAATCGCCGACAATTCCGGTATAGTACCGAAGACTCGGTAGCTCGCCCGACGGGTATCTGCAGCGAGCCGGAACGGCAACGGAATCATGTGGCGCCGCACGCTGCCGCTCGGACTTGCGCTGATTGTGGGGTTGTTCTGCGCCCTCGTACCCCTCGCGGTCGCCGCGGAGCTGCCGCGGGTCCGTCTGATCACGACCGGCGGCACGATCTCCAATCGCCCCGGTGATCGGCTCTCCCCTGCCGAGCTGATCGCGTCGGTGCCCGACCTCGATGAGCTCGTCGAGGCAGAAACCGAGGAGTTTGCCAACGTCTCGAGCAGCTCGCTCACCCTCGAGCAGTGGCTGCACCTGTCCCGCCGCCTCAACACAGTCTTCGCCGAGGACCCGGGCCTGGCCGGCATCGTCCTCACCAGCGGCACCGATACACTCGAAGAGCTCGCCTACTTCCTGCATCTCACCGTACGGCACGAGCGCCCGGTCGTCGTCGTGGGCTCGATGCGCCGACCGGAGACGCTGGGATACGACGGCGCGGCCAACCTGCACCAGGCCTTCCGCGTGGCCGCCGACCCCGGCTCGCGGGGGCGGGGCGTCCTGGTTGTCTTCAACGACGAAATCAACTCCGCCCGGGAGGTCACCAAGACCGACGCATTACGCCTGCAGACCTTTGAGACGCGGCGCTACGGCGCGCTGGGTGTGACAGCGCGCGACCGCGTCGTCTACTACCGCAGAGTGGAGCGGCATCACACGGCGGCCAGCGAGTTCGATGTCGACCAGATCCAACGGCTGCCGCGGGTGGACATCGTCATGGCGTATCAGGGCGCGTCCGGCGACCTCGTCCGGGCCGCCGTGGACCACGGCGCCGATGGCATCGTCATCGCGGCAGCCGGCGCGGGTACCACGAGCGGCGGGCAGCGTGACGCGATCGCCTACGCCCATGAACACGGCGTACTCGTCGTGATCACCACACGGACCGGCAGCGGTCGGATCGCGCCGCCGAAGCCCGTCCCGAAGGAATCAGCCCCCGACACCCCCAGGCGTCTGCGGGTCTCGGGTGAAGACCTGGCGCCAGTCAAGGCACGGGTCCTGCTGATGCTGGCGCTGACGGTGACCGACGAGGTCGACGACATCCAGCGGATGTTCGGGGAATACTAAGAGCCCACGCAAGAATAACGTCCCATGTTCGGCCGCCGATGCATTCCATCTGGCGGCGTTGCTCGTCGGTCGCATACTGCCCGACTGGTCCCTTCTCGCGCCTTGCCAGCCGCGCGCCTCGACGCCCCACAACGAGAACTTATTCTTGCCCGGACCCTCAGCTCGCCGGCTGGATGAAGGATCTCGACCGCGCATCAGGTTGTGGGTGCTAGGCTCCGGGAGCGCTTGGAGCGTTCCTGACAGCCGCGTCGTTCGGTGCCGCCGTGTGACAGGGCTAGGGAATACCTCGGCCGCTCCTCGGTGGGCCTCGCCGCCGGCTTCGGTGACCTGCCGCAGCATTGCTTGGACGGCGGCTGGGGACATAGAATGAACCGAATGGGCCAGTGGCGCAGTTGGGAGCGCGCGTGAATGGCATTCACGAGGTCACGGGTTCGACTCCCGTCTGGTCCACCAACCTTCGCTCTCGGGAGTAATCGACGAGGCTTCGGCTGGCAGGCCGGCCTTCCGGTCGAGGTGTTTTCGACGATCGGGGCTGGTAAGCCGGCAACTCGAGACTGCAACAGCTTCGGCGAAGGCTGCGCGCCCATAGCTCGTCGGCAGAGCATTGGGGCCGAGGAGCGACGCCGGGCCTCTCCGAAGTACCCGAACGCCTCTGGCACAGGGTCGAATGCCGGCCGGCAGTGACATTACCGGCCGGCGGTCTCCTGTGAACCAGGTGCCGGAAGCGGCACACCGAAGACCCGCTCGTAGTCCTCCGGCGTGTCCACGTCGGCGAACGCCCCGTCGTCCTCGATCTCGATCTCCAGACCGTCGGCGGCATGCGCTCGCACAACCGGCTTCGCGCCCAGGTCCGGGTCGGCACGCCGCAGCTCGTCGAAGAGCGAGCGGTCGAAGAGAATCGGGTGCCCGTGCCGCCCATCGCGCGCCGGTCGCACGATCGGTGCGCGAGTTCGCCGGTATCCCTCCAGAACGGCGTGGACCGTCGCCGGCGACACCATCGGTAGATCCACCAGCGTGACGAGCATGGCCCCCACACCCGGATGGTCGATAGCCTTGAGCGCGACGAGCAACGACGACAGCTGGCCCCGTTCGGGGGCGGGGTTGTGCAGCACGCGGACCGGCGTCGCCATCAGACCGGCGGCCCGGCTGATCGCCTCCTCATGGTAGCCGGCGATCACCACCACATCGTCAACCCCACCCTCCCGCAGCGCGGAGACGATACGGGCGAGAAACGTCTCGTCGCCGTGCCCCGTCGGCAGCAGCGCCTTCGGACGACCGCCCATGCGGGACGAGGCGCCCCCGGCCAGCACGACGCCCGGAATCAATCGCGCACCCTCCCGCCGAAGCGTACTGCAGACCAGCCGGGATGCCCCGCCAGCAAATCATGTTGCGCGCCACCGGGCGGGGACACTAGAATCTGGCCATGGACCATCCCGACGTCAGTGTTCGTTGCCAGCGATGCGGCACCCAGATGGACCTGACGGACCCTGGGCCAGAGGACCCGTGGCCGCCGAATCAGTTCTGGGAGTGCCCGACGTGCAATCGTCATTTCTGGACCACCTATCCGCCACTGAAGCCCGCGAAACCGGCACCGAAGCCGGCCGGCACCGCCGCGCCGATCAAGACACGACCCGCCGTCACGCCGCCACCGGCTGAATAGCGCCGCGCCCGCTCGTCGGTCCGGCCCGGGAGGCGGACCCGCGTCAGACCCGGCCGGAACAGCACCCGATCCGACCATGCCAGCGCCAGGGAACAGACTGCGGGCGAGCCTACCATCTCGCTTGACTTCCACCAACAAACCTCACTAGACTGGCCTCTCTCAAGCTGGGTTGCCAGTCACATACGGCGCGCCCAATGCGTGTAGTGGCTGGTGGGCCCAGATTCGAGGCGGGTGTGTCGACTGTGATCTTCCGTCGCAGACGGCGTTCCTGCAACGTAACCCGCGCCTGTCAGGGGGTGCGGGAGATTCTGACGGTCACTCTGGGCTCCTACAAGTGAGGGGGGCAATCGATCGTCAGGTCCCGGGTCGGTCCGCGGCGCGTCTTTGCACCGTGGCGGCGGCAGGGGGGTTCGGGTATCGGAGGAGTACGTATGGCAAGCGGTACGATCGCACGTCTGTTAATCGACAAAGGGTTCGGCTTCATCCGCGACGAGGGCGGAGTCGAACATTTCTTCCATCGCAGCGCGGTTCGTGGAGCGGTGTTCGAGCTACTGCGGGAGGGCCAGCGGGTCGACTTCACCATCGAAGAGTCGACCAAGGGTCCACGCGCCGGTGAAGTTCGCCTAATCGAGGACTAGCGCGCTGCATCGCGCCGTCCCTGCCCGCCACGAGGACGGCGCTCCATCCGGGCTCCGGCCTCGGCCGGAGCCCGCGACTTTCGCATCGTTCTCAACGAAGCGTCGTCGGTGCGGTGATGCTCGGTCGATTCGCGTACGCCGCCAGGTCCAGCTCTCCTCGCTTGCTCCCTCCAGGGCTCTCCACGCATTCCCGGCCCGCGCCGGATGGGGGATGTGTGTCCTCGGTGCGATGATGGTCACGCTAGCGAACCTGCGCCACCCGCAAAGAACCCGGGTGCGACGACGCAGTATCGCTAGCAAGGGCTTCTCTTACAGCCCCGCGACGCGGGGGCTCGACATCTTCCCCGTGTCAGGAGAACGTGCTTTAGCGGTTACGATCTCACCCCGAGGAGATGTCTAGCACGGAAGCGAACGGGGCCCGGTGGCCCTCCCGGTCTTCAAAACCGGTCGCCCCCCGCCAACGCGGGGGGGCTGGGTTCGACTCCCAGGCGCTTCCGCCACTTCATTCGCCATTTGAACCCTCGACATAGCTGGCGAAAATACAGGGTTTTCGCCTATAAATTACTCTGTTTATCCGCAGATGAACGCATCACAAACACGAACAGTTACGGCCTTTAGGAACATCGACAGAAACGAAAACACGGCACCATTACACGGCACCCTGAACTCGACCGCCGTCGTGATCGTGATGATCTGCGAGCAGCGGGAGCGCTCCCGCAACAACGAGCAGGAGTGACGGCGTCGGTAGGGCGAGGAACTGGTCCGACCATCAGAACGAGGCGAATTCCATCCCGTGTTGAGCGATCCACTCCTTCCGGCGCTCGTAGTCTGGCAGCGCCCTCTCAACCCTGAGCCAGAAGTTCGGGGTGTGGTGACGCTCGTGCAGATGCACCAGCTCATGCACGACGACGTACTCCACCACGCTCGGCGGCGGCAGGATGGTGGCCCAGTGGAAGTTCACGGTGCCTGACTTCCCGCACGACCCCCATCTGAACCCGAGATCGCGGACATTGACACGGGCAGGGTACGCTCCAACGCGAGAGGCGAACCGGGCCACCCGCTCCGTCAACCATCGTCTCGCGTGCCCGGTGTACCACTCGATGAAGTGCCGTCGCCCTTCCGCCGCATCTGCGCGTCGGAGTCGGAATCTGCCCCGCTCCAGCTTCAGGGGCACGTCCTGTTCGTCCACCAACAACAGCCGGTAGCTCCTGCCGAGGTAGGGGAAGCCCTCCCCGGTCACGAACTCCTTGGCAACCACGGGCTGCTGGCGGGCTTCCTTCGCCGCGATCTTGGTGTAGAGCCAGAACTTCTTGTCGCGCACGAAGGTGGCTAGCACCTCGTCGGCGACCCCTGGCGGGGCGGTGACGATCGGCCCGCCGCCCCGGTCCACGGTGATCCCCAGCGTCTTGCGGCGAGGGCTCCGCCGGATCTCGAAGGTCAGGTCGTCGACGAGTAGCCGATCGTCGTAGCCCTTGCGGAGCCCCTCGGCGCGAATGACGTCCCCCCCGAGGCGGAGGCCAGGGGGGACGTAGATCTCCATCTCTTCGCGCCGGTGCTCCGCTTCCTGTCCCAAAAGCTC
>JADFPE010000179.1 GCA_022562495.1 Acidobacteriota bacterium
AAAGACACGTCCGGTCGGTGGGAATGGACTCTACGTCTTTGCGCTACCCGACTGATGGTGCGCTGCCCTCACCGGGTCACCTACAGGACGCGCACGTCCGGCGGCCGGCGCCGCCAAGCGGGATGGATCGGCGGTCGAACATGGGAAGTTGTTCTTGCGCGGGCCCTGAGAGGTCACTCCTTCATGAGGCCTGCCATCGGCTCCCTCCGGGCGGCCCGGAGCGCTGGCACCAGAAAGGCCAGCAGCGTCATGGCGAGCACCGCCGCGGCGGCAATGGCGAGGATGACCGGGTCCGAGGCCCGGACCTCGTAAAGCCAGGTCTCCGCCAGTCGACCTCCGGCGTAGGCGATGCCAAGCCCGAGCGTCATGCCGGCAATCGCCAGAACCCATCCCTGCTTCATGACCAGCGTACGCACGTTCGACGGAGTGGCTCCGAACGCCATTCTCGTGGCCAGCTCACCGGATCGCTGTTCGGTCACGTCGGCAATGACTCCGTAGATGCCCACAGCCGCCAGTGCCAAGGAGATCACCCCGAACAAGGACATGAGGATCAGTCCGAGGCGATGACGAGTCAGCTCGGCGGAGACGATGCCCTCCATCGGCTCGATGGTGACCGGAATCGACGGATCCACCGCGTGCACCGCCGCCCGGATGGTGGGGATGAGGGTCGTGGCGTCGTCGAGCGACGTTTCCACGACAACGGTCTGGCGCGGCAGATGGGCCTGGACGTAGAAGATCGGGTCGGCCGGGCCCCGGAGCGAGCGGTATTTCACGTCTGCGACGACGCCCACGATGGTGACCACCTGGTCGAAGTCGACCACCGGAAAGCCCCAGGCGAAGGTCGCGTTCACGGGGTCCCTCTCGGCCATGTAGCGGCGGATGAAGGCTTCGTTCACCATGGCCTCGGCAGCATCTTCCGCGGCGCCGAATCCACGCCCTGCGACGAGCCGGATCCCGATCGCCTCGAAGAAGGTCGGACTCACCAACCGCCGGCGCGCCGTGTCCTGGTGGTCCGGGTCGTAGGGCGCCCCCGGGACCGCGATGTAAAACGCCGAGTCCCAATCGATGCGGAGGGGCAGCGTGCTCGCTGACCCCACGGCGCCGATCTGAGTCGACGCCTGAAGCCGGTCGGTCAGCGTCTCGAGCCACATCTGCGGCGACCTGGAGGGTGCTTGGTTGGGATCGAGCATGGGACCGTCCGGCCCCTGAACGATCACCGGCGGTGGCGCCCATCGGGATCCCGCGAGCAGCGCGGTAAAGACAAGTCGCCCCTCCGCAGCGAAGCCTGGGTCCGTCTCGGCAAGGTTGGCGTAGCTGCGCACCAACCAACCGGCGCCGGCGACGAGCGTGATCGCCAGGGCGACCTCCGCGACCACCAGTCCGGAAAGGAGGTGCCGGGTGCCCCGGGCTCGGGTGATGGAGCGTCCGGCCTCGTTCAGGAGACCCCGGATGTCTGAGGTCGCGAGACGGCCGGCCGGAAGGAGGCCCACCAGGACTGTGGTCGCGACGAGGGTGCCTGCGGCGAACAGGAGCACGCGCGCGTCGAAAGGGACCTGGTCGAGGCGAGGCAGCTGCGCCGCACCGAAGACGAGGAGGAGCCGCACACCCACGTAGGCCAGCACAAGACCCGCCAGCGTGCCAGCCGTGGCCAGGACGAACGACTCGGTCAAGAAACGCCTCAGGATGCTCCACCGGCCCGCGCCGAGCGCCATCCGCACCGCCACCTCCCTCGTCTGGGCAGCGCCCCGAGCAAGAACGAGCGTCGCCACGTTCACCGAACCCAGGAGGAGCAGGACCACGGCGCCGGCCAGGACCACCACCAGGATGGGTCCCAGGTCTCCGACGATCGCGTTGACGAGGGGACTCACGACGAAGGCTCGTCCGCTGGCGGCCTGTGGGTATTCCGCTGCCAGACCAGCCATCACCGTGGCCAGCTCGTTCCGCAGGCGTTCCGGGTCCGTGCCTGCGCGCGCCCGAAGGTAGCCCTGGTAGTTGTGCGCCACCGCCACCGGGCTCACCGAGAAGCTGAACCAGACATCGGTGCGCTGGGGAACATCGAACTCCGGCGGCGCGACTCCCACGATAGTGACCGGCCCGGTCGCCATTTGGAGCGTCCGGCCGACCGCGGTCGGATCACGGCCGAACACGTCGTTCCAGATGTGATGGGCGATCACCGCAACCCGGGTCCTGTGATCCTCCGGCGTGAACGCCCGACCCTCCGCCATGGGCAGGCCGAAGAGGTCGAAGAAGCCCTCGGTCACCCAGTGGACCAGTACCTGCCGGTTCTCACCCGCGTCGGTGATGATCACGTCCTCACGGTGGAGCACGGCAACCGCCCGGAGGACGGAGGGTGCGGACTCGTTGATGGTCGAGACATACGCGCCGGTCACCCGACCGCTGCTCCAGCGGCCGTCCACGAGATGCGTGTTCAGGGTGTAGATGTCCTTGGACTGGGGGTACGCCAGGGGACGCAGCAGGGTGGCATTGACGGTGCTGAAGATGGCCGTGGTCGCCCCGACGCCGACAGCAAGGGTTCCGATCGCGGTCATCGTGAAGGTCGGCTGCCTCGCGAGACGGCGGATCGTGATTTTCAGCTCTCTGAACATCGTCGTGCCCATCTCGGGCGAGACATGGAATCCGGCGACAGACCCGAGTGTCCGCGGGTCGAGGAACTCGTGCACCACTCCTCGGATGTACGCAGATCCGGACGTGTTGCCCGAAGGCTCCGGCTGACCCTCGAAGCGTGCGATGAGAACCGACCGAGCGGGCGGATGTCTTCCTATCCTGTCCGGGGGTGCATCACCGGACCGGGTGATGGCCTGTATCGGAACCCAAATTTAGACCTGGCACGACGAAGGTGTCAAGCCACGGCGTTGGTGCATACAGCGGAACCGGCCCGTAACGATCCCAAGCCGCTGAGGAGCGCCTGCACGCCGTGCCGGCGAGCCCTCGACCGGTACACGCTTTGACACCGCCCCTGCCTCGGCGATAATCGGCACTGTAGCTCTGGCCGTACCAGAGCTGCGAGGCTCCGAGGCACCGACGGGACCCCCGCCACGACTGTGTCCGAGGCGGGGCGGCCCCTCCAATGCAACCGATCGTCCTTCACACCGGCCGAAACAAGCACGTGCGGAGCCCGCGTCTCGCCACGGCGATCCGCACGCCATTCCTCTGGAACCATGATGAGCACTCTGATCAAAGCCGTTCGCTGCCACCGCTACGCAGGTCTCGACGAAGAGGGTAAGCCGGTTCCGACTCCCGATCCGCTGAAAGATGTGCTGGCGCTGGACGAGATACCCCTGCCCGAATGCGAGCCGGGACACGTCTTGGTCCTCACACACTATGCGGGTGTTCAATACCCAGACGCGCTTCAGGCGCAGGGCCTCTACCAGCACAAGCCGAGCCTCCCCTATGTGCCGGGGATGGACGTGACCGGCACCGTGCTGGAAACGGGCGCGGGAGTCGAGCGTGTGGCAGTGGGCGACCGCGTCATCGCGCAAATGAGTCTTGGAGGCCTGGCAGAGGTCGTCAAGGTCCCTGCGGAGTCCATCTGGAAGACCCCCGACGGAGTGCATTTATCGAAGTGCGCGAACCTGGGGCGCAACTTCTTCGCAGCCTACCATTCGCTCAAGATCATCGGGGACGTCGGTGCGGGCGACCTCGTGCTGGTCGACGGCGCGTCTGGCGGCGTCGGCATGGCCGCGATCGAGTTGGCCAAGGCGATGGGCGCGCTGGTGATCGCTGGCGTCAGTATCCCCGAGAAGCAGGAATTCCCGGTCGCGGCCGGCGCGGACCGAGTGCTCTGCTACGGCAGAGATCGGGCCAGCCACAGACAGTTCAAGAACGACGTCAAGCATGCGGCGGCCGAATTGGGTCATCCAGAGGGTGTGGATGTGGTGATCGATATGGTCCAGGGGGAGCTCTTCGAGGCGGCGCTGGTGTCTTCGATTCGGCCGCTCGGCAAGATCTGCCTGGTAGGCTTCACTGCCGGGCAGAAGCCGATTCGCCCCGGACTGTTGCTCATCAAGCAGGCCGCAGTCATCGGAAGCATTTGGGCAGGTTGGGCACAAGCCAATCCGACAGGGCACCAGCACAACGTGGCCGAAATCATCAACTTCCTGGCGACCGGTGTGATCCAGCCGCGCGTCGATCGCATCATCCCCTTCGAAGACTTCATCACGGCATTCGAGCTCTTCGAGCACAACCAGGGCCGCGGCAATACGGTCGTGTGCATGAAGGAAGAGTAGCGGCCGACACGACATCGACGCGCGACGAGCAGAACCGTGACACCACGCTGAACGCGGCGAGTGCCTACCGAGAGACGGCGCCAACGGTGGCGGCGGAACTGCGCGGGGGCGTGCGGGTGGCCCCGCTCGCCCGGCCGCCGCTGCCATGCCGACCGGCGCCGGGTATGGTGAGACCGGGGGCGATGTGGGGGAACGATCGCCTCGACTGTTCGTACCCGTTCCCGGCTGCGGGCCGCCTGGTAAACGGGGCGACCCGTCTACCAGACGTCGGTCGGCGCCGTGCTGTCTGGACGCGAGATCGTCGGTCCCGCGCACGGGACCCACGCCGGTGCCGGCGCGGCGATGCCGAGACCGTTGTGGAATGTCGTGGTCGCGGGCTGACCGGCGACGACACGAACACGGGATAGCCCAAGTAGAGGGGATACAAGGGGATGCCGAAGGTCGGCGGCGTTGGCGCCGGGTCCTGCGGCACCGTTTGCACCGGGACCGGGACCGGGACCGGCAGCGTCAGCGGTCGTTCGCGACGCAACGCCAGGAGGGCACGTTCGCGTTCGAGTGCCGCCTCCAGCAGGGAGCGATAGCGGGAGACCCACGCCAGGGTGGGTTCGGTGATACGTCTGGCGGCCGGCAGGTCTTGCTTCGTGTATACCTTCGTCGGAGGGCCGAGCGCCTCGCGTATCTCGCGCGCCAGCCGCGCCGCGTCGACGAGGGACTGCGCGTGCGCCGGGCGACCCGTGTGGCTGAACGCCACGACGAGTACCACGCAACCGAGCCAGGGGAGTCGACAAGGCGTCACGGGTATCCTCCCGGTGCGGACGGACACACATGTACCGGATCGCACAACTCAGGCAGGCATCAAGTGTACCCGATTCTCGCGGGCGGGTCGCCAACACGCGCTGCGGCGCGGGTCAGCCCCAGCCTGAGCCAGCGTCACGACGGACGTCGTCGTGGCAGTCGTGACGAGCAATATCGGGCGATGGCCCGTTGGCGACCACACGGACCGTGGTCGGATCGGCCGCGGCGCCGCTCTCACCTTGTCTGGCACGCTCCCCCGAAAGGTATAATCGGCTGATTCTCAGCGAGGAGGTCATGACCATGGTGGTGATCCGCGACATCTGTGCGATCGTGCTCGCGTGCAGTATGGCCGCATGCGGGGCGTCTTCGTTCACACAGCCAGAGACGCGTGAGCCGACCACGGTCGCCCAGTTCGACCAGTGGATGGCAGAGCTCTCGAACTGGGGACGGTGGGGGCCGGATGACGAGCTGGGCGCCGCCAACCTGATGACCGCGGCCAAACGACGCGAGGCCGCGGCCCTGGTACGCACCGGAACGACGGTGTCCCTGGCGCACGACATGATCACCGAAGAGGCCGCGGACGCACGCGAGCCCTACGTCCTGCAGATGACGGTGAATCCCGAAGGACAGAACTCCGGCGACCGGATTGACCTGTATTTTCACGGCGTGACGTTTTCGCATCTGGACGGGTTGTGCCATGTCTTCTACAAGGACAAGATCTTCAACGGCTTCGACTTTCAGGAGATCGTCACCGAGGACGGCTGTTCCCGGATGGACACGACCGCCATGAAAGACGGCCTCGTGACACGAGGCATCCTGATCGACATGCCTCGGCTGAAGGGGGTGCCGTATCTCGAGCCCGGCACGAAACTGTACCGCGAGGACATCGAGGCGTGGGAGGAGCAGGCCGGCGTCACCGTGGGGTCCGGCGATGCGCTCCTCCTCCGTACCGGTCGGTGGGCCTACCGCGCCGAGCACGGCCCTGCCCGCGAGATGGCAGGGTGGGACGCCTCGGTGATCCCGTTCCTGGCCGAAAGGGACATCGCCCTGCTCGGCGCCGACTCGGTGCACGAAGCCCCCGACAGCGTGCCGGGTCTTGGCGTCAACCCGATTCACCGGTTCGCCATTGTCGCGCGCGGGATGAATCTGCTCGACAACCTGGACCTCGAGGCAGTCGCCGAGACCGCTGCGCGTCTCAACCGCTGGGAATTCATGCTGGTGGTGGCCCCGTTGCGGGTTCCAGGTGGCACCGGGTCTCCGGTGAATCCGATCGCCATTTTCTGACGCCACAGATGGGCGAGATCCTGGGGCGGGTCGCCGGGTGAGCCTGGTGAGAGATGCCGGTGTGGTGCTGCGGCTCGCCGCCTGGGGTTACGTTAATACCCTGGCACGCGCTATAGTTCGACTGGGTCCCGGCAACAAGGGGGTCAGGGCCGCGGGCGTCGGGCTTCGTGGTCGGGACTCCGGAGGAGGGCGACTCGAATGACGGCCAGAGGGATCGTGGCGTCGGTCGGCATCGCGCTCATGGCTGGCGCGTCGGGTCAGGTGGGCCGAGCGCAGGCGCCATCCGTGCCGGCCTCGACAGCTGTCTCCCCTCATCGGGCGCTGCTGGACCAGTACTGCGTCGCCTGCCACAACGACCGCACCCGCCAGGCGGGCCTCACCCTCCAGACCATCGACACGGACCAGATCGGCCAGATCGCGGAAGACGTCGAAGTCTGGGAGAAGGTGGCCCGGAAGCTCCGGGCGCGAGCGATGCCACCCCCCGGCAGACCACGACCGGCTGAAGCTGTCTACGACGCGGTCGCGGCAGCGCTCGAATCGGCACTCGACCGTGCGGCGGCGGCGGACCCGAATCCCGGCCGGCCACCAATCCATCGGCTGAACCGAGTCGAGTACCGGAACGCGGTCCGCGATCTGTTGGCGTTGGATATCGATGAGCGGGCCCTGCTGCCCCCGGACGAATCGGGGTATGGGTTCGACAACATCGCCGACGTCCTGGCGATGTCCCCGGTGCTGCTCGATCGCTACATGGTCGCGGCCGAGAAGATCAGTCGCCTGGCCATCGGGGATGCGTCCATCCGTCCGGTCGTCCAGAAATACACCGTCCCCTACACGCTCTGGCAAGACGGCCGGATGAGCGAGGATCTGCCCTTCGGGTCACGTGGCGGCCTCGCGGTCCGGCATCACTTCCCGCTCGACGGCGAGTACGTGATCAGGATGTCCCTGCAACGGGCATATGGCAACCACATCCGTGGGCTTGGCGAGTCCCACGACATCGAGCTGCGTCTGGATCGCAGGCGGATCGCACAGTTCACGGTCGGCGGCGACGGAGAGCGTGCTCCGTGGGACGCCGTCTCGAGGCCGTCACTCTATGAGCAGACCGCCGATGCGGGGCTCGAGGTTCGCGTCACCGTGCAGGCGGGTACACGACTCGTCAGCGTGGCGTTCCTCGACAAGGCGGCGGTCGCTGAAGGTGTGCTCGAGCCGCACCCCGGCGTCTCCAGTCTGGCGTACTCTCGCGACAGGAATGCCGCGATGGCCCTGGACAGTATCGAGATCAGTGGTCCCTACAACGCCCGGACCCCTGAGGACACGGCCAGTCGTCGTCGCGTGTTCGTGTGCTCTCCGGTGGAGGCGAGCCAGGAGGCACCCTGCGCCGCGGAGATTCTCTCGAGTCTCGTCCGCCGCGCGTTCCGTCGCCCCGCTGTCGACGAAGACGTGGAACCGCTGCTGTCGCTCTATTGGGAAGGTCGCGACGAGGGGAGCTTCGAGACAGGCATCCAGTTTGCGTTGCGAGGGATCCTGATCGATCCGGAGTTTCTGTTCCGGGTCGAACGTGATCCGGTCAGCGCGGCGCCGGCGACCGCCTATCGTCTCAGCGACGTGGAGCTGGCCTCGCGGCTGTCGTTCTTCTTGTGGAGCAGCATTCCCGACGACGAGCTGCTCGACGTGGCGGCGCGCGGCGAGCTCAGCAACCCGCCGATGCTCGAAGCACAGGTCGCGCGCATGCTGCGCGATACGCGCTCGGATGCGCTCGTGGACAACTTCTTCGGTCAGTGGCTGCTGCTGCGCAACATGCGCACGGTCGCGCCTGACACAGACGCCTTTGTCGACTTTGACGAGAACCTGCGTGAGGCGATGGAGCGTGAGACCGAACTCTTCGTCGCGAGTCAGGTGCGCGATGACCGGAGCGTCCTCGACCTGCTGCGGTCGGACTACACGTTCCTGAATGCGCGCCTCGCCCGTCACTACGGGATACCGAACGTCTACGGCAATCACTTTCGTCGCGTGACCGTCGATGGTCACGGCCGGGGCGGGTTGCTCGGGCAGGGCAGCATCCTGACGGTCACCTCCTATCCGAATCGGACATCTCCGACAAAGCGCGGGCTGTGGGTGCTCGAGAATCTCCTAGGCTCGCCTCCACCGCCGCCACCTCCGGATGTGCCTGGATTGCCGACCGCCGACCATCCCGACGCGGGCAGGTCGCTGTCGATGCGGGAGCGGATGGAGGTCCATCGGACGAGTCCGGTCTGCGCGAGCTGTCACGTGCGAATGGATCCGTTGGGCTTCTCGCTGGAGAACTTCGATGGCATCGGGGCGTGGCGGACCACTGAGGAGGGGACTCCGATCGACGCCTCGAGCACGCTGCCCGACGGCACCAGCTTCGAGGGACCGTCCGGACTGCGCGACCTACTGCTCGACCAGGAGGAGCGCTTCGCTGAGACCGTCACCGAGAAGCTGTTGACCTACGCGCTGGGTCGAGGCCTGGAGTACTACGATGGGCCGGCGGTGCGCGCGATCACGAGAGATGCCGCGGCGAGCGACTATCGCTGGTCGAAGGTCATCCTGGGCATCGTCGAGAGCACGCCGTTTCAGATGAGGAGAACGCGAGAGCCATGATTGTCACCAAGAAGCACCTCCCGCGTCGCACATTCCTGCGTGGCATCGGCGTGACGCTGGCGTTGCCGATGCTGGACAGCATGGTGCCGGCCTTTGGCACCGCGCGCGCGCGTGCGGCGCAGACGGTTCGCCGTCTTGGCATCGTCTATGTGCCGAACGGCATCTTCATGCCGACTTGGACCCCGGCGAACGAAGGTGGGGTCCTCGACGTCACGCAGACGCTGCAGTCGCTCACGCCTTTTCGAGACCGGATGCTGATGATCAGTGGCCTCTGCAGCGAGGAAGGAATTGCCCGGCCGGGCGAAGGCGCGGGCGACCATGCGCGAGCCGCCGGGGCGTTTCTGACCGGCGTGCACCCGAAGAAGACCGAAGGACACGACATCAGGGCCGGCGTCTCGATGGACCAGCTTGCCGCGCGTGTCCTGGGGCAGGAGACACAGCTGGCCTCGCTCGAGCTGTCGCTCGAGTCTGCGGCACGGGCCGGTTCGTGCGACCCGGGTTACAGCTGCGCCTACGCCAACACGTTGTGCTGGAGCAGTGCCACGACGCCGCTGCCGATGTCGAGCGACCCGCGTGCGGTGTTCGAGCGGCTGTTTGGCACCAGCGGCACCACCGACCCGGCCGCCTGGCTGGAGGCCCGCCAGCACGACCGCAGTCTGCTCGACATGGTGACGGCGAAGCTGGCACGCCTGCGCAGAGAGCTGGGTCCGCGCGATCGCGTCAAGCTGAACGAGTATCTGGAGGCCGTGCGGGACGTCGAACGACGTATCCAGATGGCCGAGCAGCAGACCATGCGGGAACTCCCCGCGATGGACCAGCCAGCCGGCGTCCCCGACAGCTTCGAAGCGCACGCCAAGTTGATGTTCGACTTGCAGGTGCTCGCGTATCAGGCCGACCTGACTCGCGTCATCACCTTCATGATGGGGCACGAGACCAGCAACCGCGCCTATCCCGAGATCGGGGTGCCCGATTCGCACCATGCGCTGTCTCACCACGGCGGCGACAAAGCGTTGATCGAGCGGTTGAAGAAGGTTGACGGCTATCTGACCACCATGTTCGCGTACTACGTGGATCGGCTGGCGTCGACGCCCGATGGCGACGGGTCGCTGCTGGATTCCGTGATGATTCTCTATGGCAGCGGCATGAGCGACGGTAATCGGCACAACCACCACGACCTGCCTACGCTCCTCGTCGGTGGGGGTGCGGGCGAGCTCGAGGGCGGGCGCCATCTTCGTGTCGCACCGGATACACCGAACACCAACCTGTTCCTGACG
>JADFPE010000339.1 GCA_022562495.1 Acidobacteriota bacterium
GACGGTGGCTCGCCAAATGGCCTTTCAGTCCGGCACCATACTCGGCCCCTACTCCGTCACCGCCAAGATCGGCGATGGCGGGATGGGGGGAGGTCTATTAGGCCCGCGACACCACGCTCGACCGGGACGTGGTGCTGATCGGGCACGCCCGGCTATCGCACGAGACGCATGCGCCTCGTGCTCGATGACACGCGGTCACACGTGTAACCGAAGAGAGAATCGATCATGATGATGCAGCGCAGCCCGTTACTAGCGACGGTATTCCTGGTGGCTGGTGCAATCGCCACCGCGTCGCACGCGCAGACGCAGTCGGACGAGACACCGACCCCCACGTTCAGGCCGGTCACCGCCGAGCGCCTGGTGAACGCCGAGGCGGAGCCACACAACTGGCTGATGTATTCGGGCGACTACAAGAGCCGTCGCTACACCGGTCTCGGCCAGATCGACACAACCAACGTGGCACGTCTGCAGGTGCGATGGGTCCACCAGATGGCGGAACTCGGCCGCGCCGGCACGACACCACTCGTGGTCGACGGCGTGATGTACATCACCGAACCGCCGAGCAGTGTCATCGCCCTCGATGCCGGGACCGGTCGGCCGTACTGGCGCTATGACCACCCGCTTCCGGACGAGCTCAACTACTGCTGTGGTCAGGCCAACCGGGGTGTCGCGATCCAGGGCGATCGGCTGTTCATGAGCACGCTTGATGCGCACGTCGTCGCCCTCGACGCCAGGACCGGCAACGTCATCTGGGACGCCGAGGCAGGGGACCCGAAGCAAGGCTACAGCAAGAAGGCGGCGCCGCTGGTGGTGGGCGACAAGATCATCACCGGCATCGCGGGTGGCGAGTTCGGCATCCGCGGGTTCCTGGACGCGTATGACGCGCAGACCGGCGACCTCGACTGGCGTTTCGACACGATTCCGGGGCCGGACCACCCCGACAGTCGATCCTGGCAGGGCGATTCATGGCGAACTGGGGGCGCCCCGACGTGGATCACCGGCTCCTACGACCCGGAGCTGAATCTCGTGTACTGGGGCACCGGTAACCCGGGGCCGGATTACAACGGCGACGTGCGGATCGGCGACAACCTGTATTCCGACTCCGTCCTGGCGCTCGATGCGGACACGGGTGAGATGAAATGGTATTTCCAGTTCACCCCGCACGATGTGCACGACTGGGACGCGACCCAGATCCCGGTGCTGGTCGACGCCGAGTTCGACGGCCGCCAGCGGAAGCTGATGCTCTGGCCCAACCGCAACGCCTTCTTCTACGTGCTGGACCGTGAGACCGGCGAGTTCCTGCTCGGAAAACCGTTTGCGAAACAGACCTGGGCGGAAGGCCTCGACGCGAGCGGTCGACCCATACGTCGGCCGAACACTTTTCCCAGCGTGGAGGGGACGGTGGTGGCCCCACCCGCGGGCGGGGCGGCCAACTACTGGTCCCCCAGCTACAGTCCCAGGACCGGGTTGATCTACGTGATGGCGTTCGACGGCGAGGCTGAGTTCTTCATCCGCGATGAGGACTATGCGGCGGGTGACCGGTTCATCGGCGGTGGCCAGCAGCGCGTGCAGCCGATCGACAAGGACGTGAGCGCGGTGCGCGCCATCGTGCCCCAGACCGGCGAGGTGAAGTGGGAGTACCCGGTCCAGCCCAAGTCTCGGTCGGGGTTACTGTCGACCGCGGGGGATCTGCTGTTCGGCGGGAGCGAAGACGGCTTCTTCTATGCGCTGGACGCGCGCACCGGCGAGGAGCTCTGGCACATCGCCGTGGGGGCGGCCGTCAACGCCGGTGCGATCAGCTTTGCCGTCGACGGCACTCAGCTCGTGACGATCCAGGCCGGCCACGCCCTCTTCACCGGGATTGCCTCCGAGGACCACGCTCGCCGAACCGCCCAAACGCTCCTGGCTGATGAGTCGTTCTCCGGATGGGGCATTCGCACGCTTGCCACTACCGAGGCGCGGTACAACCCCATGTCCTACCACAACGGTTCCATCTGGCCCCATGACAACGCCCTCGCCGGCGCTG
>JADFPE010000180.1:0-6554 GCA_022562495.1 Acidobacteriota bacterium
CAGGGGGCCGTCTGGCTCACTTGCGTGGTCCTCCCAGACGGCACGGTGGACGACGTCCAGGTCGTCCGGTCGCTCGACACGGTCCACGGGCTGGACACCCAGGCGGTGGAGGCCCTCAAGCAGTGGACGTTTGAGCCCGGGACCAAAGATGGCGTCCCTGTGCCGGTGCGGGTAACTGCCGAGATGACTTTCAGGCTGGAGTAGCGCCGGGCGGTCTGCGGGGGGTATTGTCAAGTTGACAGAAATTAGAGTGATCGAGCCGCAAGATATTGTGGTCGGTTTCCGCCGTGGGCCGACATATTGGGCATGAGAACCGGCTTGATGCCACAACTTGACAGTGCCTGCCGCACCGCTCCTTGCGCGTCGCCCACCGTCGGTGTTGAATGGTGTCGTGCTGTCTGGCCGAGTCTCGGGACCGCACAGGAGAGAACATCAATGGACCGTTCCCAAACCGCGTTCACTGTGGTCGGCGTGTTGGCGGCCGGACTCGTGTGGGCGCCTGCCGCCAGCCTCGCTCAGCCCGCAGAGGCCGAGCCGTGGGTGTTGCCCCGCACGTCTGATGGTCGGCCGGACCTGCACGGGGTCTGGGCGAACAACACCGCGACGCCACTCGAGCGCCCAGAGTCGCTGGGCGATCAGGCCGTGCTGACGAACGAAGAATTGGCCCGGGTCAAGGCGCACTACGCGCAGCTCTTCGCCGGAGGGGAGAGTGACGCCGCGTTCGCCGACAGTGTCTTCACCGCGGCGCTCGGCGACCAGCAGACGTTTTCGTCGCGAGACGCCGCGACCGGCAACTACAACCAGTTCTGGCTCGTTGACCGCGAGTTCGATCATCGGACCTCGCTGGTGGTGGACCCACCGACCGGCCGGCTCCCACCCCTGACCCCGGCGGCACAGCGGTTGACCGAAGCGCGTGCGGCGCATCTGGCGGCCAATCCCGCCTCGTCCTGGACCGACAGGCGACTCCAAGAGCGCTGTGTCACCTTCGGCATGCCGAACCTGTTCGCCGGCTACAACAGCTACTACCAGATCGTGCAGACCCCCGACCACGTGGTGTTCGTGCACGAGATGATTCACGACGCGCGCATCATCCCGATCGGCGAGGCGCCGCATGTCGACGACGCTATCCGGCAGTGGCACGGCGACGCGCGGGGGTACTGGGACGGCGACACGCTGGTGGTCGAAACCACGAACTTCTCGGCGCAGGCGGAGTCGCCGGCTGCGCTCTACCAGCGCACCCGGGGGTCGGCCGAGAAGCTCCGGCTGATCGAGCGTTTCACGCGCGTGGGTCCGGACACGCTCGAGTACGATCTCACGGTCGACGACCCCGGCACGTACGCTGCGTCGTGGACCGCGATGATCCGGCTGACGCGCAGCGACGACCCGATTTTCGAATACGCGTGCCACGAAGGCAACATCGGGATGGCGGGCATGCTGGCAGGTCACCGCGCGGAGGAGCGCGAGGCCGCTGGCCCACCGGCGGCGCGGTAGGCGCGTCACGTCGTGACCACGGCAGCCGATGCGCGACCGCCCACGCCCGCCATCAATGGCGCCGCGTAGGGCCCGCACATGGGCCGCGGCGAACGTCCGCCCGGGCGGCAGCCGCCCGTGATGCACCGGGACCTGAAGGCCGCGACTATCGTGAAGATCACGCGCTGACCCGCACGCCGCCGCGCTCCAGGCTGGACAGGGCTCCCTCCCTTGGCCGGTCTCGGCGCGCGACACCCACCGTCCAGAGCTGTCGCCGTGGGTGCGGTAGTCGCGGATGATCGCACGAATGTTGTGCAGCTTGTCGCGGGCCGAGACGAAGCGCACAGCCTGAGACTCGCGGGCGAGTCGCTCGAGATACAGCTGTTTCCGGCGCCGCCAGGGCGGCTTGGGGACGACGTCGGTGTCTGAACAGCCGTCCACGAGCGCACGGAAGGACTGACAAGGGGCGAAACTGCGGATCTGATTCGCTGGGCGGAGGCAGATTCTGCGTACTTCCCCCCGGAAACTGAGGCATACGGTCCAGACACCGTTGGCATGGTCTTCGCGATGATCGGGAATACAGCGAGAAGGGCCAGGCGCTGCCGTATGGCACCAGACCGTGATCGGCGGCGACACGGCGGTGTTGATCAGATCGACTTCCACAGTGTGATAACATATTTTTATAGAGTGTTATCATGATACGAACTCAGATTAGCCTGACCGAACAGGAGTACAAGGCGGCCAAAGGGGAAGCCCGTCGCCTCGGAATCTCGCTGGCCGAGCTGCTCCGGCGGTCGTTGCGCGGCATGCTGCCGGTCAGTGACGAGCCGCCGTGGATGCGCTACGCCGGCATGGTCGAGTCGGGAGACCCGCAGTCCAGCCAGCGGATCGACGATCTCGTGTATGGCCAGAAAGACTGAGGCTGGGCGGGCCGCCTACGTCGACACGTCGGCGTTCATTGCCCTGGCCGATCGGTCGGACACGTACCATGTGCTGTTTCGCCGCCTCTTCAGCGAGCCACCGCGGTTGATGACGACGAGCCTGGTGATGGCCGAGGGCCACGGGTGGTTTCTGAAACGCTACGATCGGACCCGCGCCCTGCAGTTTCTGGCGATGGTCGACGTGATGACGCCGCTGACGGTCGAGGCGGTCGGGCCAAAGGAGCTGGCGGCTGCCGGGGACGTGCTCCGCCGTTACGCCGATCAGGACCTCACGCTCGCCGACGCCGCCGGTCTGCATTTGATGCACGCGCGTCGCATCCCCGAATGCTGGTCGACCGACCGTCACCTGGGGCTGACCGGGGTCCCGCTAGTCATTCACCAGCATTGACCTTACCTTACGGTGCGGATGAGAGACGCCGCCCGTGGGAAGGTTGAACGCCCGCCCCGATGCCGACGAGCCTTCCGATTGAGGAGATCCTGGCCGGGTCGGGTCCACCGGCACATCTGGAGGAGATTGGCCGCTCGCGCGACGGCCGGCCGATCGGCGCGTGGCGCGGAGGTCGGGGACCGCTTTCGGTCAGCCTCGTGGCCGGCTGCCACGCCGACGAACCCGTGGGGCCGGCGACCCTCCGAGGGCTGGCCGGGTGGCTGGCGACGCGTCCCGAGCACGACCCGGCGGTGGCCGAGGTGCGCTGGTCGATCGTGCCCCACGCCAACCCCGACGGCGAGGCCGCCAACGCCGTCTGGGCCACGCGCACGCGTGACGTGGTCGATTACCAGGGCGCCGCCGACCGCGGCTTCGATCTGGCCGCCTACTCGGCCGGCGTCGTCCGCGAGCTGCCGGGTGACGACGTCGAGTTCGGCTTCCCACGCTCGGCCCGAGACCGCGAGGCGCGGCCCGAGAACCGCGCGATCGCCGGCTTCCTGGCCGGCGGCGCGCCGTACGCCGTGCACGGCTCGCTGCACGGCATCGCCTTCTCGCCAGGACCGTGGTTCCTCATCGAAGCGGGTTGGGCAGACCGCACGACGGCGATGCGAGCGCGGCTCCGCGAACGGGTCCGGGAGATGGACTATCTCCTCTTCGACCCGGACCGCGGTGGCGAGAAGGGCTTCACCCGGATCGATGAGGGCTTCACCACCCGGCCCGACTCGGGCGCCATGCGCCGTCACTTCCTCGACCGTGGCGACCCCGAGACCGCCGCCCTGTTCCGGCCCAGCTCGATGGAGCACGTGCGCTCGCTTGGCGGCGACCCACTGACCTTTGTCTCTGAGATGCCGCTCTTCCTGCTGCCGCCGCCGGGCGCCCGTAACGACGTTCCCGACCCCGCCACCGGGACCGCGGGCCGAGTCGCCTTCCACCGCTGGCTGGCGGACCTGCTGGCCGACCGCTCGGCCGCCGAGGTCGCCCGTGTCGCCGCCCGCCATGGGATCCGGCCGATGCCGATTCGCGATCAGGCGCGGCTGCAGCTCGAGTTCCTGGACGCCGTGCTCGCCGCCGCCCAGACCGCCTCCTCGATATAATCTCAGATTCGGGTCGGTCCCTCTTGCGGAGCTCTGACATGATTCGCTACACACACCGCTGGTTGTTCGGATTCGTCGTGTTGGGACTCTCGTGTGCGCCTCTCGCCTCGGCGCAGACGATCGATGTGACGTCGGCGAACATCGAGGAGCTCAACCGGGCCTTCGACGCTGGCACGTTGACGTCGGAACGGCTCGTTGGGTTGTACCTCGCTCGCATCGAGGCCTATGACAAGGCCGGACCGAACCTGAACGCCGTTCTCACCCTGAATCCCCACGCCCGCGAAAGGGCCCGCGCGCTCGACGCGGAGCGACGGTCGAACGGGCCACGCTCCCCGCTGCACGGCATCCCCATTGTCCTCAAGGACAACATCGACACGGCCGATCTGCCGACGACGGCCGGCTCCAGCCTGCTGGCGGGGTCTATCCCGGCGGATGATGCCTTCCTCGTCCGCAAGCTCCGCGAGGCCGGGGCCATCGTCCTCGCCAAACTCAACATGAGCGAGTTCGCGTCCGGCGGCGCGATCAGCTCGCTCGGGGGACCGACCCGTAATCCGCACGACCTGGTCCGCTCGCCCGCTGGGTCGTCCGGTGGTACAGGCGCATCGATCGCTGCGGCCTTCGCGCAAGTCGGCCTGGGTACCGACACCGGCGGTTCAATCCGGGGACCGTCAACCGCGAACGGAATCGTTGGGCTCAAACCCACGCACGGCCTCATCGGCCGTGACGGCATCATCCCGCTCGCCCTGTCGTTCGATACGGTTGGTCCGATGGCTCGACACGTCTACGACGTGGCGGTCGCGCTGGGCGTGATGACCGGGATCGACCCGGCCGATGATGCCACCTTGAAGAGCGAAGGACGGTTCGAGACGGACTACACCCAGTATCTCGACGCGGACGCGCTCGACGGCGCCCGGCTCGGGATTGCTCGTGATTTTCTGGGTCAAGATGTCGACGTGGACTGGGTCATCGAGGCGTCACTCGAGGTGATGCGTGACGCTGGTGCGACGGTCGTCGACGTGCATCTGCCCGTATGGCTGCTTCGAGCAAGCCCTGATTTCTACACAACGGTCCGTCACCGCGAATTTCGCGCACAGATCCGCGACTACCTGGCGACGCTGAAGCCTGGTTTTGCCAAGAACCTGGCCGAGTTGGTGGAACAGTCAGTGCGACTGACGGCTCCAATCGACCGCGCCCAGCCGAATCCGGGCCGATGGCGTCTGTTCCAGCGGGAGGAGGACAGCGGCACGCTGTCCGACTACGAGTATCTGGCCGTGCTCGAGTATGGATTGCCCATGGTACGCACGATCATCGAGGGCCTCATGGAGTCCGAAGACCTGGATGCGATTGTCTACCCCACATCGCCGCGTCGTCCGGCTCGGGTCGATGTCGACTCGCGGCCTTCCGGTGGGGGACCACGCTACTCGCCCTCCAGATACGCCAATCTGACGGGTTTCCCGGACCTCATCGTGCCGGCCGGCTTTACCGGCAACGGGCTCCCGGTCGGGATCTCCTTTCTGGGCCGGGCCTTCGATGAACCGCGGCTGCTCGCATTGGGCTACGCGTTCGAACAGCTCTCCAAGGCGCGTCGCCTCCCAGTCAACACGCCGCCGCTGGAGCAATAGAAGGCAGAGACATTGCATTTCCAGGTCGTCGGACCACTCCGGGATGTCGAAACCATTGCCGTTGGGGGACGAATTCGAGACATCATGCGTCTCCTGGACTGAAGACCATGAAGAAATCTCGAGGTACGAAGAGTTTTGTTCTATGCATTGACAACACGGAGTGCGACGACCTGGACAAAGGGAAGGTCTATTCGTTGTTGCGGGCGAAGCCGGCGGCGAAGGTCTCGTAGCGGCCGGTGAACCCGCCGTCGGCCCGAGGGGCGAACGCGACCTCTAGATCAGCCGCAGTAATTCGTCGGCGGTCAGCCGCGCGTGCTTGAGGATGTGGGCAAGCGTAGACCGCTTGACGGGACGATGGGCCGGCACGGTGAGCTTGAGCATCTCATCCGGCAGATGCTTCTGGAGCCGATGTGGCTGCCTCGTTGGCGGACAACCACCCACCCGTCACGACGCAGTGCAGAGAGAATCGTAGGGTAGTCGAGCGATGGGATTTTGGTCACACGACCAGCTCATGAACCTCCAGGCCTTCTCGCCCCGCAAGATCGTCGTCGATCGGTGCGAGGTAGAACTCGACCGCCTCTCGAATGTTGGCCATCGCGTCGTCTGTGGTCTCTCCCTCGCTGATGCATCCAGGAAGAGTGGGCACGTACGCTGTAAAGCCGCCCTCGGCGCTCGGTTCCAGAACGATCTTGAGCTTCATGTCCGTCGTCTCCGGTGTCCACATCGAGTATACCTGTCTGGGGACCGCCTCAGGCCGGCGGCTGAGCCAAGATCGAGGCCGGACTGGCGCAACTCGACCGCGGGGAGGGCATTCCGCACGACGAGGTCAGGCGCCGGCGCTCAGCCTGAACAGCTCCTCTGACGGCAGCTCGGCATTCGCGTCCGCGTTTGTCGTGGTCGGGCCAGAGCGTGTTCACCGCGTCGCGGCCGTGCTGCGCCGCGTAGATCGCCTGGGTGGCGGGGTCCCAGCCGATCGCGACGATGTTCCGGGTGCCGGTGA
>JADFPE010000180.1:6564-10168 GCA_022562495.1 Acidobacteriota bacterium
TGCACACGTTGGACGGCGCGCCGACGTTTACATAGATGTTGTCGGACTCGTCGAACGCGAACGCCTTGGCCGCGTGACCACGCTGCTCGGGGAACCCGGACACGATCAGCTCCGGCTCGTCCCGCGGCACGAGCTCGCCCGGTGTCATCAGGTATCGATACACCTCGGTGGTTGTCGAGAGATACAGATAGTCGCCGCGCAGCCGCAGACTGGCGTAGTCACAGGGATTCGTGCTGTTCTCGGTTTGGGCTAGCCTCGTCGGCCAGGTGTGGCACCCAGGGCCCGCCCGGCCGCCATCTGGCCTCGTAGGTGCCGCCTCTTACTGTCGCCGCGAGAACCGGGAGCAGAAACCGGCGCAGTTCTTCGGTCAGCTGGCCCGCATCCTGGGGCGCAGCCAGCCGTCCCCGGCGCAGCAACGCCCGCCACTGGGTCTGCCGCTCGGGTGCCGCGAGAAAGCCGGGTGACAGCGCCAGCGGCTCGCTCTCGGGCAGTGGTGTCTGGCGCCGGTCGAATGTCGCCCGGATCGCTCGTGTTAGCGTGGTGCCGTCGAACGAAGCGGACGAGGCGATGCGGTGCACGTCGTAGAAGTCCTTCATCCGGCTGTTGGTCACGCCGAGCGACACCATCGCCTCGAGCTTCTCAGCGACGACGGTCTCACGCGGGTAGGCGAGCACGCGCGGCGCGTCGTGCTCGAGGAGCGTTGGGAAGGTGACCCGTGTCGGCGCCGGCACGATTGTGTCACCGAAGCCGACGTCCACCTGCAACGGTATGCGCGCGTCGGCGAGCTGGGCCTGCAGCCGCACCCGAACACCGGCAGACTCGCCTGGGCCGCGGAGCTCCTCACCCGTGACCGACCCCCTGTTGAACGTCAGGCCGTCGTCGACCGCGATCTCGCAGAGGTCATGCACCGCAGTGACGACGTCCGAGACGGCACCCGCGCCCCGGCCGAAGAGGTCGAGATCCCAGGTGGCCCGGTGACTCTCGTCGGACCAGAGCTTGAACAGGGTGGCGCCCTTCACTCCGAACCGATCCGAGTGGGTGGAGGTCCCGAGTCGGTATAGCAAACGCTCGATCGCGAAGTCGGACAACAGCAACTGGAACTCGACGTGCCGGTGGCGCGCCAGGTCGCGAAGCCGTGCCCGCACCGACGCCGGGACATTGCGACTTTGCCGGGCCGGATTCACCCGATCGCCTCCAGGTACGGGCGGATGACCCGGGTCACGCGGTCCGTCTCGGCGCAGCGCCAGACGGCGTCGAGGCGCTTGGGATGGACCCGGCGGTAGTCACGTAGCGCCTCGACGGCAACGTCGGTGCCGATCTTGTTGCGGAACTTGAAGCAGTCGGCGACCGTTCTTGCCGCGCTGAAGACGCGCACCGTCACCCCATCGACGTCGTGGCCTTCAACCCCTTCGCGCAGTGCGGCGCTCGAGAGGTAGATGAGGCGCAGCGGAGGATGGTCACGGCGCGGGCGCCATGCCTTCCGGTCGATGGCGAGCCAGACCTCGAACGGATTCACCGTCGTCAGACCGTGGAATCGCAGCGCCGAGAGCAGACAGATGACGCCGCCCGGCACGATTCGGGCTGCCGCCGCAAGGTCGTGCCGCTCGCTGAGGGGCGCGCCAGAACGACGATAGAGGCCACGACCGAGACGTTCGAGGAGGCCCTGTTCCCGCAGCCGTCGGATCTGAGACCGCGAGACCCCGGCGCGCTCCAGGTCTCGGGATCGAGCGATCCCGAAGTCCTGAAGCACCCGCGTGGCTATTTCCGCAGAGGTTTCGATGTAACTACTCCTCGGCTTATGTATATAAATACCGAGGTATTGTAACACATTGTCAGTCGTCCGTTAGCGACAACAGCATTTTGTCGCTCAGTTGTGCGTAAAAGTGAGCGACAATTTCCGGACGACTCAGGTTGTCGATTGCTCCCGTCTCCACTTCCTACATCCCGCGGTACACGATCCTCCATACCTTTAGTGCATGATAAGTGCATGTCCGTCAAGACCATCACCATCGATATCGAGGCGTACGAGACGCTGGCGCGCTGCAAGAAACCGGGGCAATCATTCTCCCAGGTCATCAAAGAACGGGTGGGCACGCGGAAGACCGGTCAGGATCTTTGGAACGCCCTCGCGCGCGGGACGCCATCCGAAGAGACGCTGGACCTGATTGACGCGCAGGTGAAGACGCGTCGGCGTCACCGGGCGCGGGCGCCGAAGCTATGATCCATCTCGATACGACGTTTGCTGTGGATCTGCTGCGCGAGGTGCGTCGCCGGCAGCCGGGGGCCGCTACGGCCATGCGGGGACGCCTCGAACGCGAGCCCCTGCGCATCTCGGTGCACGTGGCGTGCGAGCTGCTGGCCGGCGCTGAGCTATCCCGACAGCGCACCGAGGAGCGTCAGCGGGTGCTGCGGTTCTGTGACGCGGTGGACATTGCCTATCCGGACGCACAGTTTGCACCGGCCTACGGTCGTCTGCTCGCGTTGCAGCAGCGTACAGGCCGGACCGTCGGGACGAGGGATCTCCTGATTGCCACGGCAGCGATCCTGGATGAGGCGCCGCTGCTGACCCGCAACAAGCGGGAGTTCTCCCGAATCCCTGACCTCGAGATCATCGGGTACTGACGCACTCGGCGATACGTCGTCCCCGCGCCACTCCTGGAACGTCTCGGACAGGAAACGGCGACGTCACATAGCCATCCATCCGATCCAGGACCTGCAGCCATGCCTCGGCGTCGTACCGCGACGGCATGACGCGATTGATGGTGTGGCAGCGCACGCAGGACTCGGACATTCTTTTCTGCTGCTCTGTCCCGGGGATGCTCTCGAGCCATTCGGCGTTGGTCACGTGCGCTTCGACGGCGAGGGCCGGGCGCAGGGTCAGATCGAGGGTCGTCGTTCCTGATGCTCCAACGCGACGACACGCGTCCAGACTTGTGCACTTTCACGTGAGCGCCGACAGGAGGACGCAGTGCACATCGCCATCACAGTGTCGAACGGCGTCGACCACTCGCTCACGTGGAATTGCAACCACATCGCGAACGCTGCGATGCGGAGTGCGATCGAGGACAGGTGTCGATCACAGGACGACGAACCGGCCGTCCTCTGCACCCCTGAAGAGTTACTGGAGGAGTAGATGCGTTCCGACCCAATCGTTGACGAGGTCCGCCGAATACGAGATGAGCACGCCTCGAGGTTCAACTACGAGCTCGATGCCATATTCGACGACCTGAAAACACAGAAGCGTCGCAGTGGAACTCGGTAAGTGAAGTACCCGGCCCGAAGTACCGGGAGTGTTGCGGTCAGCGAATCCCATTCGACCGATTCGGAGAGCCTCACAAGCGAATGAACCTGACGGCGCCGCGTGCCGCAGGTCAGTCACAACGCTATCCTTGGCTGGTGAGTCCGACCGTTTTCCAGACCCGCGGATACCGGACGGTCCTCCACAACCCGGTTTCGGCCGAAGACGGGATCAGGCGCGTCGCTTCAGGTCCGGCTGGCTCTCGTGAGTTGAGGGTCGTGCCAGTTTGGTCGCAGCGCCCATCCGAGCTACACTCGGTTGCTACGGACGTTCAGCATGAGGCTTGAGCGAATCACCATTGACCCG
>JADFPE010000181.1 GCA_022562495.1 Acidobacteriota bacterium
CAGTCCGAAGAAGACCGTCCTGATCCCGGACCTCGAGGCGGGCTGTTCCCTGGCGGCGTCGATCACCGCCGCCGACGTGCGACTCTTGCGCGAGCGGTATCCGGAGGCGCCAGTGGTCACCTATGTCAACACGTCGGCCGAGATCAAAGCCGAATCGGATATCTGCTGCACCTCGTCCAACGCGGTCGAGATCGTGGAGTCACTCGGCGCCGAGCGGGTCATCTTCCTGCCGGATGAGTTCCTGGGACGATACGTCGCCGGCCGCACGGCGGTCGAGATCATCCTGTGGCATGGACACTGCGAGGTGCATGAGCGGTTCCGCGCCGAGGACCTGCGCGAATATCGGAAGAGCTACCCGGGTATCCAGATCTTCGCGCATCCGGAGTGTCCACCGGATGTGCTGGCCGAAGCCGACTACGTCGGCTCGACATCCGGTTTGATCCGCCACGTGGAGGCGACACGTCCCAAGCGCGTGATGATGGTGACCGAGTGCTCCATGAGCGACAACGTGGCCGTGGCGCATCCCGAGGTGGAGTTCATCCGGCCGTGCGAGCTGTGCCCGCACATGAAACAGATCACCTTGCCGAAGATCCTCCGGTCGCTCGAGCAGATGCAGCACGAGGTCACGGTCGCGCCGGACGTTGCCGATCGTGCGCGACTCGCGGTCGAGCGGATGCTGGCGGTCGGACGCGGAGCCGGGGGATGACCGGCGGCGCCGCTGCGAGTCGGGTCCAGGCCGTCGAGACCCACGACGTGCTGGTCATCGGGAGCGGTGTCGGCGGGCTGACGGTCGCCCTCGAGACACCAGATCTGCGGGTCGGTCTGCTGACCAAGACCGAGCTTGGCCGTGGCGGGTCGAGCCCGCTGGCGCAAGGCGGTGTCGCGGCGGCGATCGGCCCCGGCGACTCGCCCGCGGCGCATGCCGAGGACACGCTGGCGGCAGCCGCCGGCCTGGCGGTGCCCGAGCGTGTCCGGATTCTCACCGAGGAGGGGCCGGCCCGAATTGCGGCGCTGCTCGCCCTCGGCACACGGTTCGACCGGGACGACGTGGGCCACCTGGCGCTGGGACGTGAGGCGGCGCACGGAGTCGCACGGATCGTCCACGCCAACGGCGACGCCACCGGCGCCGAGATCGTGCGCGCGTTGCGCGAGACGGTCGAGGCAGCGCCGATGGTCGAGGTCTTCGAACGAACGTTCGTCTGCGAACTGGTCATGGAGCAGGGCCGTGTCGTCGGCGCGCTGGCACGTGATGCCGCCGACGCGGTCGTGCTGCATCTGGCGCGGGCCGTGGTGCTCGCGACGGGCGGCATCGGCCACGTGTACTGGCATACGACCAACCCGCGCGACAACACCGGCGACGGTCTGGCGATGGCGGCTCGCGCCGGTGCGCGGCTCGCCGATCTCGAGTTCGTGCAGTTTCACCCGACCGCGCTCGACGTCGGGGCCGACCCGATGCCGCTGCTGACCGAGGCGTTGCGCGGTGCCGGCGCGACACTGGTCGACGAGAGCGGCCGGCGCTTCATGCCGGACTTCCATCCGGCGGGTGAGCTGGCGCCCCGCGACGTTGTGGCTCGCGCGCTGCGGGAGCTGCAAAGCCAGGGACGGCGGACGTTGCTCGACGCGCGCGACGCAGTCGGTCCTCGGCATGCGTCGAAGTTTCCGACCGCCGTGCGGCACTGTCTGGACCACGGCTTCGATCCGCGACGCGAGCCGGTCCCCGTGTCACCCGCCGCCCACTATCACATGGGCGGCGTCGCGGTCGACACGCACGGCCGCACGAGTCTGGCGGGGCTCTGGGCGTGCGGCGAGGTCAGCTGCGTCGGTGTCCACGGAGCGAACCGCCTGGCCAGCAACTCCTTGCTCGACGCCCTGGTGTTCGGCGCACGGGTCAGCCGCGATCTGATGCGTGCGGTGCGCCGACTGCCGCCGGCCAAGGCGCTGGTCGGTCGGGTCGACGTCCGACTCGGCGACACCTCGACCGAGGACGGCGCCTGCGCCAAGATCAGACGCGACATCCGCGACGTGATGTGGAGCGAGGTCGGTCTCGTCCGCACCGCAGACAGCCTCCGGCGTGCCCTCGGATGCTTCACACAGATCTCGCGTCGGCTGGGGCCCGGTGCTTCGGAGACTCACAACCTGCTGACCGTCGCCGGACTGGTCGCGAAGGCGGCGCTCGACCGGCGAGAGAGCCGGGGCGCCCATTTTCGCAGCGACAGTGTGCCGACACCCGGTTCACGACACGAGACGTCGGTCGGCAACGGATGATGACCGCCGAGCGAGGCCTGCCCTGAGGGTTCGGTCAAGAATAGGTTCGCTTTTTGTGGGCGTCGTACTCATGCCGCGCTCGGCCAGCGTAAGGCGCGAGGAGGGAGCATACCGGCAGTATTCGACCGACGAGTAACGCCGCCAGACGGGATGGATCGGCGGCCAGAAAGGTGAAGTTATTCTTGACCGGGCCCTCAGTCACACCGCTCAGGGCGATCCAGTACGAAGACCTCGTGCGGCGCGAGCTGGCGGCGGACCTCGGTGCGGCAGGCGACATCACGACGGACGCGATCGTCCTGCGCGACGTGCTGGCCACCGCCCGGGTCGTGGTTCGTCACCAGGGACGCGTGTGCGGGCTGGAGTGCGCCCTCTTCGCGTTCCAGCTGCTCGGGGACGTGCGGCACCGGGTCGCTCACGGCGACGGCGCCGATGTCGAAGCGGGTACCGTCCTCGCCGAGCTCGAGGGTCCCGCGCGCGCGCTCCTGTCGGCCGAGCGCACCGCGCTCAACCTCCTCGGGCATCTGTCCGGCATCGCCACCGCCACCCGGGACCTCGTCGGCGTGGTCGCCGGCGTGGGGAACGCCAGCGTGGTCTGTACCCGGAAGACGACCCCCGGCTTGCGGGCGCTCGAGAAATACGCCGTCCGGGTCGGTGGCGCCTCGAACCATCGCTTCGGGCTGTACGACGCCGTCCTCATCAAGGACAACCATCGAATGATCGCGGGCGGCGTACGGGCCGCCGTTGCCGCGGCGCGCGCGGCGCTGGGACATCGGGTCACGTTGGAGGTCGAGGTGGACACCCTCGAGCAGCTCGAGGAGGCGCTCGAGGCAGGTGCCGATGCCGTGTTGCTGGACAACATGTCGACCCCGGACCTCGAGCGGGCCGTCGCGCGTGCCGGTGGCCGGATGACCCTCGAGGCCTCCGGCGGCATCACACCGGAGACCATCCGCGCCGTCGCGGCGACCGGAGTGGACGTGATCTCGGTCGGATGGATCACGCACAGCGCCCCGGCGCTCGACGTCGGTCTCGATGTCTCTGTCTCGGTCTAGCTTCTCGCGTCAGCAGGTCGCGCGACGGCCTGGGATCGCATCGCCGAGAGGCACGGCTCGGCCATGCCCCGAGCCGCCGCGATGGCCCGACCCGCTCACGTGGCTCTTCGGGATCCTCCTCGCTGGTGGTATCACCGCCGGTCTGCTGCTCACAGCACCGCTCTACACGAACAGCTACGCAATCGGCACCCATGCGATCGGCCTGCTCGTCCCGTTTGTCGGGGCGATGACGTTCGCGTGTGGCGCCTGCGTGCTGGGCCGGTTCACCGGCCGGCGCGCGCTCGCGTCGGCGGTCCTGTTCGTCCTACTGTGCCTGCCGTTCGCCGGTCTGCTGGCCTCGCCGATCGTGCATCTCGAGGGGGACGATTCCTATCGCTACAGCCTCTACGCGCACAACATCCTCGCCGAGCGCACGCTCTGGGGCTCGGATGGCCTGTTGCACGACGTGCGCCATTACGTCGACCAGCCGGGCTACCGCTACTACCTGGCCGCCACGATCGCCCTGCTCGGCGGCGAGCACCGGGGCATGCAGCTCTTCGACATGGCGGTGCTGCTCCTGGCAATCCTGGCGCTCCTGGGCGTCCTGGAGACGCGTCTCGACCGGACGTCGTTCCTGGCCCTCGCGTTCTTCCTGCTCGCCTCGGCGCCCTACGCGGCCAAGAACGTGATCTACGGGTACACCGAGTGGTTCGCCGTCGTCTTGTTCATGCTGTTCGTCCTGCACCTGGTCCGTGGGCACTCACTGACCGCCGTCATCCTGCTGGCGCTCGTGCCGTTCGTGCGCCAGAACCTGCTTATCGTCTCGCTGATCCTGGCCGGCGTGATGGTGGCCAGGACCCGGCACTGGTGGCTCCTGCTCCCCTACACCGCGGTGCTGGGTCTGCCGCTCTACCACAACCTGCGCTACGCGGGCGAGCTCAGGTTTTTCGTGGAGAACCGCGGGGCGTTGCTCAGTTTGGCGGGCGGTCCGCTGGACGACGTGATGGAGATCGTCCGGGTGGTCGGGGCGAAGATCCCGCACTACCTCGGCTACCATCCCGAGCAAGAGCTCCTGACACTCGCGATCGCCGTCGTCTTCGCGCCCTATGGCAGCGCGCTGTCCCTCTGGCTGGTCGGGCGGACGCGGGGACGGCAGCGGTGGCTCTTCGCGGCGATCGCCGCCGCGACCATCGCGCCGACGCTCGTCCTGGGCAGCGGATCCTTCCCCCGCTTCGTCTACGTCAATCTGTCACTCGTCCTCCTGTCCTGCCTGGCGCTCGGTGTGCCGCGCGCGGGTCGCCCACGACCAAGCACCCTGCCGCACCCGGCGTCCGCGCGGGTGTAGGATCGGTGTATCTTCCCGGCGGCGGATCGGCGGTCGCGTGGAGTGTGTCCGGGGTCGGAAACACGGGGGAGGCGCAGGATGTCACTGAATACGGGTCTCGATCGCAGGGCGTTCCTGAAGAGCGCCGGAATGACCGCACTCGCCGGCGCCGTCGGCTCGGGCACCGCGGAAGGGGTCGTGGTCGCCGGTGCCGCCGTCCAGCCAGAGCAGACCCAGTTCGACTTCGATACCATCTACGACCGGATCGGGACCGACTGCAGCAAATGGGATGCGCAGATCGCGAAGTATGGCCGGGACAAGATCGAGGTGCCGATGGGCACCGCGGACCAGGACTTCCGGATCGCGCCTGTCATCACCAGAGCCCTGCAGCGGCGTATCGAGCACGAGAACTATGGCTATTTGACGATTCCCGCGTCGTACGTCGAGTCGATCGTCAACTGGAACAAGCGGCGTCACGGGTTCGAGATCGACCCCGATCTGCTCCTGCATTCTGACGGCGTCCACCCGGCCATCATCAGCACCCTGCGAGCGTTCTGTCCCCCCGGCAGCAAGGTGCTCGTCCAGGCGCCGGTCTACAACGGCTTCTACACCGACATCAGGGTTGTCGGGTGCCAGGCGTCAGAGAGTCCGATGACGCTCGTCAACGGACGATACGCGATGAATTTCGACGACCTGGAGCGCCGCATCGACCATGACACGCATGCCCTGATCCTGTGCAATCCGCAGAACCCGACCGGCAACGTCTGGTCGCGTGAGAATCTGATGCGACTGGGTGACATCTGCACCCGGCGCCGCGTTGTGGTGCTGTCCGACGAGATCCACTGCGATTTCGTCAACCGAGCGAACACCTACACACCCTACGCCACGCTCGAGGACGAGGCGATCGTCCGGAACAGCATCACATACAAGTCAGCCAGCAAGTCGTTCAACCTGTCGGCCATGAAGGTCGCCTACATGTTTTCGACGAACGCTGACTACATTGCCCGGATCAAAAGGACCGGCCAGCATCGGCAGGGCATCAACACGCTGGGTGTCGTCGCGGCGCAGGCGGCCTATGACGACGGCGAGGAGTGGCAGAAGCAGGTGGTCGACTATCTCGACGGCACGCTCGACTACGTCGAGTCGTTCGTCAACGCGAACATGCCCCTCGTCAAGGTCGTCAAACCCCAGGGCACCTATCTGGCCTGGCTGGACGTCAGCGAGGTGGTCGACCGGATCGGCGCGAAGCAAACGGCTGCCGACGCCAGCGACAGAGAGGGGCAGGTCACACCGGAGACGATTGTCCAGCGGTATCTCGTGGAGCATGCGCACGTCCTGTTGAACACCGGTTCGTCGTACGGCGTCGGCGGCGCCGGCCACATGCGGATGAACATCGCGACATCCAGACAGCTGGTCGCGCTGGCGCTCACCAACATGGCGCAAGCGCTGGCGCAGGTGTAGAGAGAGAACGCCCAAGGAGGCAGGAGGCAGAAGGTAGAAGACAGCCGGAGGGCTTCGCCGGCTGCTGCTTCGAAGACGGGTTGTCCGAGATCGACGGCGTGGGTGACTGGAGCCGCCCACGTGGCGGGTCAGCTGTCGGCGACCTCCAGGTCGAACGCTGCCGTCTCGACGGTGCCACTCACCTTCACCTGCACGAAGATCCGGTACAGACCCGGTCGGGGAAAGACGAACGGGAAGGTCACGGTGTTCGTCGGCTGGGCCGGCCCACCGGTCGCCATGCCGGTCATCACGCTCCCGCCTCCGGCGCCCTCCGCGCGCTCGAACCGCATCTGCGCCGCCATGTTGATGCTGCCGGAGGGGTGCAGGTGGATGAAGACCGAGCCGTCGTCGCGGGTCACCGCCGCGTGGCTCATCATGCCCATGTACGGTTCGAGCACCGCCGGTCTGCCGTCCGCCTCGGTCAGCGAGAAACGGAGGGTCGTCTCCTGGTCGGCGACCGGCTCGTCGTCCCGCTCCCAGCGGAGGGTCCGTCCGCTGCGCAAGGCGTAGACATCCGCCCGTGACGCACCAAGGGGCGTCAGTTCGGCCCAGGAATCGTCCGGATCCCGACCCGGCACCGCCTCGACGCCGGACGTCACCGGTGGCGTCGGTGCGTCGTCACCCTGCGCGCCCGACACCGGCTCTGCAATCGGTGGTGTCGCTGGCGCGCGCACCAGGTCCGTGAGCGTCTGCGCGAACCCGGACTCGAACACGATGTCGGCATAGATCCGGTAGTCGCCGTGCGGCAACGCGGGGAAGGCGACATCGAACGACCTCGGGTCACTCGGGGTCGGGTGCAAATGCGCGAACGCGGAGAGGTCGCCATCCTTCACCAGGAACATGTGCATGAGCTTGCCGTGGTCCGGGATGAGGGGCGTCCACCCCCGACCGCGCCAGGCGGGGTCGTCGATCGTCAGCGTCAGCGTCAGCGAGCCATCCGTGTCCACGATCCGAGCCGACGTGGTCAGCGGCCGGTAGATCCGGTTCAGGTACGCGGCGTCCACCTCTTCCCACCACGTCCAGCCGCCCCACAACATGATCCCGAGCCCCAGCCCACCGACCGCCATCACAACGCGGGCCCGTCGCCGCTGTCTGGGGTCAGGCGCCGCGCCGGGCGCCAGCACGCTTTCCCGGACCGCGGCTCCGAAAACGGTGATCGCGCCAACGAACAGGAACACGGTGGCCCCGATGAGCCCGATGGCCATCACCGGCGGCATGTCGAGCCGGCGCTCGGCAATCGCCAGCACCGGCACGAAGGCGGTGCCTTCCCCCGCGGCGCCGGCGACGTGGACGTGCACGCTGTACGAGCCCGGCGTCATCAGCCAGAGCTCGGCGCTGTACAGGCCCGGTTCGCCGGCCACCGGACGGGCGATGTCGGGGGGGGGCGCGCCGTCCAGACCCACGTCCGCGCGCAACGGGCGGACGGACACCTGTTCGATATCGGTACCACTTGTGACACGGACCGAGATCTGCGCGAGACCGGGAATCACCCCCGGGGTGCGTACGATGACGCGGATCCTGTATGGGCCCGCCGCACCCTCGAAGTAGGCGTTCGAGGTCCCGACGTGCGCCGACGTGGCCAGTGCGATCCCCACGACCGCGATGAGACGCACGGCACGACGACCACGCCCACCGATCAGGCGTTGTGTGTCGGTCATAAGCGCCCGTCAGCTCGCGTTTCGCCTCCAAGCAGAAGCTGGCGCAGCCCTCCGGCTTCCTCCTGACTCCTGACTCCTGACTTCTGACTCCTTGGGGACATCGAGTTCACGCTACCTCCGGACTCGCTTCATCCAGTTACCCCACCACAGACCCGCGCTCGCCGACATCACGGTGACCAATGCCGTCCAGCCGGCACCCGCCAGGGTCACGGGTTCGCTCCAGAACTCGTACTGCCAGGCGCCGGGAGACGAGTTGTAGTCCCATTGGTCGGCGGCGAAGACGAAGGTCCGGGCACCCTCCGAGAGCAAGAACTCCGCGAAATACCACTGCACGACGCCGAGCACCAGCATCAACACCACGCCGGCGCTCATCGCGGTGCCCCATTGGCGAAGCCGCCGCGCGCCGCCGGGCATCCGGGTCATGAGGAGGTCGACGGCAGCGGCCGGTATCACGAGCAGGATCGGGAACGCCGGAGGCACCATGTGGTCCACCTGCCTGAGGATCGGCGCGAGCATCGGTCGCGCCTCGAAGAGCTGCAGGACCCAGATCATGATCACCGTGACGCCCATGTAGATTGTCGCCGCCCCGGTCGCACCCCAACCGAACCGGGTGCTTCGGGCGAGACCCACCAGGACGAACGGGAAGATCAGGGCACTGACCAGGAAGAACAGTGTGCCGTGTTGATCGTGTGGGAACGTGATGTATTCGGTGCCGAGCGTCGCCAGCATCAGAATCAGCACGCCGGCCGCGTAGACAAACAGGAACTGTGGTCCCCGTGCCCCCTCCGGGGCGTTGTTCTGCCGGGCCAGCGCCATGAGCATCGCACCGATCTGAATGGCCAGGATGCCGGCGGCGAGCACCATGTGCGGTGGGCTCAAGATCTCGACGTCGAGCCCGTAGGCGTTGTGCCACCAGTCGTCGAGCGGGCCTGACGTGATCATCGCGAACGAGCCCCAGATGCACACCCAGGCGCCCAGCGGCCCGCGGAAACCCCAGAAGCTCACACTCGCGGTCTTGTCGCGCTCGGTTCCGGTGAAGGTCGTGGCGAGCACCAGCCACCCGCACGAGAGGCCCGCGACGGCGCCACCCAGATAGATCGCGAGGTGGGCCGCGGTCCAGAAGGTGTCGCGTCCGATCGTGCAGTGCCAGGAGATGTCCCAGGTCACGCCGATGATCACGCTGGTCGAGGCGAAGGCGACCGCCCAGAGGTACCACGGAATGGCGGAGTGCTCGACGGACGTCCGGTCACGCGTCGCGAGGGCGGGCGCGGGGGGTGCAATGGTGGTCATGGTGCATCGATCCGTGGTCGTGGCATCGGAGCTGTCTCACACAGAAAATACCTCATTTTGCCGCGCTGTGGCTTCTGGCGAGACATGACCCGACGACCCACTCCGCGACGGTGGTTGTCGCCGACAACTGACTCGCCGTCCTTTTGGTATAGTTGAATGTTGGTTACGGTGTAGTGCGTTAGTGAGGAGGACGAAGCATGCGTGTGGCGAAACTGAGTTGGCTCACAGCGGGTGTCGCGGCGCTCGTGTTGACTGCCGGCGGTGCAGCCGCGGCCGGCGCCGAGGCGGACACGCCGACGTTCACCGAGGACGTCGCGCCGATTCTGTATGAGAACTGCGTCACCTGCCATCGGACGGGCGAGGTGGCGCCGATGTCGTTGATCACCTATCAGGAGACGCGGCCCTGGGGCCGGTCGATCAAGAACAAGGTGCTGGCGGGTGAGATGCCGCCCTGGCACGCCGACTCCTCGGTCGGGCGTTTCCTGAACGAGCGCCGGTTGACAGACGCCGAGCGCGACACGATCGTGGCGTGGGTCGACGCCGGGGCGCCCGAGGGTGACCGGGCCAAGCTGCCCCCGCTGCCGACGTTCGCCGACGGCTGGCAGATCGGTACTCCGGACGTGATCATCGAGATGCCGGAGGCGTTCGAGCTACCGGCCGAGGGCGAGATACGGTATCAGACCTTTGTTGCCCCGACCAACTTCACCGAGGACAAGTGGGTGAAAGCGGTCGAGATCCGCGCCGGTACGCCGGCAGCGGTACACCACATCCTGGCATACGCGCGCGTGCCTGACGCCGAGCAGCGGCCACCGTCGTTCAAGCTGATTCCGGTCGGCGAGCTGGCCGAGGCGGCCGCACGGGCCGAGGCGGAGCGTGCGCAGCGGAGCGGTCGGCCGGCGCGCCAGCAGCGCCGGGGCCGCGGGACGCTGATCGGGTCGATGGCGCCGGGCACGAACCCAATGGTCTTCGCGCCGGGAACCG
>JADFPE010000182.1 GCA_022562495.1 Acidobacteriota bacterium
AGGACCGCGATCGGCCGACAGCGCACCCTACTCCGGTGTGTAGGGCCGGTTGTCGCACCTGCGACAACCCGGCGGTGGCCAGCCGGTGCCGGTGACCGACCTGAATCCGTGTCCAGGTGGGGACAAGTCCCCACATCCTGAGCCCGAGGCGATACTGCGCGGAGGCGTATCCCGGATCGGCCGCAAGACGAAAACACCGGGTCGCCCTGCTCAGCCCGCACCCGCAGGTCGTGGAGCGGTCGTTGCGCTCCGCGACACGCCGCCAGGGGAACGAGCAGACTGATGCCCAGCCCTTGCCCGTTGCACTCCAACATCCACGGGGGTGCGACTCGCGGCGCCTGGCCGTATAATCGGTGCCTCGACACAAGGAGCTGGGCATGTGGAAACCAGTCGTGCGTTCGGTGTGGCTCGTTGGGCTGTCGTGCATCCTCGCCGACACCGCCATGGCGCAGTCACGGACCTTCGACATCTATTGGGTGGACGTCGAAGGCGGCGCCGCCACCCTGGTTGTGTCTCCCACCGGGGAATCGCTGCTCGTCGACACTGGCTTCCCGGGAGCGGATAACCGGGACGCGAAGCGAATCTTTGCGGCGACCCAAGAGGCAGGCCTGACCCGGATTGACTACCTGGTCATCACGCACTTCCACCGGGATCACGTGGGCGGGCTGCAAGCGCTGGCCGAGATGATCCCGATCGAGAAATGCGTCGACCATGGGACCACCATCGAAGAGAGCAATCGGCAATGGCTCGACGCGTATCTCAGCGTCTGTGGAGACAAGAGAGCCGCCGTTGCGGCTGGCGAAAAGATCCCGTTCGGGGCCGTCGAGATCGACATCATCGCCTCGGACGGTCGACTCATTACGACGCCCGTCAACGACGGCGGACTCAACCCATTGTGCGCGACGGCCGAGCACAAACCGCAGGCCAGTCCGGAGAATCAGCGCAGCGTCGGGGCGCTCTTCACGTACGGGCGGTTCACCTTTCTCGACCTCGGGGATCTCAACTGGGCAAAAGAGGTCGAGCTGTCGTGTCCCATCAACAACGTGGGCGAGGTCACGCTCTATCAGACGAGCCGCCACGGAGCCTGGGACGACGCGGGCGCGCCAGCGCACCTCTATGCGATCAAGCCGCAGGTCATCGTCGTGAACAACGGTCCGCGGAAGGGGCTGGGAGGCATGTCGCCTGGTTTCCGCGAGGTCTCAACAGCGCACTACGACCGGATGGCGAAGAGTCCGGGCATCGAAGGGATTTGGCAGGGCCACCGGTCGCTGCTCGATCCGGACCCGGCCCACAACACGGCGGAAGACATGATCGCGAACCTGGAAGACACCGCGGAATGCAACGGCCACTGGATTCGGGCGTCGGTCAGCCAGGACGGCACGTTCACCGTCACGAACAGCCGCAACGGGTTTAGCCGAACCTACACGGCGCGCTGATCCCGGCGACTGACGATGCATGACGTGGGAGGCCGTTCAAGCCTCTGACACAACGCACACCAGCACACGCCAGACGCCGAAGGAGAGCGACATGGAGGCGGATCGCCGAGACTTCATCAAAGCCGTGACTGTCGCGACGGCCACCGCGGCCGCCGCGCACACGGTGTCGGCGATGGGCGCCGCGCCCGGCACGGCCGCGCAGCCGCCGGTTCGTCTCGACGGCATCGAGGCCTTCGCCTTCGACGCCTACGGCACGTTGTTCGACGTGTTCTCTGTGACCGCGCTGTGTGAAGAGCTGTTCCCGGGCCACGGCGATGGCCTTGCCCAACGCTGGCGCGCGAAACAGCTTCAGTACAGCTTGCTTCGCAGCCTGATGGGCCGCCACAAGGACTTCTGGTTGGTCACCGAGGACGCCCTCGTCTACGCGTCGAAGAGCCTACGGCTCGAGCTCACCCAGGCAAAGCGAGAGCGGTTGATGCAGGCGTACCTCACACTGGCGGCGTTTCCGGACGTGAAGCCGGGGCTGGAGGCGCTGAAGCGCCAGGGCCTGCGGCTGGCCATCCTGTCGAACGGCGAACCGCGGATGCTCGAGGCGGCGGCGACGAGCGCCGGCATCGACACGCTCCTCGACACGATCATCAGTGTCGAGGAGATCAAAATCTTCAAGGTTAGCCCACGCGTGTATTCCCTCGGGTTGGAGCGGCTCCAGGCCAGTCGGACGACGATGGGCTTCGTGTCGTCCAACTCGTGGGACATCAACGGCGCCGGATCTGCGGGCCTGACCACCTTCTGGATCCAGCGCACCACTGGGGAGCCGCCAGAGGAGCTCGGTTTCGCGGCGAATAGAGTGGTCCGGGCGATCACCGACCTCGCGCCGCTCGTGCGCGGATAGACCGACTGCGCCGTTCGCCGGGCATTGTCAAGTTCGCGCGTGACGTGGTCACGGGGCCGGGGCCCCCGGTCGCCCTCCGCCCCCGGCTCCGCGACCACGTCCATGTCCAGGGCGTCTGGCATGCGAGTCATCTCTCCAATCTTCCCCGCCCCTACACACTAATCTCATCAGGGAGGTTGTCTCACAGATTACTGGCACAGAGGGGTTTGCTATCATGTCGCTCAATCGGGCTACACTCCTACAGCTCCATGGCCTTCCACGTCGGCGACAAGCGTCGCTTCCGCAATCGGTTCTCGTTGAGTGTCTGCGTCATTGCCGTTGGTCTGACGACCGCCAGCCTTCGCGCGGAGGACTGGCCGCAGTGGCGGGGCGTCCACAGAGACGGCGTCTGGACCGACACCGGAGTCGTCGAGCGGTTCCCCGACAGGGGTCTCCAGGTGACCTGGCGTGTGCCGATCCGCGGCGGCTTCGCTGGCCCCGCGGTCGCGGGTGGACGGGTCTTTGTCCTCGACTACGAGGAGACGCCGGGCAGCCGCACCATGGATGGGACCGAGCGTCTTCTGGCGCTTGATGAGGAAACCGGCGCGGTCCTGTGGACACAGACCTGGCCTGCCGCGTACCGCAACATCTCCTGGAAGTTCGCCAATGGCCCGCGCACGCCGCCGACCGTCGACGGCGACCGGGTGTACGTGCTCGGTGCGGCGGGGATGATCTCGTGCCTGGACGCTGAGACAGGTGAGGTCGTCTGGCAGGTCGACACCGCTGCCGAGTACGGCGCCACGGTGCCGGTGTACGGCGTGTCGCACGCGCCACTCGTCGAGGGCGACGTCCTGATTGTCGTCGTGGGTGGCGAGCCCGACGCGAAGGTCGTCGGGTTTGACAAGGCGACGGGAGAGGAACTGTGGCGCGCGCTGGAGATGACGTCAGAAACCGGCTACTCGTCGCCTATTGTCATCGACGCGGGCGGCGCGCGACAGCTGATCTTCTGGCACGCGACCGCGTTGGTGTCCCTCAATCCCGAGACGGGCGAGACCTACTGGGAGCAGGCGTTCCGGAACACCGGCGGGCTGTCGATCGGCACGCCGGTGCACAGCGGCCGGTATCTCCTCATCAGCCAGTTCCGCACCGGGTCGATGATGATGTTGCTCGACAACGATCGTCCCGCGGCGCGAATGCTCTGGAAGGGACAGAGCCGGAGCGAGCTGCCACACCTGACCGACGGGCTCCACGCGATGATGTCGACCCCGATCATCATCGATGACTACCTGTATGGCGTCGACAGCTACGGCGAGCTGCGTGGCCTCGACGCCACGACCGGGGAGCGACTCTGGCAGAGCGACGCCCTGACTCGGCCGGGCCGATTCGGGACGGCGTATTTCGTGCGCAACGGCGACCGGTACTTCGTGACCACCGACGCCGGGGAGCTGGTCATCGCGCGGTTCACACCGGAGGGCTACGAGGAGATCGATCGGACCCCGCTGCTCGAGCCGACCCTGCACACGCGGGGCGGTGCGTCGGGACGGTGGAGCGACCGGACGGTGTTGTGGGCCCACCCCGCGTTCGCGAACGGACACGTCGTGGCGCGGAACGGCCGCGAGATTATCCGAGCCTCGCTCGTGGCCGCCGACTACGCCGACGACATCGCCCCCGTCCACGTGCTGACGGCCGGGTCCGGCGCAGCGCAGGATGCTCGCGCCGTCCTGGAGGCGGCCGCCGACACCATGGGCGTGACCGACATGACGTCCCTCCAGTATTCCGGGACCGGTTGGATCGGCGGGGTCGGCCAGAACTACGCTCCGGGTCAGGATTGGCCGCGGTTCGAGCTGGTCAGCTACACGCGGACCATCGATTTTGGCACCTACTCCTCGAAGGAGGAGATGGTCATTCGGCAGGGGCGCTATGCCGCCCGCGGCGGCGGGGCCCCGATTCGTGGCGAACGGCGACGGAGCGTGCTGGTGAGCGGCACACGCGCCTGGGACATCGAGGGCGATCGCGTCATCCCCATGCCGGCCGCCTCTGAGCGACGCATGCTCGAGATCCTGCTGACCCCGCAGGGGTTCCTCAAGGGCGCGCTGTCCAGCAACGCTACGGCGGTGACGCGGAACGAGGATGGAGGACGGGTGACCGTCGTCTCGTTCATCGCGCTCGGCCGGTACCGGGTGAACGGGACGATCACCGAGGACAATGTCGTGCGGCGGGTGCAGACCTGGCTGCCGAATCCCGTGGTCGGGGACATGTACTACGAGACGGTCTACACGGAATACGAGGATGTGGGTGGGGTGCAGTTTCCGATGCGCTGGCATCAGCATCAGGACTTCGACGACGGCGCCCACCAGCCGAATGTCAGCGGCGGCACCCACGCGTTCGGTCTCGACATCGTCACAGATGTCCGCATCAACGTGGACGGCGCGGCGCTCACCGTCCCGGATGCAGTGCGGAGTGCTACCGTCCCGCCGGTTCGCGTGGAGACGGAACAGTTGGCTGATGGGGTGTGGTTGCTCGGCGGCGGATCCCACAACAGTGTGGTCGTCGAGTTCCGGGACCATGTTGCGGTCATCGAGGCTCCGCTGAACGAGGCGCGGTCGCTCGCCGTGATCGAAGAGGTGAGGGGCCTCGCGCCGGACAAGCCGATTCGGTTCATCGTCACCACGCATCACCACTGGGACCACCTGGGTGGGCTGCGTACCTACGTGCACGAGGGTGCGACCGTGATCACCCACGCAGGCAATCGCGCGTACTACCAAGAGGTGCTGAGGGCACGGCCGTGGTTGCTCGACCCCGACCGGTTGTCGCTGTCTCCGCCAGAAGAGTGGTCAGAAGGCTACATCTTCGAGACCGTGGGCGAGAAATACATCCTCGGGGATGAAGGGCGAACGGTCGAACTGCATCACGTTCAGGGCCTCAATCATGTGGCGGGAATGCTGATCGCCTATTTTCCGAAGGAGAAGCTGGTGGTCGAAGCGGACCTCTACACGCCGCCGCCGCCCGGCGACCAGTCGCCCCGTACTCCCAGCGCCAGCAGCAGGACCTTCTATGAGAACCTGCAGCGATTGGAGCTGGACGTGGAGACGATCGTGCCCATTCACGGACGTCCATTGTCGATGTCGGCCTTCGTGGAGTTCGTCACGCGAGCGCGGTAGGGTTAGGCCGTAAGCGGCCCGAAGCGAATGTACTCGTTCGGGGGCCGGCGGCGACGGCCAAGGCGCGCACGTGCGCGCCTCGCGGGGCGCGGAGTGGGGCTTCGGGGTCCCCGCGGAGCGCGGGTAAGGCGCGCGGCAATGCGCGCCTTGCGAGGAGCGGCGCAGGGCGTCGGGCCCCTGCGAGCGACGAGCCGGGGTGTGGGGCAGAGCCCCACGGAAGTAAGGTCCGGGGCGAAGCCCCGTCTAGGCGACGACCATCGGGGAGAATGAGTCATGGCGAAGACACACGACACTCGGCCGGACGATCCGCAGCGCAAGACAGCGAACGGTCTCACGCGCCGCGCCTTCGTAAAAACGGGAGCCGCGGCGGGGCTGGGTGCCGGCGCCTTGCTGGAACCGGACCAAGCGGACGCACAGGTCCCCTCCACGGGCCCCGACGACATCGCCTGGGACTACGAAGTGGACGTCGTCATCGCGGGGGCCGGGTGCGTGGGTCTGACGGCGGCTATCCGCGCGCGGGACCTCGGGGCCAGCGTGCTCGTGGTCGATCAGAACTTCGACCCTGGCGGCAGGATGTTGCACAGCGGAGCGTTTCTCTCGCTCGGCGGAGGCGACCCGGTCCAGCGTCGGGACATGAAGGGCGACAGCGACCACGAGGGCTTCATCACCGTCGATCCGGTCGAGGCTCCGGAGGAGCTCGACGACAGTGTCGACCTCCTGTTCACGGACCTCACCGACTGGTCGGTCCTCGACACCAAGGGCCAGAGCCCGTACCGCTACAACGAGCGGGAGCTCGCGCGCTCGTGGGCCGAGAACTGCCCGGCGACCCGACAGTTCCTGATCGACAACTACGTGCGATTCACGCGGGTCAGCGGTACGCACGGCGGCGGAGGCCTGTCGCGCGCACGAGGCGCGCGCTGCTTCCTCATGCTGGGCGACCGAACCGACATCAAGGCGGGGACGATCACCGCCGAGGACGCGGGTGTCGCCGATCCCGAGCGCACGAGTCCGTTCGCGCCGGTGCAGATGAACAACGCGAGTCGCTCTGTCGGACCCAACGCCGTCAGCAACGGCGTGGCGCTCTCCCGGCCCCTGGAGTTCTCGGCCCGGGAGAAGGGCGTCGAGTTCATGTTGCATCGGCACTTCGACGAGCTCGTCCGTGAGCAGCCGTTCTCGGGCCGCGTGGTGGGGATCCGTGCCCACTACTCGCCGCGCTATCACCCCGAGACCGGCGAGCTGCTGCAGAGCTACTGGCAGAATGGCAATATCGAAGAGCAACGGGAGACGGTCAGCATCAGGGCCCGCCGGGCCGTCATCCTGGCCAGCGGGGGCCACGCGGGCAACCCCGAGGTCCGCAGCATGTTTTATCCCGCACTGCGGGAACCCGCCTTCCCGACCAGCGGCTACGCCCTGCAGGGCCCGCACGGTCAGGATGCCAGCGCGCTCACCGCGGGATTGAGAATTGGCGCCAACCTGGCGGGCATGCAGCAGAACCTCTCGTATCCCACGACGTTCCACATTGCGACCCGCCTCGGGACCCGCGACGCGTACACCACCATGATGCCCGGTCACCCGACGTTCGGGTTCCGCGGATCCGCGGGCGTCAACGTCGGCAGCGCCGGCTTCGAAGAGTTCATCGCCGTGAATCAGGTGGGGAAGCGCTTCTTCAACGAGGTCCGTCTTCCCGCCCGGCCTGCTGGCAGCCGGTATCCGGGTGGCGGTGGCGCCCCGGGCCGGGGACTGAAGCACACACCGCTCGACTGGCGCAACTGCCGGAAGGAGTGGGTCCGGGAAATGTACGACTACGACCACGGGCTCGATGCGGCGCTGGCGATCAACGAGGGGTCGACGCCTCCCCACTACTACTCCGGACCGCTGTGGGCGATCTTCGATCAGGAGGCGGTCGAGCGTACGGGGTGGGAGCTCCGGCACCCGTACGTGTCGGACAACGGCTACTTCTTTCATGCCGATACCATCGAGGAGCTGGCCGAGACGATCGCCGCGGGCCACGAGTTCCAGCGGGTTCCGCTGAGCTACCTGGTCGACACCGTGGCGACCTGGAACAGCTACGTGGATGCCGGGGCCGATCCCGACTTCGAGCGCGAAGCGGATGCGCCGATGAACCGCATCGCGACCCCACCTTTCTATGCGCTCTCGATCATGGTGATCTGGCACGACTCCTATGGCGGTCTTCGCGTCAACGGCCGCCAGCAGGTCGTCGACATGCAGGGCCAGGTCATTCCGGGTCTCTATGCGGGCGGCGAAGCGGTGGGGGGGCTCAACAAGCATGGCCTGGGCAAGGGACACGTTCACGGTTACGTCGCCGGTACGCATGCCGCCGAAGAGCAGTTGTAGACGGGGCTGCGCCCCGAACCCGACGCGGGCGCTCGCGGGGGCCCCGAAGCCCCGCGCCGCGCCCGCGGGGCGCGCATTTTCGCGCGCCGTGCTCCCTCGTCGTGCCTTGGCAGTCGGGCGCCGCGCACCGGCAAGTCTGTCAAGCCATGTGCGGGAACACCACTAGCCTCGGCGGAGACGATGTGAGCCAAGCCATCAGCGTGTGTCGCATCGAGGTGTCGCCTCGGGAGGTCGAGGCCGGTGGCGACCTGACGCTGAAGGGCCAGGTTGCCCTCGCTTCCGCCGGCGATCTGCACGGACAGCGCGTCCTGATCGAGGATCACGACGGCGGGTTGGTCACGACCATCGAGCTGACCGGGGTCGACGGCGAGTCCAACCAGACGGGTGAGGTCGTGGTGAAGGCACCCCTCAGGCCCGGGACCCATGTGTGGCGGGCCGTCTGCCCCGCACAGACGCAGGGGAGCGTGTCGCACGAGGACGCGTCGACGTCGTTCTCGTTCACCGTCAAACCGCACGCCACCCGGGTGGTCGTCTGGGACGCACCGCCAACCGTCGAGCGCGCCAAGCGCTTCGGCATCAAGCTGGGGGTCAAATGCCCCTTCGAGTGCCGGCCGAAGGGGTGGGCGGTCGACGTGCGCGACCACGAGGGACAGCGGCAGGCAACCGCCACCTTGAGCGACGCTCCGTGGCCCGGCACCGACACGCTGTACTACGCGGAGGTCGACCTGACGGCGCCTGACGCGGAGGGGCTCTTTTCCTGGGACGCCAGGGCGCCAGGCAGCGGCGCGGAGGTCCCGCACGCCGAGGGCACCGCTCGCTTTGGCGTGAGAGTCGTCCCCCCGCCGGAGTGCCGTGTGACGGTTGTCGCCGTCGACGCGGAACGTCACACGCCGGTCAGAGGTGCCACGGTCGTGATGCATCCCTATCGAGCGGTGACCGACGAGCGCGGCGTGGCCGAGGTCAGGGTGCCGAAGGGCGCCTACCGGCTCTTCGTCTCCGGACCGAACCACGTTCCTTTTCGCTGGGATGGTGAGATGACGACCGACGTGACAATCAGGGCGGAGCTGGCGTTGGACCGGGGATTCTCGGACGCCGATATCTGGTCGTAGCTAGACGGGGCTGCGCCCCGAACCCCCGCGGGCGCTCCGCGGGGACCCCAACAGCCCCACTCCGCGCCCGCGAGGCGCGCATGTGCGCGCCTTCGGCGCCGGCGACGCGGGAGAAACGCTCTGCTGTTGAAGATCGTGGTCGGTGGTCTCGGTCCGACGTTACTCATCGCCACCGTTGCCGTCGCCCAGCCCGCGGTCGATGCGGTCGTCTTCGGGCAGGGGCAGCAGCTCTACCAGGACCGCTGCGCGCTGTGTCACCAGGACGGCGGCACCGGGAATCCGCCGACATTCCCGGCCCTGAGCGGTAACGATCAGCTCGGGAACCCTGGTCGGATCGTCAGCATCATCCGGCAGGGCACCCCCACCATGCCTCCCTTCCCTGATCTGACTGCGGCGGAGATCTCCGCCGTGGCCACCTACATTCGCAATGCGTGGGCGAACGGCTTTGGCGGACTGGCGACCGCAGACGCGACCGCCGTGCTGGAGGGGCTCGAGGCAGACGGCGACCTGGCGTCTGTCTGGGATGGCGTCTTCACCGAGGTACAGGCGGAACGCGGCCGGGCCGCGTACACGGGTGCCTGTGGCCTGTGCCACGGGCGCAGATTGAACGGCGCTCCGGACGATCCGGATATGCGGTCAACGCCTCCCCTGACGCGGGCGAGGTTCCTCCGCAACTGGGACGGGAGATCGCTGGCCACCCTGTTCGCATACACGCGAGCGACGATGCCCGAGGACAATCCCGGCTCTCTGACCGACGAAGAGTACGTCGATGTCATCGCCTATATGCTCTCGGTCGGCGGCATGCCGGCGGGAGAGGCCGAGCTCCGACCCGATCTGGGACGTCTCGCCCGCATCGTCATCGAACAACAGCCATAGCAAGCGCATTGTCCAGTTGTTCGGCCGACTGACTTAGGGCCCGCGCAAGAATAGCTTCCCATCTCAGGCTGCCGATGCATCCCGTCTGGCGGCGTTGCTCGTCGGTCGAATACTGCCCGTATGCTCCCTCCTCGCGCCTGGCCAGCCGCGCGCCTCGACGCCCCAAAATGGGAAGTTATTCTTGCGCGGACCCTTAGTAGTCGGATCACCAGGAGCGGTCCGGTCGACGCT
>JADFPE010000008.1 GCA_022562495.1 Acidobacteriota bacterium
TCTGCCGACGTCGAGTACTGACCCGTCGACACTATGCGTCATCATGACACGGCTCGCATCGCACGAGATACGCCGAGACGTTCCCGCGGGAACGCGTCTGACACCCTCGAGCATGGAATCGCCCTCTTCCGACAACTCTAAGAGCGCCTCGGCGTCCACGTGCACGACCACCTGGAAACGGTCGGCCCGGCCGGTGGTAGCGGCCCGGCCGACGGTAGCCGGCTCATGGGTCACCGCTTTCCGGACGCCGGCTTCTTCGCTGGTGGCTTCCCCCAGCCCACTCTGCAGCGCCCGCTCGGCCAGAAGTCCGATAGCATCGGCACGCATCTGCTCGCGGGTGAGCTCCGGATCCTCGGGAGACACCACAGGATTGAACGGTCCGAACCCAGGGTAGAGGGCGTCATTCGCGGCCTCGATCGCCCGCCTTAACAGGGCGCCCACCTCGGGATCCAGTCTGGCCCGGAGCACGTACATGCCGTCCTCGTCCGGAAATATGGAGAGCGAGCGGGTGCTATGACGTGCTCGCTCTTGTGACTCCTCCTCCAACCGGTCCACCCGCCGCCACGCACGTACGAGCCTTTCGACATGTGAGGCCGTGCCAGCACGGGCGAAGTCCATGAGCTCCTCTTCGTTCTCCGGCGTGGCCACTCGCGTGAGCGCACGTGCTTTCGAGTACGACAGCTCTGCACTCTGCATCATCCGGCTCAGTAGCGGCAGGTGCTCGAGCGCACGGGCCACGCGCACCTTCTCGCGTGCCGCGCCCATCGCGAGGCCGGTGCGCCAGTTCAACCAGTGGGCGCAGGACGTGACGCCCTGGCCCCAGCCTCCACACTCATCGAACTGGTGGATCATCACCAGCAGTTCGTAGGTCGCCGCCTGAATGCGCGCCGCCAGCTCGGCGATGGCATCGCCAAGGTCGGCGGTCTCGGCCTGGCGTTCGAGGCCGACAGCCTTGTCGGGAAAGTCCGTCGGGGTCTGTAGCCATTCGTCATGATCACCATGATCGCCAAGTTCACGTTGAGCCATGCACCCATGATAACCCCTTGTTTTTCAGCCTCTTGAGGCCTCGCGTGGCCGCCGAACACGGCTTCGCCCTCGGTCGGCGTCTCGGTCGGATGAGCACGCGCAGCGTGGCGCTCCTCAGACCGTCACCGCGGTGGTTGTGACGGCGTCACGGACATTTCGCGAGGACCTGCTGAAAACGTGTCAAGCATGAAATGCGCTGGAGCGCTTGCTCAAGAGCCTGGGTTCAGGAACGGGCGCCCTGACCAGTTGGAGGTCTTGAGCTCGATGGCATGGCCGTCGGGGTCGCGAAAGTAGAGGCTGCACCCGCCCTCGGGCCAGTCGATGCGGCTCTCGACGTCGACACCGGCGTCCGACAGCCGTCGCTCCCAGGCATCGATGTCTGACGGAGTGACGCCAAACGCCACGTGTAGACGGCCGGCGCCATCGGTCGGCGGGATCGTGCCGAACGGCAGAACCGTCGCCTCCCGCGACGCCCCCTTCTTGAACAGCAGCAGCACCTGGTCGTCGGTGATGTTCAGCACGACCATCCGGTCGATCGGCGCCATCGCGACGGTGAAGCCGAGCAGGTCCTGATAGAACGCCTGCGACCGGGCAAGGTCGTCCACGTAGAGTGCCGTCTCGATCACGCCGCCGATGCGTGGGGTCGACGCCCTCTCACTCTGGGTCATCACGCTCCTCTTTCCGCACCGTCGTCATCCCATCCCTCTCCCTTCGTGGTAGCAAGGCCCTTCAGGGCCGCTTCTCGATCCACCACGACACCCGGGCCGGATCTCTCAGCGGGCCTGAAGGCCCATGCTACCAATCATGACACCGCCCGAAACGAGCGTCGAGCGGCTCACTCGCAGAAGACCCGAACCTTGTCGCCGTCCGGCGAGTCGACGTCGATCTTCAGATCTCGAAGCTCCTCGATCAGCTCGTCGCCCGACAGGCTCGACAGGTGCGACAGATCGATGCCACTGGCCTTGAGCCGCTCACCCGCCATAATCGGGACCATCGTGGAGAGCTTGATGCCGGTGCGCAAGAGGCCCAGCGGCACGCGGATGTTGACCTTGTTGCCATCTCTGCTGTCAACGACGACACGCAGGTATTTCAGCCGGCTGGAGCCGACCGCGTCGGCAGGCTTCACCCTCGGCTCACCCTCTGCCGATCCAGCCAGCTTGCTCAGGAGACGCTCGGCGTCCGCGACCTCGACCTGGCCTTCGGCGAGCATGCCCAAGACCTTCTTGCGTTCCTCACTTATGTCGTTTCCTCCTCAACAACAGACCTAGTATAGTCCGCCTGAATTGATGAAACATAACAGCCAGTGAGCGCGTCTCATCTGAGATGCGACGTGCCATTGAAATGCAGCTGGACAATGCGATGCGACGACAGCTTGAATTCGTGAGTCGGAGCCCAAGTGCATCCGTCCGCCTGGTAGAACGAGCCCAGATCGTTCTGCTAGCGGCCGCGGGGAAGGACAACATTGAAATCGCCGGGCGCCTCGGCATCACTCGACAGAAGGCTGGACGATGGAGAGACCGGTTTGCCCAGGGTGGTGTAGTGGGGATTGAAAAGGATGCTCCACGATCTGGTCGCATTCCGTCAATTTCCACACCGAAGCGGGCAGGCATCGTCAAGAAAACCACAACCGAGACACCTCCCAACGCGACGCACTGGAGCCGCGCATCTATGGCTGCGGCCTCCGGGGTCAGCGAGTCCACCATTGGCCGGATATGGCGCAGTTACGGACTCACACCTCATCTCACCCGAACCTTTAAGATTTCCAATGATCCACGCTTCGCTGACAAGCTCGAAGATGTCGTTGGGTTGTATCTCAACCCGCCCGAACACGCCGTAGTGTTGTCCTGCGATGAGAAGAGTCAGATGCAGGCCTTGGATCGGACCCAGCCCGGCTTACCACTCAAGAAGGGTCGTAGCGGTACCATGATGCACGACTATAAGCGCAATGGCACAACGTCCCTTTTTGCGGCGCTCAATGTGATGGATGGTTCAGTCATTGGCACGTGTATGAACAAACACCGGCATCAGGAATGGGTCAAGTTTCTGAACCTCATCAAGCGACGCGTCCCAGAAGACAAGGAGATTCACTTTATCTGCGACAACTACTCAACCCACAAACACCACACGGTAAAAGCGTGGTTTGAGCGACATCCACGAGTCCATTGCCACGACACGCCAACCAGCGCTTCCTGGTTGAACATGGTGGAGCGCTTCTTTCGGGATCTATCGGAACGGCGCCTGACACGCGGCGTGTTCGAATCGGTCGAAGCCTTACAGCGGGCGGTTGAGGGACATATCGCTCACAATAATCAGAATCCGAGCCCTTTTATTTGGACGGCCAAGGCCTCGGATATTCTGGCAAAAGTCGCACGTGCCCGCCGTAAACTTGACAAGTTACAGTCTGCTTGACGGGGACCACTAGCGCCGCCTCTGACGCCGACGCGCCCAGCGCCTGGCGTGGTTCGCCAGAGCCATGGCATCCCTATCCGTCATGCTGGAGTCTCGCCGTTGCTGAAGGAATTCGACAGCGTGGCGGCGCGCGATCCCCCGCATCTGCTCGCGTCGCTCGATCGACACCAGCGCAGCCAGCGTCTTGCCTTTGCGTTCGATGACGAACTCATCGTGGCGAAGCGCCACTCGATTCAGCATATCTCCGAGACGCTGGCGAACATCGAGTGTCGAAACCCGTTCTGTCATAAGCACCTTCAAGAAGTATAAGAGTTGCATGTCTCAAGTGACCAGCTGACTCGTTGGCGGTGCCTGGCCGTCACCCCAACGGCTGATACCTGTGCCGTGCGCGTCAGTGGCACGGGCCAACCCCACGCAGAGCACAGCATCACGGACTGGCCGGCCCTGCCTGTCCGCCGAAGCCTCGGCGAAGGCGGGAAGGGCCCCGCTGCGGAGAGAGACCAGCACGGCGGCCAGGCGCGCGACAATGCGCGCCCCGCGGGCGCGGAGTGGGGCCTTGGGGGTCCCCGCGCAGCGCCCGCGTGGGGTTCGGGGCGCAGCCCCGTCTCATCAATAGAAAACCATGGCGGCGACGAAGACGAGGATGGCGAGCATGACGACCCACTGCCAGATTTCCTGCTTGTCTTCGGCGGGGATCAGCTGGAAGGAGATGCTGCGGTGGGAGTCGACGACGTTGCGGAGGAAGCTATCCGAGGAGATTTGCGGGCTGTCGACGATGAACGAGCGCCCCCCGGTGCGCTGCTCGAGCATGGCGATACCGTCGAGCCCGAGCCGGGTGCGCTGCCCCTCGAGGTCCGCCTCGAGCGTCTCGTCGTAGTCGACGCCACGGACGTAGTCGGTCAGCACCGAGTCGATATTGACCCCGGTGCGGCTGCCGATGGCGACCGGATAGATCGCCAGGCCGCGCCGGCGGAACTCGCCGAGCGCCACGTCCAGCCGGCTCATCTGCTCGGCGTCGATCAGGAAGTCACCGTCGGTGAACAGCAGCACGAGCCGGTCACTGCGCTCCTCCGGCGCCCAATTGCCCTCCCCTTCCTCAAACCGATCCTGGTTGTCCAGCGACAGGTAGATCGATTCGATCGCGGTCGCGATGTCGCTGTCCCACGGAAAGGCGTCGCCCGACAGGGTCGTCGGCGGCCCGATCCGGCCCACCTCCTCGATGAACCGCTCCGCGTTCGCCGACATGTGCACCCGGCGCAGCGCCGTCGTGCCCCAGACGAAGACCGCCGTTCGGTCGCCCGGCGTCAGGATGTCCTGGGTGTAGAGGCTCAGCGCCTCGCGGACGGCGAGGTCCAGCCGTGACGGGCCCAGGTCCTTGACCCACATCGACGCCGACGCGTCGATGGCGACCACCACGTCCACGTCGCCCCGCTTGAAGCTCGACCCGCCGTAGACCCAGAACGGGCGCGCCGCCGCGACAGCCACCAGCGCCAGTGCCGCGATCGCCAGGAACCAGAACTTGATGTGGCCGAAGAGGGGGTAGCTCGAGCCTGCGGTGCGGACAGGTCGCAACAGCAGCCGGACCGCGAAGATGAGCAGCCCGAACACCAGGAGCACGCCGGCGACCGGAACGATTGCCAGGTACTCCGGGTTGGCGAACTCGACGCTGTCCCGGACCAGAGTGGTGAGGAAATCCATAGAAGATTCCGCCCGGCGGCCCTGCCCGCCTTCGCCACGGCTACGGCGAGGTCCCGCCGAAGGTCGCTGTCGCGAGAAACAGCGCACGGAGGCGGACAGGCCGTGCTACCGTGGACCTTCGTGCTCTGGTGGAACAGCAGCTGGCGAAGCCGTCCGGCTTTCTCCTGACTCCTGACTCCTCGAGCATCACGTCTCTAGCCGCGGCGGCGGCGGACCGGCGTGCCCTCACCCTTCATCTGCTCCAGCTCGGGAGGCTCGATCTCACGTGGCGCCTCGAGCGCGCGGCGGATCGCCTCGGGATTGCTGGTCAAATCGTAGTTCCACTTGTACTCGAAGCGGTCGTCGGTGTCGCCACGCAGGGCGCGCTCGTAGTCGGCGTTCACCGTCTCCATCACCTCGAGGATGATCGCTTCCTTCTGCACCTGCGCATCCGCGCTTTCGGGGTCGATCGCGCGGTAGCGCTCGCGGGCCAGCATGAACTTCGCGCTCGCCAGCAGGTGCGACGCCCGCGGGTCGTCGATCTCGTCGGACAGGTCTCCGACCACGGTGTCGTAGTCGCCCGTCAGGTAGCTGTAGGACGCCTGCTGCAGGAACGCGTCCTGGAACAGATACGAATCGGCGAACCACTGCATACCCCAGACCCGGCTGCCTTCGTAGAAGGCAGCCACCTCGGCCAGCTGTGCCTCGGCCCGTTCGAAGTCGCTGCGCCGGACACTCTCGCTCAGCCCGTCCAGGTTCGTGAAGAATGCCGACAGACTCCTCGACGGCACCCACACGCCGGCAAAGAACAGCAGCGCCAGGACGAACCCGACGAGGTAGCGGAAGGCATGTTCCTTATCGAGCAGGTCTGTAAATCGCATCTGTGTCCCTCTTGAGAACCCTCGGCCCTCACCCCAACCCTCTCCGACAGGGAGAGGGAGACAACCGGAACGCCCACAACAGGGCGGCTCGCTTTATGGGCTCGTCCCCCAGAGCAGCTCGGACACGAACCCCATCGGGATGCCGACGACCAGCAGCCCCATCGCCACCAGGAGGAACCGCGAATAGATCGGCACCTTCAGCGCCCGATGCCTCAGCTCCACCCGCACTGCCTCACGCTCGTCGATCGCCCGATAGGCCTGCGCCAGGCTGTCCTCGTCGGTGACATCGAAATAGTCGCCGCCATACTCCTGAATCTGCGACACCAGCTGCGGCACCGTCGGGTGCAGGAAGCTCGCCGTGCGCGCGTCGCTGGTGTTGATGTAGATGATGTAGGGCACGATGTTCCGCTTGTTCAGCTCTGCGAACTCGGCGTCCGGGAATTCGTCGACCGCGGCGTCGGTGATGATCAACACCGCCCGGTTCTGGTTCGAGGCCAGGCCGACCGCCGCCTCGTCCCGGTCGAAATGCTTCACGATGTCCTGGAGCGGCCGGACGATGTTGGTGTCCCCTTCGGCCGGGATGATCCGCACCTTGTCGCGCGGCACCACCATCGCCTTGTCGAGCCGCTGGGTCATCACATACGGCGCGTCCCAGACCTGGAAGTAGTACAGCTCGTCATCCATGACGAAGTCGTCCACCATGTAGGGGTAGGTGGAGAACAGCCAGAGCGAGACGCGGTCATTCTTGTCGCGCCGCATGTCGAGGAACTCGAGATGTGCGTCACGCGCCACTTCGGCCTTCGACTTGTTGGTGTCCGGAAACTCCCACGCCATAGAGCCAGACGTGTCGACCAGGTCGATCCGGACCCGCGACTCGACATAGCCGCTCACCTCCTCTGTGGCCGTCAGGAACGGGTCGGCGACCGACACGACCAGCAGCACCAGGGCGGCAGCGAGCAACAGCTTCGGCGCGCTGTGTGCCAGCCGGATCCAGAGCCGCTTCCGATGGTTGACGGCGATGACGTGGCCGGAGTGCTGGCGGACATGCCGTTTCCGCGCCGCGGCCAGCCGCACCAGGGTCAGCGCCAGCGCCACGCCGACACCGATCGCGAGCCAGGTCGCCATGCCGACGTCGCCATACCGGATCTGCGCCACGTCGGTCTCAATCAGCTCGCGGAATCCGCTGTCGATGAACGCGGCGAGCTCCGACCAGGGCATGAACATGACTGCTACCGTCCCACCAGCGCCATCATGCTGTTGAGCAACCGCCTGTGTGGACGCAACCGCGAGAGCGCCTCGTGCAGCGACCGCGCCTCGTCCCCCGGGCTCTCGATCGGCGCCGGGTCACCGTACTCGAGCCCTCGCTGGTACGCGACCATCCGTGACGTCAGCGTGTGGAGCGCGTCCTTGCGCGACCCGTCGGCAAGCCCCTCCACGTAGTGCTGGATGTCGAGCGCGGTGTCACCCGTGTGCAGATCCGGCAGCTCGGCCTGCAGGTAGTCGCGGAACGAGATCACCAAGGCCCGCTCGACCTCCGCCAGCGCCTCCCCATTGGCGCTCGGTGGCATGTCGTGCAGTGTCTTCAACTGACGGCGCACGCTGCGTCTGGCCTCCCAGATCGAGGGCGGAATCGGGATCTGCGCTTCGATGCGCGCCAGCTCCTCCGCCTCCTCGGCCTTCTCGATCGAGATCGCCTTCGGCGTGCGTGCCAACCGAAGCAGCATGACCAGCCAGACGACCATCGGCAGCGGCGCCACCGTCCAGGCCAGCGTCCGGAAGAACGCCGACCGACCGGCAAAGCTGCCAAGCTCGATGGTGTCCCGGATGGCGAGACTCGGCTCGTCGGTAATCGTCGTGACGTACCGGACCAGCCCCTGCCCGCCGTCCACCTGCTGCACCTCCGCGTCCTCGATGGTCTCGCCCAGGTCGCGAACCAGGTAGTAGAAGCTGAAGTTGGGCAGCAGGTAGGTCATCTTGCTCGGGTCGACCAGCCGGAACCCGTACGTGAAGACCCAGATGTGCTCGTCGTCGACACGGCTCTTGTCGATCGAGAGCGAGACGCCCTCGAACGGATGGACCGGCAGCGTCTCTGGCGCCATCCGGTCCTCGAGCATGATGATCTCCTGTCCCTCGTCGATCAGGTCCGGAAACCGGACCCGGTAGCGCTGGATGATCAGATCCCCGGTCTTGACGACGGTCGGCTCCAACTCCAGGGTCTCGACCCGCACCGGACCGATCGCGGCTTCGTCCATATTGGACGGCTGCGCGGCGGGGGTCACGGGAGCCAACAGCAGGAGAACGGCCAGAACGGTCACGTGTGTGTGCGTCATATCCACGATCACTGGCGGGCGGTGCGCGAGATCAGGAACTTGGGCAGCGCCTCGAGGTGGTTCTCCGGGGTCAGCACGACCGAGTCGATGCCGGCCTGATGCTTCAGCTGGTATTGCAGCGCCGCGCGCGACTCCTCGATGCGACGCCGGATCGCGCCCGCCTTTCGGGCCGAGATCACGGTCTGTTTCCCGGTTTCCATGTCCGAGATCCGGATATACCCCAGGCGGCTCTTGACGCGGAACTCGTCCGGGTCGTCCAGAATAAGCATCATCATATCGTGCTTCGACCCCAGGGTTCGCAGGAGCTTGAAATCGACCGCGTCGGGGTCGTTGACCAGGTCGACGAGGTCGGTCAAGACGATGACCGAGTGCCGCATCTTGAGGCGCGCGAGCATGAAGTCGAGCGCGACCTTCAGGTGCGCGGGCCGCCGGGTCGGGAACTCGCGCTCGAGCTGCAGCTTCTCGAAGATCTGTTGCGCCAGATAGAAGACCTGCGAGGTCCCGAGCTTCGGGCGCAGATACATCTCGATGCGGTCAGAATATCCGAGCAGCCCGACCGGGTCGCGCAGTTTGGCGCGGGTCAGCCCGATGTTGCCGAGCAGATCCAGCATCAACAGCGCCTTGTTCGACTCCTGGGAAATCTGGAACAGCGTCGAGTACGACAGATCGCACACGATGAGCGTCCGGAGCTCTTTGGGCTCCATCCGCTCAATCTTGTAGAGCTTCTCGGGATAGGTGCGAAGACTGAGGGCCCATGCGACATCCTTCAGGGGCTGACCCGGTCTCCACTGCTCGACCCCAACGATGTCGTAGCCGGCCCCCTTGAACCCACTCTTGTGCTCGCCGAAGTGGATGCTGGTGGACCGTTTCCTCGCCCGGATGCCGTGCTTGATGTCGCGGAACCGGGCAAAGAGCTCCTCTACTTCCACGGCGGAACCTCCATGTCCCGCACGATCTGCTGGAGCAGCTCCTCCTTGTCGACCGAGAACTCCATGCCCTCGCGCAGGACGAGCCGGTGCGCGAGCACCGGGCCGGCGACCGCCTTGATGTGGTCCGGCGTAATCATCGTGTCGCCATGGAAGAACGCGAAGGTCCGAGCCACCGCTTCGATGTGAAAATGGACGCGTGGCGAGATGCCGACCCGGATGTACTCCTTGACGATGCGGGCAGCGCGCCCGATGACGCGGTGCGGCCGTGTGTTGCGGATGAGCCGCACCTTGTATTGCTGGCCGTAGTCGGACATCTGGACGTTGTCGAAGATATACCGCGCGATGTCGAGCACCTCATACAGGTCGGTGAGCTTCTCGACCTTGCGCCCGACGACATTGCTTGCGGTGATCTGCAACTCGTCCGCCTCGTCCTCGGGGTCGAGCATGTTGATCGAGAGGGTGGTGCGGTCGAGCTGCGCCACCGGGTTGGCAAAGGTGCCCTCTTCCTCGCCGAAGATGTTCTCGGTGCAGATCACCATGAAGAACCGCGGGCCCTCGATGTCGTTGAAGTCACACGACAGCGGGAACAACGGCAGCACCTTGCCTTCGGCCAGGTTGCTGTAGTCCGAGGCCAGCGTCGCCGAGCTCTCCTCCATCCCCTCGAGCACCGCCGCCTTGGTCTTGCCCGACAACCGGTTGTCCTCGTCGATGAGCACGATGTGCGCCATCAGCTTGCCCGGCTTGAACTGCAGCTTCCGGGTACCGTCGAGCCCTTCGACGATCGTCTCATACCCGAGGATGTCCTCCGGCATGTAGGTAGGCATGCCCTGGATCCGCTCGAACTTCGCGTCGATGGCCATCGCGCAGGCGCTGACGAGGTCCGTCTTGCCTGTACCGGTCGGCCCCCGAAACATGATGTGAGGCTGACGCAGCCGCTTGCTCTGGCTCAACTTGTCGGTGTATGGCAGCAGCGTGAAGAAGGCCCAGGAGAGGATGCGAGCGGCATCGTCGAGACCATAGAGCCACTTGGTGGACTCTTTCTGGAACCGCTGGACCACCTCGTTGGCCCGGTCGAAGTCGACGGTGCGCGTGGGTTGGACGACCATGAACTGTCTCGTGCTCCCTTCCGTGGTGTGGCGCTCAACGGCCGAAGACGCGTCAGCCACACGCCGCGGAGGCCCCGGCGGACCCTCCTCATCGCGTCGACGAAGCGTACAGTGTCGCCGCGCGGTTCCGCGACGTCAAGGCTGACGTCTCCCCTCACTCGCGTGACACGCTTCCTGGTTCGCTGGCACGTCGGCGACGGCCCGTCCACCGCACGCACAAAGAGCCTTCGCGGGATCCCTCCCCCGCGAAGGCCCTCGGGTCACATCACGGGCGACCCACGGACTGCTAGACATCCTCCGAGGGCGACGTCGGAGCGCGCGAAAGTTCTCGTCGCCCAACAGGATGTCTAGCCCCCGCGTAGCGGGGCTGTGAAAAACGCCAACGAGCGATGCGGCGCCGATGTCGTCCGGACGACGCCGCGTCGCTAGTTGGCCAGCGGGTCCGGGCGCACCTGGAACTTCACGATGCCAGGCCTCACGCCCTTGCCACCTTCGATGTGCCAGGTCGCCGCCGCGCCGTAGGTCGCCCACACGCCGCGACCCTTCCAGCCGGCATCTGGGTCGTCGATACGACCATCGAGCCCCCGCGCGAAGAAGCCTTGCGGGTAAGGTACCCGCAGCACGGTCCAGTCGCCCGTCTCCGGATTCAGAGCCAGCAGCGAGTCCGAGTTCGACCCGTTGGCGATCGGGACGTTCTCGCCCAACCCGAGCGTGTTCCACTGGTCGACCCAGCTGTAGTAGTGGTAGTCGGCGCGCATCGGCGGGTCGGTGCCCCGGATCACCGGGCCCGGCGTCGGGTAGAGCGTCCACCCGTCGACGCAGTGCCGCCCGTCGACCACGGTGGGACCGTTGGTCACGGTGCACTTGGCGCGGTCGAAGCTGGCGAAGTGGCTACTGCCCGACAACGCGGTCCAGACGACACCGTGCCGGTCGATGTCGATGCCGCGCGAGCCGAAGCCGGTCTTCTCCCTCGGCACGTTCGGGTCGAGGACCGACGGCACCTCGTACACCTCGGTGACGCAGGTCTCGGGCGGGTTGTCGCCTACGTGCAGCCGCGCCAGCCGGCCCGGGAACTGCGTCGAGGCGATCCAGACCGCCTTGTCGTCGGTGGGGTCGCCCACGATCCCGTAGCTGCCCACCACGACGCGGGTGTCGAGGCTGATGTCCATGTTCTCGAAGTTGCCGCGACGATCCGGCTCGTTCCACGGTTTGGTGATGACACCGTCACCGTTGGTGTCGAGCACCGTCGGGCACCACCCCTGCGAGATCTGCTCGTCACCAGTTTCGTCATACAGCTTCGTATTGATCCAGCCAATGACCTGGCCACCGCCGCTGAAGTAGAGCGTGTCGTTCTCGTCCTCGGCGAACTGCAGGTGGTGCGTGCCGTAGCAGGTGTCGATCAGCACAAACGTCTGCGTCTCCGGCTCGTAGAACACGGCGGATCGGCCGCTGTTCTCGAGCGGGAAGTATTGCGCATAGGGGTTGTCCGACCCGTCTTTGCACCACTCCGGATTGGCTCGGCCCCGAATCATCGACGTCATCCACACCCGTCCCAGCTGGTCCATCATCGGGTTGTGCGGGTTCGCCGGGTCGTTCCAGAGCAGCTCCTCACCCCAGAACCGGGACGGCACCGGCATCGACCGCGCAATCATCCCTGGCACGGTCTCCGGGTCCACCCGCAGCGGAATCTTCAGGTTAGTCGCCAGATGCGTCACCGGGTCGAGCATCGCCAACTCGTCGTTCGAGATGTTCACGCCGTAGATCGGCCCGTTCGCGTTCACGCGGGGGTTCCGCTTGTCGGTCGCAATCTCGTCGTGGATGTAGTCCATCTCGGTACCCCATTCCCACAACGAGATGACGACGTTGCGCTCGACACCCTGCGGACGCGGCGGCGCCGGCGGCACGGCGCCGGCGGCGACCCGGTCGCTCCAGTCGGCAAACATCTGCAGGCCACGCTCGCGGCCGAAGCGGCTCATGACGTTGCTCATCTGTGACCCGCGCTGCCCCATCTGCACCCGGTGGTCCCAGGCGGCCAGCGTCGAGTCGAACTGCTCGAGGTTGTCGATCTGGCGGATGATGCGGTTGCCCAGCTGGTGACAGAGCATGCAGCCCTGCTTCTGGATATCGACCCACTGCCCCTGGTGCTGCAGGTTCGCGGCGATACCGTTGCCGTCCGGCCCGGTGCCGGGAAACTCGCTGGGCGCCGGCGGCTCAATCAATGAGTACCAGTAGTTGGCTGGATAAACCCTGGCCGCCTCGGCCGGGGTGGGCGCCACAGTGGCCCGGACGTCAACGGTTGCACCCGGCTCGGCAGTGACTCCCTCCGAATCGAGCAGGCCGTAGCCGCGGACCCAGATCTTGTAGCTGGCCTCGGGAAGATCGGGAATCAGGTAGCGGCCGCCGTCACCGGTGACGACAGTCTTGATGAACTTGGTACCCAAGTCGGTCGTTTCGGCGATGACCCACACGCCCGCTTCCGGTCCGTTCGAGCTCGTGATGGTGCCGCTGATGTCTCCCACGGCGGCCCGACCGGGCAGCGTGAACCAGACCAGCGACCCAGCCACGAGCACGGCGAGTGTCAAGACACCGGCGAGGCGATTCCTCATAGCGTTCTACCCCTTTGTTGCTCTCGTGACTCGTCAACGACCCGGCGCCGCCGCCGTTCGCGCCTCACCCGCATGGCCGAACTCGGCGCGGCGTCTGCGGGCCTCGAGGCTCTTGTGACAACGGGTGGGCGCCAAGCCGATCCGATGCCGGCGCTACTGTCGTGACGCGGTCCAGTCGCCGGTCCCGTACCAGACGAACGTGCCCTCCGCCCCCTTGATCGTGTCACCGGCCAGCTCCCCCTCGAAGCTGATCGGTTGGTCGCCGTCCAGGTCCGGCACGACGATGACGAACGTGAGCATGGTGCCGTCGATGGTACCTTCGAGCGACAGCACCTCGTTGTCGCCGAGGTCGATCTCGCCGCCGAGGCGGTCACCGTCCTGCTCGAATCGGACCTGCCACGTCGTGATGCCGGTCTGTGTGCTCAGCGTCATCTCCCAGTCGCCCGTCACCCCACCTTGAGCGGAGACGAGCGCTGTGAGAACGACCGCCATGGCAGTGCCTAGACGCTTGCCCATACGTTAGTGCCCCGTGTCCTCCATGACCTTACGTGTACCACGTGACGCCGACGTCGATGAACGGCTCGATGTCCACCGAGAGTTCCTAATGCACGCGACAGGCGGCCGGCGACACACAGCAGCTGCGGCCCGTGATCAGGCACTGTGAGTCGTTGTAATGCATCGGCTCGGGTGTCTCCCAGCACTGGCGATAGTACCCGCCCGGATCACCGTCGACCGGGCCCGGCTTGGGTCGCGGCGCCTCACCCGTCGCCACCGACAGGCTGGACCAGCAGCACCAGAACCGCTTGCTTCATGCTACTCGGTGTCGGCGAGTTTGGCATCGACGACCACGACGGTCACAAGGTCCAGCGCATGGGGCGGCGCCTGAACTATGGACGGCGCGTTACGGCTCAACGTCACCTCGTTCCAACACCTCTACCCGACCTGCGAGCCGTAGCGCAGCGTAGCACACCTTTGCTTCACGCTTGACGCCTGGCTGAAATCCGAACGATCCTAAGGGTCCGCGCAAGAATAAGTTTCCCCGTTGTGAGGCGTCGAGGCGCCTGGCTGGCAAGGCGCGAGGAGGGAGCCTACGGGCAGTAATCGACCGACGAGCAACGCCGCCAGACGGGATGCATCGGCGGCCGAACATGGGAAGTTCTTCTTGCGTGGGCCCTCACAGCCGCTTTCGACCGGACACGGTGGCATGACGACACAGACGACGGTCTCGACCGTTCCCTTCTGGATCGACGGGCAGCACACGACCTCACGCGGATCGCGACACGGGTCGGTGACCAACGCGGCGACGGGCGCCGTGGTCCGAACGGTGCCGTTCGCCAACGACGCCGATGTCGACCTGGCGGTCGCGAGCGCCCACGCCGCGTTCCCGGCCTGGCGCGCCACGACACCGTTGCGACGCGCCCGTATTCTGATGCGGTTCCGGGACCTGCTCGAGCGGCACACGGGCGAGATCGCCGCCGCCATCACCGAAGAGCACGGCAAGACGCTGCCCGACGCCGCGGGCTCGGTGCAACGCGGGCTCGAGGTGGTCGAGTTCGCCACCGGCATCCCGCACCTGCTGAAGGGCGAGCATGCCGAGGACGTGGGCACTGGGGTCGATTCGCACACGGTGAGGCAGCCGCTCGGCGTGTGCGCCGGTATCACCCCGTTCAACTTCCCGATCATGTGCCCGATGTGGATGATCCCGGTGGCGCTGGCCTGCGGCAACACGTTTGTGCTGAAACCGTCGGAGAAAGACCCCTCGGCCAGCATGCTCGCGGCGCGTCTGCTGAAGGAGGCCGGGTTACCGGATGGCGTCCTCAACGTCGTGCACGGCGACAGCCAGGCGGTCGACGCCCTGCTGACCCACCCCGACATCGCGGCGGTCTCCTTTGTCGGCTCGACCTCCATCGCCAGATACGTCTATGAGACGGCGAGCGCGCGCGGCAAGCGGGTGCAGGCGCTCGGCGGTGCGAAGAACCATGCGGTCGTGCTCCCGGACGCCGATCTCGACAGCGCGGCCGACGCCCTGATCGGGGCGGCCTATGGCTCGGCCGGGGAACGATGCATGGCGATTTCCGCCGTTGTCGCCGTCGGGGAGGCAGGCGACGCGATCGTCTCGCGTCTGAAGGAGCGCGCAACTGCGCTGCGGGTCGGCCCGGGCGACCGCGCAGGCGTCGACATGGGCCCGCTCGTCACGCAGGCCCATCTCGACCGCGTCCGGGGCTATGTAGACGCCGGCGAGCGCGAGGGCGCCGAGCTGGTGGTCGACGGCCGCGGGCTGACCGTCTCTGGCTACGAGGGCGGTCACTTCCTGGGCCCGACGCTCTTCGACCGTGTCACGCGCGACATGTCGATCTATCGAGACGAAATCTTCGGGCCGGTGCTGGTCGTCGTGCGGGCCCAGAGTGACGGAGAGGCGATCGACATCGTCAACCAGAGCCCGTACGGCAACGGCACGGCGGTCTTCACGCAGTCGGGCGCCGCGGCGCGCCGGTTCGCGAACGAGATCCAAGTCGGCATGGTCGGCGTCAACGTGCCGATTCCGGTGCCGATGGCGTTCTTCTCGTTCGGCGGCTGGAAGAGCTCGCTGTTCGGCGACCTCCACATGCACGGTCCGGACGGCGTCAGGTTCTACACCCGCACGAAGGTGATCACCACGCGTTGGCCGGCACACCGCGACGCGGTGAGCCTCAGTATGCCGACACTGAAGTAGTACGCACCCCGTGACTCACTGTTCCGGGGACGCCTGTCCGCCCCGGAACCTGTATCTGGCTCCTTCAATATGTCAGCTCTGATTCGCGCCGTCGGCAACCTCGGGGAGGGCCTCTCACGTTTCACACAGCGGTGGATCCCCGACTCGTGGGTCGTCTGCATGACCCTGACCGTGCTGGCGATGCTGCTGGCCATATTCGGCGCCGGCGCCAGGCTCGAAGAGACGGTGCTCGCCTGGGGCGGCGGGATGTGGGCGCTGCTCGAGCTGGCGATGCAGTTCACCATCGCCATGATCGCCGCGCACGCGTGCGTCTCGTCGCGGCCCGTCTTCCGCTTCCTCGACTGGCTGGCCGGGCGTCCGGACGAGGACCGGCCGGTCCAGGCGGTGGTCCTGCTGGGCGCGTTCTCGATCGTCGTCGCCTATTTCAACTGGGCGGCGAGCGTGGTCGCCTCGGCGCTGTTCGTCCCGTTCATCGCACGGCGGAACCCGAAGGCGGACATCCGGCTGCTGGTCGTCGCCGGCTATCTCGGTCTGGGCACCGTCTGGCATGGTGGGATCTCCGGCTCGGCACCGCTCATCATGGCCACTGCCGGCAATCCGATCACGACGCCGCCGCCCGGGACCGAGCCGCTCGTCGAGCGCCTGCTACCGATTACCGAGACGCTGTTCAACGTGTTCAACCTGACCTACCTGCTGATCGTGTCGCTGGTCGCGCTCGGGATGGTGGCCCTGCTGCACCCGCGCCAGAACCCACGCACGCTGAGCGAGGACCAGTTGCAGCGGATCATGCCGGTGATGCCGGAGGAGGTGGAGCCAACGACGCCGGCCGCCCGTATCGAAGCGTTTCGCGGATGGATCTTCCTGGCGGTGATCCTGATCGGCTATCCGCTCGGCCGCTCGTTCACAACCGAGGTCCTGTCGGGAGCGCAGCCGTTCTTCACGTCGTTCGAGACGTGGTTCGGCGCCAACTGGACCATCAACGCCTACAACGCCGTGTTTCTGATCGGCGCCCTGCTGCTGCAGGGCCGGCCCGCGAACCTGGTCCGCGCCTTCCGCAACGGTGCCCCCACCGCGTCCGGGGTCATTCTGCAGTTCCCCTTCTACGCCGGGATCTTCGGGATCATCCAGAGCACGGGGCTCGGTGACTGGCTCGGCGAGCTGTTCGTGCAAGTGGCCACCAGGGAGACCTATCCGTTGATCGTCTACATCTACTCGGGTGTCGTGAACATCTTCGTGCCGTCCGGCGGGTCGAAGTGGCTGATCGAGGCACCCTACCTGCTACCGGCCGCCATGGAACTGGCGGTGTCGCCTACCACGACCTTGCTCGCCTATTGCTACGGGGACTCGACGAGCAACCTGATCCAGCCGTTCTGGGCCATCCCGATTCTGACCGTCACGCGGTTGAAGTTCGGGGACATCCTCGGCTACAGCGGCCTGATCGCGGTGGTGCTCTTCCTCGTCACCACCGTCGCGATGCTCATCATTCCAGCGATGCTGTAGGGCCGAAGGCCCCTGGAGTGCCTACAGCCCAAAGCCCATAGCCCCAAGCCGTTGGGCGTGCGACGAGCACTCACTCGCACGCCGGCGCGAGGTGGGTAATCGACACGAGATTGAGGAGATCCACCGGCTCACCAGGGTTGAGCAACCCTTTCGCCCAGACCGTGTGCCCTTCGTGCTTGGCGACACCGAACTCGTCGAGCGTGCCGACCATCCTGATGGTCCGCATGCCGAGCGGCGCGTCGGCTGGCGGTTGTACGGGCAGCCGATCCGCGATCGCCTCCGGGTCGGTCGCACGGGTCAGGGTGACCCCGCCGCGACCGTCGCTCTCGACACACCCGACGGTCATCATAATCGGCATCGGCTGCGCCGTCGCGACCCCGGTCAGCCCGGCCAGGAGCAGGCAGACGCGATACATCGTCCACGTGCGGCACATCGTCCACGTCATGTCATGAGGCGCGTGGCCTACTGCGGTGTCGTCACGCCCGGCAGGTGCTTCGTCCACCAGGCGTTGCCGACATTCGTGAACGGCCCGCCGTCGATCGAGATGCGCGCCTCCACCCTGTCGTGCACCGGCGAGACCAGGCGGGTGGTCATCCGGAGCTGCACCTGCTGCCCGTGCACCTCGAACGGCGGCGTCTCGTAGTGGATCGTATAGAACCCGCCAAGGTCGCCGCCCACGCGGCCCACCCTGAAGACGTCGAACCCGCGGCTGTCGGTGTCGTACCGGACGAACACCTTCTGGTCGGCCAGATACACGATCCGGGACTCCGTCGTGAACGGCCCGTCTGGACCCCGGGCGTCGATCCTGCTGGTGTCGTAGCGACCGTCCGCGCTGTCCGAATAGACCTCGGTCCCCTCGATCAAGCCGCCCGATCCGAGCGGGCTCTCCGGTACCCGCCACTCGAACTCCCAGATGCCTGGGACATACGCGTCGTAGTCGAAGATCGGGGTCTCGTCGCTGCTCTCGGTCGGGCGTCCACGGTCCGGAATCTGCCCCTGCGGGCGCTGTGGCTGCAGCTGGGCCAGGGCCGCCGCCGGTGCGAGGAGCCCAACCGCCGTCATCACCAGGCCAAGCGACACGCGACGCACCGGCCGTCTCTGCATGACACCACCCCGTGCTTCGCCCCGAGCCGCCACACCCGCCCCACCACGACCGCATGCACACAGGCAGCCCAGAATGACACGACCGGAGCTGAGCGGCAGCGCTCGGCTCCGGTCGTCGCGTGCACGCCGTTGGGACGAAGCCGGGGCTATTCGTCGTTGGTACTCGGCTGCGGCTTCGTCAGGTCCTGGCTCTCGACGGTGTACTCGGTAAACGCCTGATACATCTCGTCCCAGCTCTGCTGTCCCCAGTAGACTGCGAGGTGCGGACCGGGGTTCCACCGGTTGCCGAGCGAGTTGTCATAGACCCCGATACCGGTAATCTTGCTGCCCGCTGGCAGAAACAGCGGCTCCTCGAGCTCGACATGAATCTGCCCGTTGAAGTCGAACTCCGGGACGTCGAGCAGCGTCTCCTCACGGCCGTCGGGATAGGTCACGATCCACCGCAGGCTCTTGCCCCGCAGGTGCATGTGCGGCGACACCCCGTAGAGCGTGATCGGCTCGTTGATCGGTAGGACAGCAGCTTGCTCGAGCCCGGCAGGTTGACCTCGTTGAACACGCGCTGGGCCACCCGGCCGGCCGACGCCTGCTCGCCCTCCTCGTCCGGCTCGGAGACGGGACGGCGAGGTAGCCGCGCCCGCAGCAGCGCGTTGCCGTCGAGGTCGTGCAGCACGCCGTCGATCACCTGCGTGCCCCAGGGGAGGTCGACCGTATACGCACCCGAGTGGTGCACCAGCCGGAAGTCGCTCGGGCGCAGCTCGAGCACCTCCGCGAACCGATCCTCCTCCCAGGGAATCTCAGAATAGAAATTGATGTAGTCCTCTTCCCTCTCGGCCGCGACCGTATACTCGATGGGCAGCTCGAAGACGTAGTCGGGCTCGCCGCCCTCGTAGGTCCAGCCTTCCGGGAAATCCGGTTTCGGTGGCAGGTCGGCATCGTTGCCCTTCGGCGCACCGGCGTCCACCCGGGCCGCGATGGTGTCGATCCCGTGCTGCTCGAGATAGCGCTCGTTCCGGAACGTCACGCTGTTGTTCGGGTCGGCCGGCCAGGGCGGCATCACTCGCGCCACGACCAGATCCTTGATCGACCGGGCCCACGGACGCGCATCCGTGTACTCGAGCAACGCCATCGGCGCGATGTTGTCGGGCCGATGACAGGTGACGCAGTTCTCGTAGAGGATCGGCGCGATGTCCTTGGTGAACGTCGGACCCTCAGCGACCTGCCCCGCGCGTGCTGTCGCACCCGACAGCACGAGCGCCAACGCTGCCAGCGGGGCGGACAGGTCTGCCTGCGTAGTGGTCTAGCAGCCCGTGGTGAAAGCCCCGCTGTATTCGAACGGCGCTGCATCCCGGCTGCCGGCGTTGCTTCTCGGTCGCATACAGGCCGGTCTTCTCCCTCGGGGCGCCGTCTATCGAAGGCTCGGCCACCTATGCGCTCACCGCGCGGTGGTCGATCTACGGGTTCCTGGGGGTCATGAAGGGAGGCGACGTCGTCCGCCACCGAGCGGGTCACCCGACGTGCAGCTTCCGTGTCAGGTCGCCGACCCGAATGCGGCCCGGCTCCACGACCTTGGCGTTCACACCACGGAGCCGGAGACGTCGGCCCAGCTCGGAGTTGACGAGTGTCATCGCGTCCACGCCGAAGCGCTCGACGAACTTGCCACACCCCGTGTGCGGTTGATTGGTCACCTCGATCACGGCGGTGCCGATCGCCAGCCGGGTCCCCGGCGGCACGTGGTCGGCGCTCAGATCCAGGTCGACGAACAGTTGATCGCCGGCCAGCGGCCATCGGCGCTTGGTCTGCGCCAGGAGCGCGATCACGCGAGCGTTCATGAGGTTCAGCTGCATGTCCGGGTGCGGTGACCCGTCAGACGTGCGCGCGCTGCGACGCGACCGCCAACCGTCCCCGACGAGGCCGTCACGCAGGCTGAGCTCGCCGTCCTCGAGCACCTCACGATCACCCGGTCTGGGCCGCGCCACGATCAGCTCCAACACCCCCGCATCTCGCGGTGATCGGCGCACCTCGGCTAATCCTGCCTCGAGCTCACCAGTGGTCAGATGTCTCACAGGCACGGTCTGTCCAGGTGTCCGTGTGGCGGCAGATCTGCTCCGGTCGTGGTCCAGTGGAGGACGAACCGTGGCCGAGGTGTCGTTGCGCGTGTCCGCTCAGTGTCCCTGCCGGTCCAGGATCGCTTCGATCTGGTCCATGACACGGTCCATCCGGGCGATCAACGCGTCGTATGGCGCGTCGGTGGCCAGGTCGATCCCGTACTCCCGCAGCAGCTCGTAGGCGTAGCGTGACCCGCCGGCGGAGAGCACCGCGAGATAGTCGTCTCGCGCTTGCGCATCGCCGTTCAGGAACCGCTCGGCGAACCTCGTCCCCCCGGCAATGGAGGTGGCGTACTGAAACACGTAGAAGTTGCGGTAAAAGTGCGGGATGAACGCCCACTCGACCGCATAGGCAGGGTCGATCGTCATCACGCCCGCGTCAGCCCCATGATACTGGCGGAGCAGTGCCTCGTAGACCGCGGTCATCTTCTCGCCAGACAGCGCCTCGCCCGCCTCGACTATCTCGTGAATCTTGAGCTCGAACTCGGCGAACATCACCTGCCGGAAGAAGGTGCCGCGCGCCGCCTCGAGCGCGGTCCCGAGATAGAACAGCCGCTCCTGGTCCGAGATGTCCTGGCCGAGCATGTGCTCCTGCAGGAGGACCTCGTTGGTCGTCGAGGCGATCTCCGCGGTGAAGGTGGCGTAGCCGGCAGTCTCGTACGGGTTGTGCTCCTTGGCCAGCATCGTGTGGATCGCGTGGCCCCACTCGTGGGTGAACGTGGACACGTCGTGGAACTGACCATTGTGGTTCAGCAGCAGAAACGGATGCACGTCGAAGATGTCGCCATACATGTAGGCGCCCGGCGCCTTGCCCTGTTGCGGGTAGACGTGCATCCAGGTTCCGCTGAATCCCTCCTCGAGCAGCTCCAGGTAGTGGTCGCCGAGCGGCGCCGCCGAGGCGAGCGTGAGCGCCTTTGCCTCGTCGATGTCGAACGTACGGTCCGATGCGACCAGCGGTGGGTAGATGTCGTAGTAGTGCAGGTCGTCGAGCCCCAGTATCCGCTGCCGCAGCCGGAAGTAGCGGTGCAGAGACGGCAGGTGGCGGTGTGTCGCCTCGATCAATTTCTGATAGACCGAGGTCGGGATGTTCGGCCCCGAGAGCGCCGCGTCGAGCGCGCTGTCATACCGCCGGGCCTTCGCCTGGAACACGTGCGTCTTGACGTGGGTGTCGAGCGTCTGACCCAGCGTGGTCTCATAGGCCTTCCATGCGCCCCAGAACCGGTCGAACACCAACTTGCGATCGTCTCGGTTCCGCGACGCCCGGTGCAGCGAGTAGGCCGCCTGGTCCAACCGGACCTCCGCTCCAGTCGACAGGGTGACGGTCGGGAACGGCATGTCCGAGCTGGTGAGCATCGCATAGATGCGCTCGGGCCCCTGCACGATCGGTCCGGTCGCTGCGATCACCTGTTCCGCCTCGTCCGACAACGTGTGCGGCTCCTGCCGCAGCGTGTTGCGAATGTTGAAGGCATGCTTGGCGAGACCCGGCTCCTCGGCAAGATACGCCTGGACCGTCTCGGAGCCGACCCGCAGCAGCTCGGGCGACACGAAAGCCACTGTCTCGTTGAACTCGGACTGCAGGGCGGCCGCCAGACCGCGGCGTTCCTGCGCCTCGGGCACGCGGCGGTCCTCGTCTGCCTTCAGAAACGCGAACACATAGAGCCGCGAGAGCTCCTTCTCCGTTCCGGAGATCGCGTCGAACGCCTCCCGCAGCGTTGCCGCACTCTCGCCCAGACGGCCGCGGTAGCCGGCGAGCGCCGCGACCCGCTCCTCGAGCTGCGTCTTCGCGGTGTTCCAGGCCTCGTAGTTCGGGTAGATCTCGCCGAGGTCCCACTCGATCTGCTCCGGCTGGGACCGGTCGGCGTCCTGGGCAGCGGTCACGGCTATCGTCATCATCATCGAGACAATCACACCGGCCGCGACGGCGGCCGGCGGACACCGGGTCTGACGCGACGTCATCGGGTCGCTCCCCTCACGAACGTCCGCGCTCCTCGGACCGAACAGCGGCACGCGACTCACGACCGTATCACGGCATCCCTGACGCGTCTGCTTCCGCCTCAGCAGGTTGCGCGAGCTGGCGCAGCACGTACGGCAGGATGCCACCGTGGCGGTAGTAGCGCAGCTCCTCCGGGGTGTCGATCCGCACGGTCGCCGTGAACTCATGCGCGGCGCCGTCCGGCGCCACGGCGCGCACCGTCGCCTCGCCGCGCGGCGCGAGCCCGTCGGTGATACCGGTGATGTCGAACGTCTCGCGACCGGTCAGTCCGAGCGCCGCAACGCTGTCCCCGTCCTTGAACTGCAGCGGCAACACCCCCATGAACACCAGATTGCTCCGATGAATCCGCTCGAAGCTCTCGGCGATGACGGCGTGGACGCCCAGCAACATGGTGCCCTTGGCGGCCCAGTCGCGGGAAGAACCCGACCCGTACTCCGTGCCGGCCAGGACGAGCAGCGGCACCCCGGCCTCGGCGTATCGCATCGCGGCATCGTAGATGCTCAGCTCCTCGCCGTCCGGCTGATACCGCGTCCAGCCGCCCTCGGTCCCGGGCGCCAGCTGATTGCGGAGCCGGATGTTCGCGAAGGTGCCCCGCATCATCACCTCGTGGTTGCCGCGCCGGCTCCCAAACGAGTTGAAGTCCTGTGGGTCCACTCCACGCGAAATCAGATACCTCCCGGCCGGCCCGTCTACAGGGATGGCGCCCGCCGGGGAGATGTGGTCGGTCGTCACGCTGTCGCCCAACAGCGCCAGGACTCGCGCGCCCAGGACGTCCACCCGGGCCGCCGGCGTCGGCGCCAGGTTCTCGAAGAACGGCGGGTTGCGCACGTAGGTGGAGTCGTCGTCCCACGAGAAGCGCTGGCCGGTCGGCGCCGGCAGCCCGCGCCACCGTTCGTCGCCGTCGAACACCCCGCGATACTTCGACGTGAACTGCTCGGTGCGCACCGCGGCGGTCATCGCCGTCTGGATCTCGGCGGCCGACGGCCAGATGTCGCGCAGGAACACATCCCTCCCGTCTCGATCCCGCCCGAGCGGCTCGGTGGTGAGGTCGACGGTCATCCACCCCGCCAGGGCATACGCGACCACGAGCGGCGGCGACGCCAAGTAGTTGGCGCGCACCTGCGACTGCACGCGACCCTCGAAGTTCCGGTTGCCGCTGAGGACCGACACGACCACCAGGTCGCGCGTCTTCACCTCGGCCGAGACATCCTCGGGCAGCGGCCCGCTGTTGCCGATGCAGGTGGTGCACCCGTAGCCGACCAACCGGAACCCGAGCTGGGCGAGCGGCGTCATCAACCCGGCCGCCTCGAGATACTCGGTGACCACCAGCGACCCGGGCGCGAGACTGGTCTTCACCCAGGGCTTCGGCATCAACCCACTCGCGGCCGCCTTCTGCGCCAGCAGCCCAGCGGCGATCATCACGCTCGGATTCGACGTGTTGGTGCAGCTCGTGATGGCGGCGATGACCACCGCACCGTGGTCGAGCCCGGCGCCGTTGCCGTTCGCCGACGCGACCGGTCGCGCGTCGCGACCCGCCAGCAGCTCCTGCAACGCGCCCGCGAACGCGGTCTTGGCCTGCGTGAGCGGCACCCGATCCTGCGGACGCTTCGGACCGGCAAGGCTCGGCTCGACCTCGCCGAGGTCGAACTCGACGACGCTCGTGTAGAGGGGATCGGCAGCGGCGACGCCGAACATCCCCTGCGCCCGGGCATACGCGTCGACCAGGGCGACCTGCCGGACGTCCCGGCCGGTCAACGTCAGATAGTCGAGGGTCATCTGGTCGATCGGGCAGATGGCGACCGTGGACCCGTACTCGGGCGACATGTTGCCCAGAGTGGCACGATCCTCCAGCGTCAGCGACGCGAGCCCCGGGCCGAAGAACTCCACGAACTTCCCGACGACCCCGTACCCGCGAAGCCGTTCGGTGATGGTCAGCACCAGGTCAGTCGTGGTCGTGCCCTGCGGTAGCCGCCCAATCAGCTTGAACCCGAGCACCTCGGGGATGAGCATCGAGATCGGCTGCCCGAGCATCGCCGCCTCCGCCTCGATGCCACCGACGCCCCAGCCCAGGACCCCCAGCCCGTTGACCATCGTCGTGTGCGAGTCGGTGCCGACGAGTGTGTCCGGGTACGCCATGGCGCCATCGCCGGTGCCGTCGGTGCAGACAACCCGCGCCAGATACTCGAGGTTCACCTGGTGCACAATGCCGGTGTCGGGCGGCACGACCCGGAAGTTGTCGAACGCCTGCTGTCCCCACTTCAGAAACGCATAGCGCTCCTTGTTGCGCGAGAATTCGAGCTGTGCGTTCAGATCGAAGGCGTTCGCCTGGCGAAAGTGATCCACCTGCACCGAGTGGTCGATGACCAGCTCTGCCGGCTGCAGCGGGTTGATGCGTTCCGGGTCTCCCCCGAGCCGGACGACGCCGTCGCGCATGGCCGCCAGGTCGACCACGACCGGCACGCCGGTGAAGTCCTGCAGCAGGACCCGCGACGGCATGAAAGGGATTTCCTTGGTCGCACGCGCCTGCGGGTCCCAGCCGGCGAGCGCCTGGATGTCGTCCGGCGTGACGCTGTGCCCATCTTCGCGTCGCAGCAGGTTCTCGAGCAGGATCTTCAACGAGTACGGCAGCCGCGCCACATTCGGAAAGCCGGCGCGCTCGAGCGCCGGCAGACTGTGAAACGACACGGTGATGTCGCCGACGGACAACGCGGTGCGGGTCCCAAACGTGTTGTGGGTGCTCATCTGCATGTTCCGTGGTGTCATGACGAACCTGACAACGGACCGCTGAAACTTTGATTGTCCTTCACCGTTCCGCGCTCGCGCAAGTCGGCCGGGGACGCCACTCGGTGTACGCTTATCAACCGCTGACAGGCCGGTTGGCCACCCGCCGCCCTGGCTCGGTGTTGCCGCGGCGGAGACGGCAGCCCGTGTTGCGCAGTGTACCCATGCCCAGACTCGGAGCGCACATGTCGATCGCCGGCGGGTTGCCGCGCGCGGTGGAACGTGCGCGGGCAGCCCACTGCGACACCCTGCAGGTCTTCACCAAGTCGTCCGGCCAGTGGCGGGCGCGACCGCTGCCAGACGCCGAGATCGCCGAGTTCAGACGGCTCAGCAAAGAGCTCGATGTCCACCCGGTCATCGCCCACGCCAGCTATCTGATCAACCTGGCGGCGCCGGACGACGCCCTGCGCCGCCGATCTGGCGCCGCGCTCGGTGAGGAGCTCGACCGGGCCGAGGCGCTCGGGTTGCTCGGGGTGGTGCTCCATCCCGGGTCCTACACGACGACCACCGAGGCAGAGGGTCTTGCCCGGATCGCCGACGGCATTGCCGGGGTGCTCGCCGACCGCGGGGACCAGCGGACGATGCTGCTACTCGAGCACACCGCCGGGCAGGGCACCAACCTGGGCCATACGTTCGAGCAGCTCGGGACCATCATCACCGAGGTCGAGCGAGCCGGGACGGCGACACGAATCGGCGTGTGTCTCGACACGTGCCACCTACTGGCCGCCGGGTACGACCTTGGTTCCGACACCGGCTACGCCGACACGATGCGCCAACTCGATACATGTGTGGGGCTCGACCGTCTCCGGGCGCTCCACCTCAACGATTCGAAGACACCGCTCGGCAGCCGTGTGGACCGGCACACCCACATCGGCAGCGGTCACGTCGGGCTCAGCGCGTTCCGGCGTCTGCTCACAGACCCGCGACTGGACGACCTGCCGATGGTGCTCGAGACCCCGAAGGCGCACTCGAGCACGACCGGAGATATCGAGCCCGACCCGATGGACCTGGAAAATCTACGGACGCTCAGGACACTGATGGTGGGGGACGCACCCTGACCCGTGGCTTCGGGCGTGCCAGTCACTCGCCGAATACGTCGGCCTCGAACGTGAACAACCTGACGCCGGTCCGCCATGCGTCGGGCGCTAGACCGGCCTTCACGCAGGTCTCTGAGATGAAGGTGTCCCGGTCCCACCCCCATTCGGTCGGCACCTGGGGCAGCAGCAGACCCCGGTGCGTCCCCTGCTCGACGACGAGCCCGTGTCGCCCCACCTCGATGTTGGCGGGATCCGCGACCGGCTCGATCGGGCCGAGCACGGAGATCTCCAGGACGACCTCGGGCAGGTCATCCAGCGGCAACGGCGGGAATCGCGGGTCCCGGGTTGCGGCGTCGCCGGCGCATTGGGCCACGATGTCGACCAGTGGAGCGTCACCGTCGACCGACCCGAGGCAGCCCCGGAGCCGGTTGTTGTGCCGGATGGTGACGAAGGCGCCGGTCCGTCGGGCCAGCCCGCCAACCGCCGCCGGCGTCTCAACCGGTCGACCCTCGAGTCTGGCGGCGATCGCCCGACGCGCGAGTTGCAACAACGCCTGTCGTTCGTGCGGTTCCAGCATCCCCAGCACTCCCAGCAGCCCGCTCCAGGCCCTCACCCCGACCTCGAGGGAGAGGGAGACACCGGAATCTCTCACCCGCTCCTCACACCCCCGCGGGCTCACAGCATCCGAGGGCGGCGACACCCTCAGGCGTGTCCCGTCTCCTGTCGCCTGTCTCCTGTCTCCTCGGGAGGTCGGTCAAAGCAACCCAGGACGGCGGCGAGATAGCCGACGACGGCGGTCTTGTCGCCCGAGACATCTCCCGAGTCTGCGTAGCACAACGCTCGGGCGTCCCGCGCCCCGAGCGCGGCGGCCGCCATCATGACCGCGACGGCGGCGCCGCCGCCGCAGGCGACACACCGGCCTCGCTCGTGCGTCGGATAGCGCTCGTACTCCGCCAGCAACCCGTCCGGATCGAAACGAGTGACATAGTCGATGACCACGCCGTCGAGCGAGGCCGCACGGTCGGCGTCGAAGTAGTGCGAGAGATCGGTACTGGCCACGAGCAGCGGTCTCAGCCCGGCGAGTGTCCCGGCCAGCGCCTCGGCCAACGCCACGATCGTCCCGCGTTCCTGATAGCCGATGACCAACGGCACGATCGGGGTCTCAGGCAGGACATGACGCAAGAACGGCAGCTGCATCTCGAGCGAGTGCTCGCGCACGTGCGCGGTCGGGTGGGTCCTGATACACGGTGCGCGCATCAGCTGGTCAGCGACCCCTGAGGCCACAGGCACCGGGCCGAGGGGGGTGTCGAACGCCCCGCTCGGGTAGATCGCCACCCCGTCGAACCCCACATGGTGCGACGGCCCGACCAGCACCGCGACGTCATAGGCGCGGCCCGCCACTGCCTGATAGGCGTGGGCAGCGACCGGACCCGAGTAGACGAGACCGGCATGCGGCACGATGATGGCAACGATGTCGCCCGACGGGGTGTCCTCGACGGCCGCGAGATGGGAGGTCACCGCCGCGCGCAATGGCGCCTCGGCGGCCGGATACCAGCTACCGGCCACCGCCGGCGGCCTTACGAGCTCATCACGCTCAGCGTGTGCCATCTCGAACCCGCGCATCCATCGTGGTCCGTTGCATACAGGTCGGCGCGGCGCCGAGGCGCCCGCCCCAGCAGTCGCACGGAGGGAGACTTCCGGCAGTAGTCGACCCCGTTGAGCGGACAGCCCAGCGCCGGTCCTGGCGGGATGCACCGGCGGACCAATGCCGGCGTACTCATGAAACGGGCCATTTGGTCGCACATACGAGATCCGGTGTCGAAGGACGCCCTCCGCCGCCCAACGTGCCTGCGGTCTGTCACTCGTCAGTACGCCGCCGGATTGCGATACGGACCCCAATATAGACCACGAGCGTCAGGATGGCCGGACTCCCCATGACCAACCAGAACGGGTCGACGGTCAGCCCGACGACAAGCGACAGCACGCCGAGGATCAGCATGATCCCCACCATCCACGGCGGATGCTGGAACAGCGGGCGCTCGTCGGACATACCTCTGATGGGATTGTTGCACACCGCATGGCAACGCGGGTCGGCCAGCCGGGATGCCGTTGACCCGGGAGACCGACTGTGGTTGGAGACGCTAGTCGTTCGTGGTCCAAGTCCGGCGTCGCACCGAGACCCGTTCTGCGAGACGCCACGTCTGGCCAGTGCACGGCGCGACGCAGGAACACACTGGCAGTCTGTGACCCCCTGATCTCGAAGCCCAGCGCAGGCCTCGCGAGATTCAGCGCCGCTCGAATGCAGCCAAACGTGCTCCACGGACTGCGAGAGATGATGCCATGCACACGCGGATGCGACGGATCCTATCGGTCGCGTTCCTGTGCGGGATCGGGATGGCGGCCGTACACGCCGTCGCTGATGACGACTACACGGACGAGATCGAGGCGTGGCGGGTCGAGCACGAGGCGCAGCTCGAGGCCGACGACGGCTGGTTGACTGTGTCCGCGCTGTTCTTCCTGCGTGAGGGCGAGAACAACTTCGGGTCGAGCCCGCGCAACGACCTCACCCTACCGGACGGCGTCCCGGCCGAGGCGGGCGTCTTCGAGGTGCGCCACGGCACAGTGACGCTCCACGCGCCGACCGGGCGCACCCTCCCGGTCACCGGCGAGCCGGTCACACACGCGCAGCTCTACCCATCCGAGCGCCGCGCGACGCTCACTAGATGAACATCCTGGGCGACATCGAGACCGACACGAGCACGGGGTATGTGACGTTGACGGTGGCGGGGAAGGAGGTACGGATGCTGCCGGTCGACTCCGGCCGGCGGCTGTGGTTCATCATGCGCGACCTGACCAGTAGCGACGACACGTACCCGGCGGCGCGGTTCCTCTACGCCGACGCGCCGGATGCCGATGGGTGGACGACCGTGGACTTCAACATGGCGTACAACCCACCGTGCGCGTTCAACCCGTACACGACCTGTCCGCTGCCGCCGCCCGACAATCGCCTGGATGTGCGCATCGAGGCAGGCGAGAAGAACTACAAGGGACCGGGAGCACACTGAGGGTCCCACACGCACGCGTCTCTGCGGGCCTACGCAAAACCGATCAACTCGGCGGCAATGATCGTGTTGCACTGCGGGCACGAGATGATGTGACCCCGACGCGGCAGGGTCGACGTGAAGTTGACCCGTGTACGGAGCAGCCGCGCCACGTTCACGACCTCGATCTCCTCCCGACAATGCGGACACCGGGCCGCGTACTCCAGTGTGTACTCCGCCTCGGCCTCGCGGCCGGACTCGCCGCGCTCGACGTGCGTACTCGTGGCCACCATGTTGCTCCTTGGCACCTGGTGCCTATGCGGACGGACATCTGATAGCGGAACGGCTCTCGGACGCGACCATCCGTCACGTGTGCCGCGCGCCAGCCCCCCTGCCGCCTCCCACGACAGACATCCAGATTATCGGTCGACACCCCGCAGAAATTCACACTTTGGCGGTCGACTTCTGAGGTCTGAAGACGTTGAGCGGAACGCTCGGCCGCCACCGCGCCCGAGCGTAGAGGTCCGGCAGGCTGGTGGTGCGGTCGGTCTCGAGTCGGGTGCGATAGACCCGGTCAGAGTGGCGGCGCCTGTGGATCTACAGCCGCGCAGGAACACTGACCGCGCTCTCCCTTGCGGGATGTCCCACCCGCACATCGGGAATTCTGTTGCGCACCCCTGGAGCGGAACACTAGCATCAGGTGTGACCACCCTGAGCCGATCAGACGTCGAGCGGATTGCGGCCCTGGCACATCTCGAGCTGACCGAGTCCGAGACGGATCGGTTTACTCGGCAGCTCGGCGAGATCCTGTCCTATTTCGACCGGCTCCAGCAGATCGATACAACAGGCGTACCGGCCACGACCCACCCCGTCACCTCGGCCCCGGTCATGCGAGCCGACAACCGGCGTCCCTCGATGCCGCGTGACGAGGCGCTGGCCAACGCCCCGGACTCCTGCGGTGACGGGCTGTTCAGGGTCCCGAGGGTCATCGGGTGATGACAGCCTCCTCCATCCAGACCATTGCCGACATCCGCACCGCGATGGCGGAGGGCCTGACGGCGGTCGACATCTGCGCACAGTATCTGGAGCGCATCGCTGCGCACGACGGCCCTATCCACGCGTTCACGCATGTCGCCAAGGAACAGGCGCTCGAGCGCGCCGAGTCGATCGACCGACGGGGCGCAGAGGACCCTGACCTGCCGCTCGCCGGTGTGCCGGTGGCGGTCAAGGACAACATCTGCACGCGGGGACTGCCGACCACCGCGTCGTCGCGCATCCTCGAGGGGTTCGTGGCGCCGTACGACGCCACGGTGATCGATCGGCTGACCAAAGCGGGGGCGGTGGTCATCGGAAAGACCAACTGTGATGAGTTCGCGATGGGCTCGACCACCGAGCACTCCGTCTCGGGGCCGACACACAACCCCTGGGATCTCGAACGGGTGCCGGGTGGCTCGAGTGGCGGGTCGGCCGCCGCGGTGGCAGCGCGACTCTCGCCGATCGCGGTGGGGTCGGACACCGGCGGCTCGATCCGGCAGCCAGCTGCCTTCTGCGGGATCGTCGGTCTGAAACCGACCTATGGACGGGTCTCGCGCTACGGGCTGCTCGCGTTCGCGTCATCGCTCGACCAGATCGGCCCATTCGCGCTGACTGTGTCCGACGCGGCCACGCTGCTCCAGGCGATCGCCGGTCAGGACTCCTGCGACGCCACCTCGGCCGTCGAGGCAGTGCCTGCGTTCGACGCGGCGCTGAGGGAACCGGTGCCGAACCCGACGATCGGGGTCCCGTGGCAGATTCTGGAAGACGGTGTCGATCCGGATGTCCACACCGCGTTCTCAGCGGCGATCGATGTACTGCGCGGACAGGGGGCGAAGATCGTCGACGTTCCGCTCCCGCACGCCGGCTACGCGGTCCCGACCTATTACGTGGTAGCGCCGGCCGAAGCCAGCTCCAACCTCGCGCGCTACGACGGGGTGCGGTACGCGTATCGGGCGCCGGTCGACGCCGCCGGTGCCGATCTGACCTCGATGTACGACCGCACGCGTGACACCGGGTTCGGTGACGAAGTCAAGCGTCGCATCATGCTCGGCACCTACACCCTCAGCGCCGGCTACTACGACGCCTACTATCTCAAGGCCCAGCAGGTCCGAACCCTGATCCGACGCGACTACGACACCGCGTTCGAGCGGGTCGACGCGATCGCGATGCCGACCACGCCCACGCCGGCGTTCGGACTCGGCGAACGGTCCGACGACCCGCTACAGCTGTACATGGGGGACGTCTTCACGGCGAGCGCCAATCTGACCGGGCTGCCCGCAATCAGTCTGCCCTGCGGATATGGCGCGTCCGGGTTGCCGGTTGGACTTCAGCTCACCGGACGGGCGTTCGACGAAGAGACGCTGTTGCGACTCGGTGCGGGCTACGAGCGGGACGCCCCTTGGTGGCGCGACACGCCACCGGCAGCGGCCATCAGGGGCTAGGCGTCGCGCCTGTGTCTCGCGACCCTGCGTCTGACATCGATACGCGACGACGGCGCAGCCTCGCTCGCAGACGCTGGCGTACACCCCCACACCGCGGCGGCTAGCAGTCGGTGGGGACAGTCCGGCGTCGCACCGAGCACGGTCAGGCGCACGTCTGACAAGGCGCCATCCAGCGCGCCGCTATCTATGAGCCCTGACGACCTGACTGTTCCAACAGTTCCGGGGTCTTGAGCTGGTCGGCGGGACCGCGGGGCACATCCGGCGACAGGTAGCGGGTACCGGACCCGAGACGATCGTCGAGGCTGCGCACCATGTGGCTGACCTTGCTGATCTTGCGGTGGGTCTTGGTGAAGCCCACGAGTACGCAGAACCCGACGAAGACGGCGATCAGGAAGACGGTGGACACTCCGAGACCCGTGAGCACGCCGACCACGAGCGACTGGATCTCCGACGCTGTCACGACGTGGTCTCCTCCGGGCTCGTGTCCTCGTGTTCGTAGACGATCAATCCCTGCTCGACCTCCTCCATCGCGACACGCTCCAGCCGGGACGTGACCTCCGGTCGGTGGCCGGTTTCCGGGTCCGGCCGCAACGCCTCGAGCCGCGGCAAGGCGCCCCGGCGCAGCTGCTTGGCCCGCCGGGACGACACTTCGACGAAGAGAAAGCGGCTGGTAATGGGCTTCATCCGCTGCTCGGGAATCCGCGGCATCGCGACCGGCCGCGTGGGTGCTATCGGTTCGGTGTCGCCGTCATTGACGGAATCGTGAGTGTCATTGTGCGTGTCATTCATAACCTTTTATCATAGCCAAGAACCGGTGCGCAGTCGACCGGATTCGTTGCGCGCGAGCACCACCCCTAGCTATCCATGGTGAACGTCCCGTGTCGCACCGAGACCCCGTCGTGAGAGACGCCGCGCCCGGTTGGCACGGCATGAGTACGACGTCAGCACTGAGGCAACGGACTCCTGACACGGAACACTAGTCAGTGCGGGTGATCGGTTGGTGCGATGCCGCATCGGACAGCGCGGCGCCGCCTGGACCGGCCGGCTCCGGGATCGCCTGATACCACTCGCCGGCCCACAGGTAGTGCGTGGGACGACCCTGGTAGTAGATCGTCACGCCGCCGTGTGCGTCCTGCACCGGCACGATGATCCGCGCGTCGACGGCGCCCATCAGCTTGAGGTCACGAATGCTCGGGGGTGACGTCATGCTTCCCCTCTCCTGTGGGGATCGGTATCCTCGGCGGATGCCGGGGAGCGCGAGATGACTCAGCGCCATCTCGCACTCCGTCGATGACCACCTAGGCCGCGTTGACGGTGATGCGGTGCGGCTTGGCCTCCTCCTTCAACGGCAGCCGCACCCGCAACGTCCCATTTTTGTGTTCCGCGGTGACCGCTCCGACATCCACGGTGCGTGGCAGCGTGAACGACCGGCGGAACGTGCCGTAGGCGCGCTCGGATCGGTACCACCGCTCCCGGTCGACCTCGGTGTCGACCTTGCGCTCGCCCGTAATGGTGAGCACACCGTTCTCGAGCGCGACGCTCACGTCCTTGCTCTCGATACCGGGCAGCTCGGCGCTGACCACCAGCGCGTGGTCGTCTGTCTCGTAGACGTCGACCGCCGGCACCCAGCTCCACTCGCGGGGGACCTCGTCGGTCACGGGGATGACATGACAGAACACCCGGTTGTACGGGGTGTCGAACGCGGACAGCTCTCGAAACGGATTCCAGTGCACGAGTGACATGTGATTACCTCCTGAATGTGAAACAGCCTGTTCAGTGCATGACGGCATTCGTGCCGCCAACGATGGCCGGCCCCGCGGTGCCGATCCCTGGTTGGGCCCCGCCCTGACCGTGTGCCCAACCTTCACGTTCCCGCATCCAGAACTAGAATAGAAAATAGATGAGTGTTTGTCAATAAGTAAATCTTAGTGTAACTAACTCATATATTATCATGGGTAAACCGGTCGAGTGATGGGGCATTCGACGAGCCTGAAGAGAGGCTACCCTAATGATGATTGCCCTAGCAGTCCGGCGAGGCGTGCGAACGCCGACGGCCGATGAGCCTCATGACAGCGCTTCCGCACCAGAGCGGCATCCAGCACGCCACGGTCCGAGAGGACCGCGCGGACCAAGGTGAGCGGCACCCGTTCGAAGTAGGGGTTCCGAACCTTGACGCCGTGAGGGGGACGCCCCCAGACCTCCGCCACGGGCCCGTGGCGCAGCCGCAGCACGGCAGCGACGCCGGGCGGGACGAACTTGTCGCAGGTGGCCACGACGTAGACAGGCACATCCAGCTCCGCGGCCAACGCGGCCAGTTGCGCCGACCCCGTCTTGTTGATCACCCAGTCGCCGCTCACCGTGTCGGCGCCGAGCAGCAGCGCGTCACTTGCGCCAAGCGCGGCACCCACCCCCGCGTCGGTGTACACCTCGACCGCGAGCCCAGCCGCAGCCAGACCGGCCGCCATCGCGCGACCTTCGTAGACGGGTCGCCCCTCTGCGCACGCGACACACAGTGCACGTCGTGCCCCGACCGCCACCAAGACCCTGGCCACCGTGCCGGAGTGCGAGCAGGTCGCGAGCCGCGATGGCCCGTCACCCCTGGACAGCAGCGTGGCGGCCACTCGTGTGACCGCCTGCTCCGCCCGGTCCGTCTCGCGCTCGAACCGGTCAAGGGCCCTCACCGGGTCATCCGCGCCGAGGGCCGTGCAGACCGCGTTCCAGAGCGCCCCCATCGAGGGCTGCGCGCGGCAGACCAGAGGCGCTATCCGCTCGAGGGCCGCCGGACCTGCCGCGGAGGCCCGGCGCAACACCGCAAGCGAACGTCGCAACAGCGCGCTCGCACCGGACCGATGGTCGTTCGCGATCGCCGCTACCTCACGCACCAACCTGTCGTCCATGGCTTCCCTTTATGCAATTATGAGGGTCTCGCAGTTCACCTGCGAACGTGACGGATCACGGACGTGAAGATTCTGTTCATCGGTGACATCGTCGGCAAACCGGGGCGCGGTCTGACGCGCCATGGGGTCGCCTCTCTGGTCGACCGACACGGGCTCGACCTGGTGGTGGCCAACGTGGAGAACGCCGCCGGTGGCAACGGCATCACCCGGGAGATCGGTGACGCCATTCGTGACCACGGTGTCGACGTGATGACCACTGGCAACCACGTCTGGGACAAGCGGGAGGCGCTCGATTACATCCAGCTCGAGCCGCGGCTGATCAGACCGGCGAACTTCCCCGCTGGCGTACCCGGTGCGGGCCATGTCGTCGTCAACACCCGGTCGGGCGAGCCGGTCGCGGTCATCAACGTGATGGGCCGAGTCTTCATGGCGCCGCTCGACAACCCATTCAGGGTCGTCCAGGAGGAAATCGCTGCGGTGCGGGACGAGGCACGCGTCATTCTCGTCGACTTCCATGCCGAGGCGACCTCGGAGAAGATCGCAATGGGCTGGCATCTCGACGGCCAGGTCACTGCGGTCATCGGCACCCACACCCACGTCCAGTCGGCGGACGCACGAATCCTGCTCGGCGGCACCGCATACATCACTGACGTCGGCATGACTGGGCCGCACGATTCGGTCATCGGCGTCGACAAACGCGTGGTCCTGCGCCGGTTCCTCACCGGGATGCCGGGCAGGTTCGACACCGCCAGCGGCGACCCGCGCCTGCACGCCGTGATCGTGACAGCCGATACCGCCACCGGCCGGGCAACCGCGATCGAGTGTCTCAGCCTGACCCCGGCCGACATCGAGGCGCCCGCGACCCCCACGGTGACAGCCCCGTGAACGGCCCGCCGTCCCTCCCGTTCGGCGAGCCGGCGCACACCCCCGCGCCCGCCCGCGAAGTCGTCAGCGTCAGCGAGCTGACCAACCGCATCCGCGCAGTGCTGGAATCGACCCATGGCGAGGTGTGGGTCGAAGGCGAGATTGCGAACTGCCGGCTCTGGAAGACCGGGCACCTCTACTTCACACTGCGGGACGAGCACGCCCAGCTCAAGGCCGTGATGTTTCGCTCGGCGGTCCGGGCGCTGCGGTTCACACCGGAAGACGGGCTCCGGGTCATCGCGCGGGGACGAGTGACCGTCTACGAACCCAAGGGCGAGTATCAGATCGTGTGCGAGCAGCTGCAGCCACAGGGCGTGGGTGCGCTGCAGGTGGCGTTCGACCAGTTGAAACGTACACTCAAAGCCGACGGACTGTTCGAGGCGAGCCGGAAACGCCCCCTGCCGCTGCTCCCCCGCCAGATCGGGGTTGTCACCTCGCTGAACGGCGCGGCGCTACGGGACATTCTCAAGGTGCTGGCCCGGCGGCATCCCACGGCCCACGTCGTTATCTGCCCCGTACGCGTGCAGGGAGACGGCGCCGCCGACCAGATCGCACGCGGCATCGACCAGCTCTCGCGACAGGAAGAGGTCGACGTCATCATCGTCGGGCGGGGCGGCGGGTCACTCGAGGACCTGTGGGCCTTCAACGAAGAACCGGTCGCTCGGGCGATCGCGACGGCGGCGGTCCCGGTGATCTCCGCGGTGGGCCACGAGATCGACGTGACCATCAGCGACATGGTAGCCGACGTCCGCGCCGCAACCCCCTCGGCCGCGGCCGAGATCGTGGTCGCGGGTAGGGACGAGCTCGTCGGCCGGGTGGACCGGTTCGAAGACCGGCTGCGTGCAACGGTCCGCGACACGATTCGCCGTCTACTCACCCGCGTTCTCGAGCTCGACCGCCGGCCCGGGCTGGCCGGCTGGCCCGCCCGAGTCGCGGTCCGCGGCCGGCACACGGCCGAGTTGACACACAGCTTGACCCGAACCGCGTTGTCGCGGCTCGCCGCGCTCGAACGCCGGCTGCGCACCGCGCAGTTCGGGCTGGAGGCCCACGAGCCGGGGCGCCGGCTCGAAGTAAGCCGCACCCGTCTGGTGGTCGCCGGCGAACGGCTGGGCGCGGCGATCGTCCAGCGGCGCCAGCGGCTAGAGGGCCGTCTGGGTGACCTGACCGGCCGTCTCGAGGCCCTGAGCCCGCTGGGCGTCCTCGCACGAGGCTACGCCGTCTGCTGGAACGCGAACCGCACCGCGATCGTTCGGGACGCGTCCGCGGTGTCGGTGGGAGACGATGTCGCGATCACCCTGCGTCAGGGACAGCTCACGTGCACGGTGACCGCCAAGGAGTAGAGGCCCGGTTCGGGTGAATCCGTGGTGATCGGCGGCCAGACCTGTGAAGTTATTATTGCGTGGGCCCTAGGCGCGGCGAGCGGTACTGATACACCGTAGACAGGCCACAACAGCGGACCATGGAGAACAAAATCAAGGATTTCGAATCGGCCATCGGTGAGCTGGAAACCATCGTGAAGACCCTCGAGGCGGGCGACCTCTCGCTGGAGCAGTCGCTCCAGCTGTTCGAGCGCGGTGTCGAGCTCTCGCGGTTCTGCCACACCCGGCTCGAGGACGCGGAACGTCGGATCGAGATCCTCAGCCAGAGCGGTGAACGCGAAGCAGCGCCCGAGACGCTGACCCTCTCCCCGGAGGACGGCGGCGAGGCGTGACCAGCACGCGCGATTTCGACCGCTATCTCCGGACCCGGCACGCCGAGATTGACGTCGCGCTCGAGGCGGCGCTCCCCATTCCACCTGACTGCCCTCCGCTCATCGCCGAGGCGATGCGATACAGCCTGTTCGCGGGTGGCAAGCGCCTGCGCCCGATCCTGACCCTGGCCGCGGCCGAGGCGGTGGTGGAGAGCGGACACACCGGCGCGCGCTCCCGCGACGCCGGGATGGCGCTCGCGATGACGGGCGCCTGTGCGGTGGAGCTGATCCACACCTATTCCCTGGTGCACGACGACCTGCCGGCCATGGACGATGACGACCTGCGGCGAGGGCGGCCCACTGCGCACGTCGTCTATGGTGAAGGCGTGGCGATCCTTGCCGGGGACGCGATGCTGACGCACGCGTTCGTCGTCCTGGCCCGGCCTCAATCGGACGAGCCACCCGGGTTCGACCAGCGCCGTCTCCGCGCCATTACCTGTGTCGCCGAGGCGGCTGGCGCCGGGGGCATGGTCGGAGGACAGGTGCTCGACCTGGCAGCGACCGGCACCCTCCCCGCTGGCGACGATCCCCACCGGCGTGCAGGGTGCGAGGACGCCGCGCTCCGCGAGAGGCACGAGCGCAAGACCGGTGCCCTGATCGGCGCCGCGGCAGTCGCCGGGGCGATCCTGGCCGGCGGCCACGACACCGCCGTCGCGGCCGTGGACCGGTATGCGACGCACCTCGGTCTGGCGTTCCAGATCGTCGACGACATCCTCGACGTGGAGGGAACCGCCGGAGACCTGGGCAAGACCACCGGCAAGGACGTCGGCGCCTGCAAGCCGACCTATCCCTCCGTGCACGGCCTCGACCGGTCACGGGCGCTGGCAGCCGAGGCGGTTGCGGCAGCACACGAGGTGCTGGCGATCGCGGGTCTCGGCGGTCGACTGGCCGAGATCGCCGACTGGGTCGTCTCGCGGACGAGCTAGCGCTCGCAGGTCGCGGAAACAACGCGGCCTTCCGGGATGAAGCGGAAGCCGGCGCAACCCTCCAGCTGCTCCTGACTTCTGCCTTCTGACGCCTTGAGGACACTCCAATGCCCCGGGTCCGACTCGACACGCTACTCCACGATCGTGGCCTGGTCGACTCGCGGACGCGCGGACGCGCGTTGATCCTGGCCGGGCAGGTGCGCGTAGATGGCCAGACCACGACGAAGGCCGGAACGCTTGTTCCCAGCGACGCCGACGTCACGCTCGACCGTCCCGACCACCCGTATGTCGGCCGTGGCGGCGTCAAGCTGGCCCACGCGCTCGACGAGCTCGGCATCGACCCGACCGGCGCGGTCGCGCTCGATGTCGGCGCGTCAACCGGCGGGTTCACCGACGTCTTGCTGCGACGAGGCGCGCGCACGGTCGTGGCCCTCGATGTCGGACACGGCCAGCTCGATTGGCGCCTGCGCCGTGACCCGCGGGTGGTGGTGCTCGAGCGCGTGCACATCGCCACCGTGACCCCCGACACGTTGCCACCGGATCAGTGCCAGTTCGACATCATCACGGTGGACGTGTCGTTCATCTCGATCCGGTATTTCATCGCCCGGCTCCCGATGCTCCTCCAACCCGACGGGGACCTCGTCGCCCTCGTGAAGCCGCAATTCGAGGCCGGACGCACCGAGGTCGGGCGCGGCGGGCTGGTGAGGGACCCGGCGGTCCACACCCGCGTCGTGGCAGATGTGGCGGCCGCGGGCGCTGAGGTAGGATTGACACGCGTCGCGATGACGCCCTCGCCGATTACCGGCGTCGGAGGCAACCGGGAATTCTTCCTCCACCTGCGACACACCGCCGACATCTGATGTGTGCCGACGCCCCCATGCTCGAGCCCACGCTCCGCCCGATCGCTTCGGTCGGTATCGTCGCAAAGACCCATCTGCAGGCAGCGGCGCCGGTCGTGCGCGACGTGGTGGCCTGGCTGGCTGAACGGAAGCTGCGCCCGGTGGTAGCAGAGGACACGGCGGAGCTGGCCGGGCTGACCTCGGTTCAGACCACCACGCCCGCCGCCCTCCCCGACGCGTCGGACCTGATCCTGGTCCTCGGCGGCGACGGCACCCTGCTGGGCATGGCCCGACAGATTGCGGTGGCCAAGATGGACCCGCCGATCCTCGCCGTCAACTTCGGGAGCCTCGGGTTCCTCACCGAGATCATCCTCCCGGAGCTCTTCGAGGCGCTCGCGTCGGCGGTGGACGGCAGCGCGCGCATCGACGAGCGGAAGATGCTGCGCTCGCGCACCGTCCGAGGTGACATCCTGCTGGCGGAACGGCTCGTGCTGAACGACGTGGTGATCACAAAAAGCGCGTTGTCCGGCATCCTCGAGTTGTCAGTGTCGGTCGGGGAGCAGTTCGTGGCCCGATTCCGGGCCGACGGGCTGATCATCGCGACACCCACCGGGTCGACCGCCTACAATCTGTCGGCCGGTGGACCGATTGTGCATCCGCTCGTGAATGCGGTCGTGCTGACGCCGATCGCGCCGCACACGCTGACGAACCGTCCGATCGTCCTACCCGAGACGTCGGCGATCCGCATACAACCGGAGCTCGGCGACCGCCACGCCGAAGCGTTCGCCAGCTTCGACGGCCAAACCGGAGTCAAGCTCGAGCGCGGCGACGCCGTGATCGTGGACACCGCCAGCCGACCGCTGCGCATGATTCGCGCCGCGTCGCGTCCCTACTTCGCCGTGCTGCGCGAGAAGCTCCGGTGGGCGGAACGTTAGACCGGTATGCCGGCCGAAACCGGAATGCTGTCCTCGTTCGGGGCCGGCGGTGACAGCCACGCCGCGCACGTGCGCGGCTCGCGGGTGCGGAGTGGGGCGTGGGG
>JADFPE010000183.1 GCA_022562495.1 Acidobacteriota bacterium
CCCAGCCTCCTACGCGTCCGACGTGAGCGACAGCGGCTCGAGATCGACCCGGTCGGTGCTGTCGCCGAAGCTGTCCGCCGGTACCCCCGCCTTGTCGAGGAGGCCCAGCAGTAGGTTGGCCATCGGGGTGAGCTCTGTGTATTTGATGTGACGTCCCCCGCGGAGCTGACCCGACCCGCCACCCAGCAGGACGAGCGGCAGGTTCTTGTGGTCGTGCAGGTTGCCGTTGCACATGCCGCTGCCGTGCAGCACCATCGAGTGATCCAGCAAGCTGCCGTCGCCGTCCGGCGTGGCGGCCATCTTCTCGACGAAGTACGCCAGCAGCTCGATGTGGTACGCGTTGATCTTGGCGATGGCCGCGATCTTCTCCGGCTTGTCCTGGTGATGTGACACGCCGTGATGGCCCTCGTTGACACCGATCCACGGGTAGGTGCGGGCGCTCTGCTCGCGACCGAGCTGCATGCTGAAGACTCGCGTCAGGTCGGCCTGGTAGGTCAGCACGAGGAGATCGAACAGGAGCTTGGCGTGCTCGTCGTAGCTCTCCGGAATCCCGATTGGCCGATCCGGCAATGCGAGCGTCGACTCGCCCGCCTGCTCTTCGGCGCGCTGGATACGCCGTTCGACCTCACGCACCGTATCGAGGTACTCGCTGACACGCGTGCGGTCGCTGGTCCCGAGCGACCGCAGCAGACGAGACATGTCATCGCTGACCGAGTCGAGAATGCTCCGATCCTTGCGCATCTCGGCCCGCCGCTCGTCGACCGTTCCGCCTTCGCCGAACAGCCGCTCGAACACCATGCGGGGGTTGTTCTCCATCGGGAGCGGCGTGGTCGGAGAGGACCAGGACAGGCTATTGACATACACGCAGTTGTAGCCATTGTCACAGTTGCCGACGAGGAAGCTGTTCTCGAGCGTCAGCTCCAGCGACGGTAGCCGTGTGTCCCGGCAGAGCTGTCGTGCCGCAATCTGGTCGACCGTGGTGGCCAATCGGACGTCGGCGCCCTCGGTCATCTTGGGGCGTGCGGCGCTCAGCCAGCTGGCGTTGGACCGCGTGTGTTCCGCGTTGCCGTCGGTGCCGTTGCCCTGTGCGTTCTTGTGCTCCATGTTGGTGAGCACCAGCATCTGGTCCTTCACCGGTTCGAGCGCTTGCAGAATGGGCGACAGCTCGAGGGGGCCAGCCTCGCCGGGCGGTGTCCAGGTGTTGCCCTCACCGGGCATCCAGGTGACCGACCCGTGCGGAAAATAGATGAAGCCCAGGCGGCGCACGGGGTTGGCCGCCGTGCGGGCCATGGCGGTGAGTGCCGGGACCATCGAATCCAGCAGCGGGAGGGCGAGTGCGGCACCCGCTCCGCGCAGGAACGTCCGTCGAGGCAAGCACTTTTTCGTGATGATCATGGTGGCTGAGGTCTCTGTCAGCGAGCGGCCACGGTTGTCGGCGAGTGCGGCCGCCTCATCTGAAACGGCGTGCTCTTCACGATGCCGAGGATGAGCGACGAGAAGCGATAGTCATCGCGTGCGGCGGTGCGCTCGATCGCGCGAATGGCCGGCGCGTCGTAGTATTCCATGGCTCGACCCAGCGCGTATGTCAGCAGCTTCCCGGTCAGCGTTCTGACGAACTGATCAGAGCGCCCCAGGATGGCCTGCTTCAGGCCGGACACACCGTCGAATGTCGTGCCGTCCGGAAAACTTCCGGACGCGTCGATCGGGGCGAAGCCGTCGGTCAGGGTCCGCCAGCGCCCGACCGCGTCGAAGTTCTCCAGCGACAGCCCGACGGGGTCCATTATCGCATGGCACGACGCGCACACGGGGTTCCGTCGGTGCTCGACCATCCGCTCTCGCATTGAGAGGACGGCGTCCGACTTGTCCTCGCTCAACGGCGGCACGTTGGGTGGGGGCGGGGGCGGAGGCGTGCCGAGGAGGTTTTCCAGTATCCACTTGCCGCGAACGACGGGGGATGTGCGGGTTGCGTATGCCGTGACCGCCAGAATGCTCCCCTGGCCGAGCAACCCGCCCCGCGGGCTGTTTGGCGGCAGGGTGATCCGCCGGAAGTGGCTGCCGTAGATGTTCGGAATGTCGTAGTGTTTGGCCAACCGTTCGTTGAGGAACGTGTAGTCGGCCGTCAGCAGGTCGAGCACACTCCGGTCCTCGTGGATGATGCTGCCGAAGAACAGTTCCGTCTCCTGCCGCATGGCCCGGCGCAGCGTGTCGTCGAAGTCGGGGAATGCGATGAAGTTGGGCGACACCGCCGGCAGATTCCGCAAGTACAGCCACTGTGCGGCGAAGTTCGTGACGAGCGTGTCCGCGCGAGGGTCGGCCAACATCCGCCGGACCTGCGACTGGAGCACCCCCGGGTCTCTGAGCGTGCCGTTGGCGGCGACATCGATCAGCTCGTCGTCCGGAATACTGGCCCACAGGAAGAACGACAGACGGGAGGCCAGCTCGAGGTCGCTGATGAGGTACGGGCGGCTCGCCTCGGCTTCGTCCAGGGGATCGCGCTCGACGCGAAACAGGAACTCGGGGCTGACGAGCAGACGCCGGAGCGCCATCTCGATCCCCGCCTCGAAGTCGCCGACCTCGCGGCCCTCGCGGTAGAACCGGAGGAGCAGTGCGACGTCGGTGTCGGTGACCGGTCGTCGATAGGCCCGGCGTGCCAGCGTCGCGAGAATCTCCTGAGCGCACCCGACCTCCGCCGCCTGAGACGCATCGGTCGGTCGACAGCTGAAGATCCGACGGCGACTCGGCGTGTCACCCGGGCCTGTCGCATCGAACGGTCCGGTGATCGTGATCGAATAGACGTTGGGCTCTGCCCGCTGGTCGCCTCCGACGGTGATGTGGATCTTCTGGAATGGCTGGCGATGCCGTTCGAGTAGCTGGAAGCCTTGGCTGACAAAGGCGGCACCCACCGTCCGGGGACCGGCCATCACCCGCAATCGCACGAACAGATCGGCGTCCGCGGCTTTCCCGCCCGGTTGGTAGAGGAACTGGCTCACCGCCTGCTGCTGCTGTTCCCGCTGCGCCTGCTGCTGCTGGTTCTGCTGCGGTTGCTGGGGTGGCTGCTGTTGCGCGGGAGGGCGACGGCGGCGCTGTGGCCGCGTGACCGTCAGCACCGTCACCGGTTCGCCGTCCACCGTGATCACGACGTCCTGCGGCGCGCGCAAACCACCGACGGAGTTGCTGTTCCAGCTCTTGCCCAGCTCGACCCTGAGCTCGTACTCGGCGTCGACGGGAAAGTTGTAGCGCACCGTAGATCCGCCACGCGTGCCGAACGGCAGCCCCTCGATATGCCCGGTCTGGTTCAGGTCTGACGGGACAATGAAGGTGTCTGCGACCGCGGAGCGGACTTCGGCGCCGACGGCCAGTCGGCTGATCTTGCGCGCGGCGGTGAGGTAGCGCTCCAGACGGCCGGGGTCGAGACCCCCAAGGCTGACGTTATCGAAGCCGGCACTCGAATCGTCTGCCGGCAACAGCGCCGTCACATCGATGTCCAGATGGAGGAGATCGCGGATCGCGTTCCGATATTCGGTCCCATTGAGCCGGCGCAGGGCGTCGCTGCGACCCGGGTCGGGGTTGGATGCGGCCGCGCGGTCGAGCTCGGTTTCCAGATACGAGGTCAGGCTGCTGTACGACGCCTGGTCGGGACGCGGCCGGCCGGCCGGTGGCATCATCCCGGCACGCAGTTTCGTGACGACCTTCTCCCAGACCGCTGCACCGTCGCCCACGTTCGCCAGGTCCATCGTGTCGAGCGCGAGTCCGGCGGTGCGCAGATTGTCGTTGTGACAGGACACGCAGTACCGATCGAGCAGTGCGCGCTCGGGTGAGGCACCTGCGGGCTGCCCGGCTGCTGCGGCGGTGATCGAAGACGAGAGGAGCACCAGGCAGGTTGCGACCGTCGCAAGAGAGCTCCTCACCATCGGCACCTTCCTCCAGGCGGCCAGCGAACCCCGGCGTCCACGTGTGTCGCCGCTTGCCACCAGCTCGTAGCAAGGGCCTTCAGGCCCGTTGGACTCGTAGCAAGACCTGCAGTATACATTGGATTTCGGCGCTCACAGGCACCCTTTTCGGGTAGGATCTCGGTTGGCTCGTCAACATCTCGAGCACTCTGACATGCCTCCCATATCTCGCCTCGTCGTCGTCGGCCTGGGTCTGTCCCTGCTGCTGCCGCTGTACGCGGCCGGCGCACGTCTCGTCGTTCCGCTCGTGGAGGCGGTCAAGCAGGCGGACGCGACCGCCGTGCGTGCACTGCTGAATGACCGTGTCGATGTGAACGCTGCGGAGCCTGACGGCACGACGGCGCTCCACTGGGCGGTGCGGCTCGACAGCCTGGACGTGACCAGTCTCCTGATTGCCGCTGGGGCCGACGTGATGGCCGCCAACACCTTCGACGTCACGCCGCTGTCGCTCGCCGCCATCAACGGCAACCCGGCGATGATCGAGACACTGCTCGAGGCGGGAGCCGACCCGAACGCCACCATGGCCCACGGTGACGCCATCATCCTGACCGCGGCGCGGACAGGACGTGCCGATGCGATTCGGACGCTTGTGGCACATGGTGCGGACGTGAACGTCACCCAGGGCGCCGGGCACACCCCGTTGATGTGGGCCGCGGCCGAAGGCCATGTCGAGGCGATGCAGGCGTTGATCGACGCCGGGGCCGTTGTCGCCGCTCGTTCGATCATTCCAACGCGTCCGCTTCGAACGGGACTCGCGGGACCGGCACCGCATGGATTCACCCCGCTGCTGTTTGCGGTGAGGGCCGGTCACATCGATGCGGTGCGCCTTCTCGTCGATGCGGGCGCGGATGTGAGCGAGCAGTTGCCGGACGGCATGAGCACACTCGTGCTCGCGGCCACCAACGCCCACTGGGAGCTTGGCATCTGGCTCGTGGACCATGGCGCCGATCCCAACGGCGCCGAGCAAGGGTGGTCGGCGCTGCATGTGATGACCTGGGTCCGGATGCCCAACTTCGGCTTCAACCCCCCGGGGCCAGTGACGACCGGGACCATGGACAGCCTGACCTTTGCCAGCGAGCTCGTCGCGCGCGGCGCGGACGTCAACGCGCAGATGACGGCGGAGCCGAGAAACGGCTATCGGAACGCACTCAACCGGGTCGGCGCGACCCCGCTGCTGATGGCCGCCAGACTCGCCGATGCGCCGTACATGCGGGTGCTGGTGGAGCTCGGCGCCGACCCGACGATCACCAACGAAGACGGGACCAGCGTGCTGATGGTGGCCTCGGGCGTCGGCATTCATTCACCCGGAGAAGATCCTGGCAGCGAAGCGGAGGCCCTGGCCTGCGTCGCGGTCGCCCTCGAGCTGGGTGGCGACCCGAACGCGGTCGACCAGACCGGTGAAACGGCGCTGCATGGGGCCGCGTACCGCGGTGCGAACTCGATTGTGCACCTGCTGGTCGAGCACGGCGCCAACACGTTCGATGTCGAGAACGCGGCCGGATGGACACCGTTGCGGATCGCGCAGGGTGTCTTCCGCACGGCGACGTTCAAGGAAGCCCCGCACACGGCCGCCCTCCTCAGCGAGTTGATGGCTGCGCGGCAGGGACAGCCTTAACTGTGTAGACATCCGTGGGGCAAGGCTGTCCGCCGCCGGTCTTCAGACCGACCGGGCGGGTCGAAAGACCCGTGGCTACGTATCGAATTTCACTCTCTGAGTAACGTGGTCCCATTGGTCAAGCACGCGTGCGGCGGTGTGAGGATGCTCGTCTGGGCACCTTTTCTCATCCTTGTTCTATGCGCGACGACGCTGGCCGGCGCGGCACAGGAGGCGACGCAGACGGTCTGGGATGGCGTCTATACAGAGGAACAGGCCGCACGGGGTGCCGTCCTCTACAGACAGGCGTGTCGAAAATGTCACTTCGGGGACCTGAGCGGTGCCGGTGACCCCGATGCCACGCCAGGCGAAGTACCTCCCGGTCTTGTCGGATTCGCGTTTTCCTCTCGATGGAACGAGCTGTCGCTCGCCGACCTGTTCCTGGCAATCGCGAGAGGGATGCCCAGCGACCGGCCAGGCACACTGACGCCGGAGGCCACCGCCGACGTCGTCAGCTACATCCTGAACAGGAACGCGTTTCCGGCTGGTAGCAAGGAGCTGCCACCAGAGCCCGAGCGGCTCGAGCAGATCCTGATCAGCAACCAGAGATAGGACGTCCGGTCATCGGTGGGGCAAGGCTGTCCGCCGCCGGTCGCGCGTGCTGCAGGCGATCTATGGCGAGATCTCGCCGTAGCTTCGGCGGACGCGGGCAGATCTGCGCCATAGACGCAGCTCATGTGCGCTCCGGTGCGCTCTGAGTGAGAGCGGGCCATCGCCTTTGCCTTTGTCCGTCGCCCCGAGACCGACTCCGCCAGCCGGAGACGCGCCGCTGTTTCGACCGTCGGCTCCTTGCCCCCGCGACGATCGACCGGATACCGGTCTCAGAACTCCTCAGGCCGCGGCCAACGCTGGGCCCCTGGTGCGATTTCCACGCTCGCTGACACAATCTTGACAATTGCCAGATATCCTGGCGTGAGTGAGAGGCATCGTCATGACGTTTCGTGATTGGTTTCGCCCGCCCCGTCACGTGCTGACGATCTTTCTGAGTGTCGCCGTCGTGTCCGCCGGGGCTCTGGGATGGTTGTCCTGGCTACTGGTGGCACAGGACAGGGCCCTGGACGTGCAGCGCCGCCAGGCGCGCCTGGAACAGGCGGCGGACCGTGCGACGGCCATCATGCAGGGTGCGCTGGCCGATCTCGAGCTGCAGCTCACTGCATCTTCGGCCCACACGTCGGAGCCGCCCCCTGGCGTCGTGATCGTCATCGGTGGTCCAACGGGCGTCATCGACGTGGTCCATCCGGACGGCGGTCTGCTGTACTACCCGGAACCTGGGCAGGCGCCCGAGGCACCGACAGCACCATTTATCGAGGCGGAACAGGCCGAGTTTGCGCGCCGGGATCTCGTGGCGGCGGGGAACCTGTACACGGCGCTCGCCTCCGGTACCGACACCGCGGTTCGCGCCGGTGCGCTCGCCGGCCTGGCGCGGATACGCCGCAAGGGGCAGTATCCGGATGCGGCGCTCGCAGCCTATGACGAGCTTGCCGAGCTGTCTGGTGTGCGTGTTGCTGGGCTCCCCCCGGGGTTGGTCGCACGCACAGGCCGGGCCAGGGTGCTCGAGGACACCGGCCGTGCGTCGGAGCTGCGCGACGAGGCCGCACGGCTCGATGAAGAGCTCCGCAGTGGCCGCTGGCAGCTGACGAAGAGCCAGCATCAGTTCTATTCGGCAGAGGCACGACGGTGGCTGGGCCAGCCTGAGCTGGAGATGGACACGGCCGACCGAGAGGCGGAGGCGCTCGCCGATGCGGTGCAGTGGCTCTGGGACGAACGTCCCTGGGAGGAGGGGCCGTCTCCCGAGCCGGCCGCGCGGCGTCTGGTGCAGATGGGCGGGATGCCGGTCCTCGCGGTCTGGAACGCGTCTCCCGAGAGTCTGCGGGTGGGGGTGGCCGGTCCGAGCTACCTGACCGCGCTCGGCCACGAGGCGATTCCAGACACCGATCTCGAGTGGACGCTCAGCGATCCGGCCGGGCGCGTCGTGCTGGGTGAACCGTCAACCTCACCCCTGGCGGTCCGCACCGCCGCGGCGTCACGGCTTCCGTGGAGCCTCCAGGTCTACTCCGCTGCCGGGCCCGATCTGTCCCCGACCTCGCCCAGACAGGGCCTGCTGCTCTGGGTGCTCGCGGTGCTCGCGGTCGTGTGGGTGACCGGCGCCTATTTCATCGTGCGGGCAATCTCCCGGGAGCTGGCGGTCGAGCGGCTGCAGTCGGATTTCGTGGCGGGGGTGTCGCACGAGTTTCGCAGCCCGCTGGCCTCCCTGTCTCAGATTGCGGAGATGCTGGTCTCCAATCGCTTTGCGTCCGACGACCTCCGGCGACAGTCCTACGACGTGCTTGCTCGCGAGACCGACCGCTTGCGCCGGCTGGTGGAAGGCCTGCTGGATTTCGGCCGGTTCGCCGCGGGTGGGGCGGTCTACCACTTCGAGCCAGTGGACATCGGAGCGTTCCTCGAGACCGTGATCTCGGAGTTCCGGGCGAGAGCAGCAGCAACGGGCCACACGATCGAGCTCAGTCTGCCGGCTGTCACGACCTACGTACGCGGGGACCGCGACGCCTTGTCCCGCGCCATCTGGAACCTGCTCGACAACGCGGTCAAGTACTCGCCCGACTGTCACACCGTCTGGTTGGACGTGGAACAGGACCGGGACCGAGTCTCCCTCACTGTCCGCGACCAGGGCCTGGGCATACCCGTTGACGAGCAGCGCGCGATTTTCGAGCGATTCGTCCGCGGCGCCGAGTCCAAGGCACGCCGGATCAAGGGCACCGGGGTCGGCCTGGCGATGGTGCGACGCATTGCGGAGGCGCACGGCGGTGAGGTTCGTCTGACCAGCCAGCCGGGCCAGGGGAGCCGCTTCACCATGATTCTCAGAACGTACGACCGGCTCGAGGCGGCTGGAGGTGTTGCGTGAGGCGGATTCTCATTGTCGAAGATGAGCCGAGCATCGCGTTTGCCCTCGAGGCCGATCTGCGGACCGAGGGCTACGGGGTGACGGTGACCTCCACCGGTGACGAGGCGTTGCGGTTGGCGCGCGACGAGTCGTTCGACCTCATCCTGCTCGACGTGATGCTGCCCGGCACCGACGGATTCGACGTCTGCCGGAGCCTACGCCGTCGCGAGGACCGCACACCGATCATCATGCTGACCGCCAAGGCCGGCGAGGCGGAAAAGGTGATGGGCCTCGAGCTTGGCGCCGACGACTATGTGACCAAACCGTTCAGCCCGCGGGAGCTGCGCGCCCGCATCAAGGCGGCGTTGCGCCGGGGCGGTGACCCCGACCCCGACACCTTCCAGTTCGGCGACGTCGACATCGACTTCGCGCGCTGCGAGGTGCGCCGCGGGGGGAAGGCGGTCGATCTGAGCGCGCTCGAGTTCAAGCTGCTGACCGCCTTCGTGCGCAGCCGCGGCCGGGTGCTGACCCGCGACCAGCTGCTGGATGCTGCCTGGGGCGACGGCGTGGCGCTGAACGACCGGGTCGTCGACAACCACATCGTGAGCCTGCGCCGGAAACTCGAGCCGGAACCGGCGCGTCCGCGCCACTTCGTGAACATCCGTGGCCTCGGATACCGATTTGATGCATGAAATGTACAGAACCCTGACAGTCGCGAGGAATCAGGCTGGACACTCAGCTTCTAGTATCGGGTGCCAGGAGGATGAATTGATATGCGACGCCATGTGATTCCGCTACTTGGGATGGTGCTTCTCGCCTTCGGGTCCGCTTCGTTTCTGGTCGCCCAGACGCCCGACTCGGCTGAGATCATGTTCGAGGCTGCCCGGCAGATGGAGCTGATCGACGGCGACCTCGAGGCCGCCATCGAGCAGTACGCAGAGATTGTGGACAGACACCCAGACCGGCGAGCCATCGTGGCCCAAGCGCTGCTGCGCATGGGCAGCGGCTACGACAAGCTCGGGTCCGCCGAGGCTCGCACGATCTACGAGCAAGTCGTGAACGACTATGCCGACCAACCGGAGCAAGTCACCACGGCGAAAGCCAAACTGGCCGCCATGCGCCTGTCGGCTGAGTCGACGGTCGCCCGGACTACCGCTCAGACCATGACGTTACGGGAGTTGATGCGCAGTAGTGAGCTATCGCCGGGGGAGGTCGCGCGTCCCACGGGCGACGCCGTATTCGCCGTCAGCGGTGACGGGCAACTGTTCATCTACACCGACTGGGGCACTGGTGACCTGGCGCTGATGAACCTGGCCACCGGCCGGTCGGACGAGTTCACCCAGGGGACCAAGGATTCGGTCCCCAAATTTTCCCCAG
>JADFPE010000009.1 GCA_022562495.1 Acidobacteriota bacterium
GACCCTCGTGCTGGGCGTGACGGGTGCCTGCGGCGGGGCGGCGCCGGACCCGGAGACGATGGACACGAGCGCACCGGCGGCGGCCGTCCATCGCGACCCGACCCTGGGCGTGGTGCCGTCCGCACCGTTCAAGGAGTCTAGCCCCCGCGTAGCGGGGCTGTGAGAAACGCTCGGCTAGCGAGGCGGAGCCTCGTTAGCCTGCACCCGGGACTAACGGGAGGGGGAGTCATGCAGAAACTGAGAGGACGTCGTCGACTCGCACTGGGCGCGGTCTGTCTCGCGCTGATTGCCGTCGTCGTGTTGGGGCAAGCGATGCTCGGCCGGACGGTGGCCGCACAGGGAAACATGGTCTTTGGCCCGATGTTCGAGGTCGACCCGTTGTGGCCGAAACCGCTGCCGAACCACTGGCTGCTCGGCACGACCATCGGCGTGTCGGTGGACGCCCGGGACCACATCTGGATCATCCACCGCGGCGATTCGCTGTCCGCCGGCGAGGTGCCGGCCGCGCAAGATCCACCGAACGCGGCCGAGTGCTGCTTCCCGGCGCCGCCGGTGCTCGAATTCGACCAGGCGGGGACGCTGGTCGGATCCTGGGGCGGTCCCGGTGACGGGTACGAATGGCCGGCGTCGAACCACGGCATCTTCGTCGACCACATGGACAATGTCTGGATCGGAGGCAACGGCGGTCCCGACGCGCAGATCCTGAAGTTCACCCGGCACGGTCGCTTCCTGATGCAGGTCGGTCGCTCGGGCGCCAGCACCGGCAGCAACGACCCCGCGAACTTCAGCCGAGTGGCCAAGATCTTTGTCGACCCCAAAGAGAACGAGGCCTACATATCGGACGGCTACGGCAACAAGCGGGTGGTGGTGCTCGACGCCGACACCGGTGAGTTCAAACGCTTCTGGGGTGCCTACGGGAACACCCCGGACGACACCGACCTGGGCCGTTACGATCCGAACGCCGAGCCGGCGCCGCAGTTTCGCAACCCGGTACATTGCGCCGAGCTGTCGTTCGATGGGCTCTTGTATGTCTGCGACCGGGTGAACGATCGGATCCAGGTGTTTGAGCCCGACGGCACCTACGTCCAGGAACTGTTTGTCGCCAAGGACACGCTGGGCGCCGGCTCCGTGTGGGACATCGCGTTCTCGCGAGACGCCGGCCAGAAGTACATCTATCTTGCTGACGGCGTGAACGAGAAGATCTACATCATCGACCGCGCGTCGATGCAGGTCCTGTCGAGCTTTGGCGACGGCGGACGACAGCCGGGTCAGTTCTACGGGGCGCACAGCATCATGACCGACTCGCACGGGAACATCTACGTGACCGAGACGTTCGAAGGCAAGCGGGTGCAGAAGTTCGTCTACAAGGGCGAGGGCCCGATCCGGGCGCCGGATCAGGGTGTCGTCTGGCCGGCGAATTAAGAGATACCGGCAGGGCGGGATGCGGCCTGCCGCTCTTGTGGCTTCAGGCTGCGGGCATCACAGGCTTCAGGTACTCCAGGCGGTGGGTTTCCTACGGACCCACCGCCTTTTTTTGTTGGGCTGCGGATAGCGGCGGTGCCTCTCCAGCCGTGTGATGGGCGCCGTCAGAGCAAAGCCCAAAGCCCGAACGACACGGTCGGTGTTCCTGCCGAGGTGTTCGCCTGACAAGGCGCGACGAGCGAGCAGCCAGGTGGGCTGTGACCGAGGAAGCAACGCAGCTCAGGTGGGCGCCTCGGTCAGGAACACCTAGAACATCGCGATCGGGTTCACCGGCGACCCGGTGCCGTTCGGAATCGGCAGCGGCGCGATGGTCAGCATGAACTCCCATCGGCCCCGTGCGGCGGCCGCCTCGCTCAGCGCTTGGAAGTCGGCGCGGTCGAGCAGGTGGATGCCCAGCATCGTCAAGGCGAAGTTGTGGAGGGCGAGCCGGGGCAGGTCGCCGTCCGGCTGTGGCATGTAGCCGGGGGTCTCCCACCCGGCAAGCGCGACATCGCGCTCTCGCAGCCACGGGATCACCGCGTTGTCGAGACCGGCGGCCTCCCGGCCCGTGTCGAACGGGCCGATGTCGTCCTGCCTGGCCCATCGACCCCACCGCACGAGGAAGGCATCGCCGGGCCCGACGCGCACTCCGGCCATCTCCTCCCACGCCTCGAGATCCTCGACATAGATGCGAGTGCCCGGCTCCAGATACGGCACCCCCTTCAGGCGTGGGATGTCATAGAGCACGCCCCGCGTCACGATACCGTCCTTCATGTTGAGGATGGAGTTCTTCATCGCGCCATCCTCCATCGTCACCAGATCCGCCACGTCATAGCCGTTCCACATCTTGCCGTCGAAGAAGATGTGGGCGAACGCGTCGAGATGTGTCGTGCCCGGGCCGTGGATGCAGGGGTAGGCGATCCGGTCTGCGGCGGCGGATCGTGACGCGCGCACCATCGACCATTCGATCGGGCACGGGTTGTCGAGGCTGACGTAGGTCTGGGCGTCGGACGCCAGTGAGACGGTGAAGCCCTCGGTGACGAGCGCCGCCGCCGCGGCGCGTTTGGCTGGTGTCACCAGGTTGAGCGCGCCCAGCTCGTCGTCCGGTCCCCACCGGCCCCAGTTCGAGAGCTCCCGCAGCCACCGCTCGTATTGGGCCGCCGTCACCAACGGATGTGACGTGTCGGGCCGTTGTGCGCCGAGGCCGGCCGAGACGGCGGCGACGCAGACAGTGCCCATCAGCAACCAGGCCGGGAACGCAGGTCGGTATCTCTTCATGGGATCGCTGGCATTATACCTGCGTCGCACCGCATTCTCGACGGTGGGCAGACACCTGGGCACCGGCTTGCTTGTCGGAGGGCCGAGCAGTCGAGAGATCACGTGGCGGTTCGTGGGCGACCGGTGTTCGGTTTTCGCGGAGCGGTCGTTGACCTGTATATGAGGAAAGGCCGGCGCGATCAGAGAGGGCGACCATGGAGATCACCCACCGCACACGAGGCTCGACGACGATCATCCGCATGAGCGGACGCTGGGTCTGCGATTACGACCTGCGCACCGACCTGCGTAGTCACGTTCATCGCCTCATCGAGGCGGGGCGGCTCGACCTTGTGCTGGATCTGAGCGGGGTGACCTTCGCCGACTCGACGGTGGTCGGTGAGATCGCCGCGACGCATGTCGCGCTGCACCGGCGTGGGGGGCGGTTGACACTGCTGAACCCGAACACGCGGATGTCCCGGCTGCTCTCGGTCTCCCGGCTGGCGAGTGTCATCGGGGTCATCCGATCAGGCGATTCGCCGGCGGGCCCTCTCGGCGAGATCACACGGAGCATGGACGCGGAGCCCCAGGTCCCCATCGGACGCGCGGTGCCGTAGCGCGTCCGTCTCCTTGCGTCCGACGCGGTCGGTGCGTCATCGGTACGGGGCGCGACAGCGTGGGTATCATGTCGCGCACTGCCGCCTGTCCGTCTACCGGACCGGCGCCGGCGGACAGCGCGGTCCGGAACGCTATAATCATCCGACACATGATGTGCGGGCGTTCGTGAGCCCGGCGGCACGTACACTGGCCGCCGAGTCCATGACGTGGCGCCATGGCTGGGGGAACGGGCAAGGAGACGACATGCGAACGAAGATCGGGCTGATTGTCGCGGCCGCGAGCGTGGTGGCCGCGTGCGCGGCGGACGCACCCACCGGGCCGCCGTTCCGGACGGACGCGACCGTTCGGATGCTGATGGCGAACCTGGTCGATCCGGCGGCCGACCTGGTGTGGGATGCGGTCGGGACGATCGTGGACGTGAACGGCGAGAACCACTGGGAGCCGGAGACCGAGGAGCAGTGGTTGTCGGTCCGTTACGGCGCAATGTCGATGATCGAGGCCGGCAACCTGCTGATGATGGACACCCGTGCTCGCGACCAGGACCAGTGGATCCGGCTGTCGGAGGCGATGATGGACGCCGGCACGCTGATGTTCCAGGCGGCCGAGGACGAGGACGCGGACCGGGTGTTTGCGCTGGGTGAAGACGTCTACAACGCCTGCAACAACTGCCACATGCTGTATTGGATCGACGATGCCGACCGCGGTCGCGCCATCGACTCCGCGTCCGGAGGGGCAGCGCCCTAGGGTTACACAGACCGCGCCGTCGCCACTCCCGTGTCTGCCTCACCAACACTCTGGCGCCGTGTCCTGATCTACATGCATCGCTGGCTGGGCATCGCCGGCAGTCTCCTGTTCGTGGTCTGGTTCGTGTCCGGCATGGTCATGATGTACGCCGGGATGCCGAGCCTGACCACCGAGGAGCGGTTGTCACGGCTACCGCGGCTCGACCTGTCGCAGGCGCGGGTCGACGTGAGCGAGGCGGCCGTACGGGTCGGAGTAGCGCCGCGGCGGATCGTGGTCGGGATGCTCGGGGACCGGCCGGTGTATCGGTTCACCGGCGCCGGCGGCGTCACCACGGTGTACGCGGATACCGGGGCGGCGTTCGACGGGCTCGACGCCGCGGCGGCCGTGGCGGTCGCCCGTCGGTTCGCACCCGAGCACGCCGCGACCACGCGCTACGACGCCAGGCTCAGGGACCCCGACCAGTGGACCCTGCAGAGCCGCGCCTACTTCCCTCTTCATCGTGTGCGTCTGGGCGACGACGCCGACACCGTGCTCTACGTGTCGGATCGCACGGGCGAGCCGGTCATGCAGACGACCCGGCAGACCCGGCGGTGGGGCTATGTGGGCGCCGTGCTGCACTGGCTCTATTTCAGGCCGTTGCGGTCCCGCGCGGCGTTGTGGAGCGACGTGGTCATCTGGCTGTCGGTCCTCGGGTGCGTGCTCTGCCTGTCCGGGCTGGTCTGGGGGGTGTGGCGGGTCGCGTCCTCGAAGGTCTACCGGCTCCGTGGCGGTCCGTCGCACTCGCCCTATGCCGGCCTGATGCGATGGCACCACTACACGGGACTGGTGTTTGGCCTGGTCACCTTCACCTGGGTGTTCAGCGGCGCGTTGTCGATGGACCCCTGGGGCTGGCACCCCGGGACCGGGCCCACACGGGTGCAGCGTGAGGTGGTCACTGGCGGGTCGCTCCGGCTCGGGCCGTTGACGGTGGCGCAGCTCCGCGCCGGGATCGACGCCATCGTCCCGGCGTTCGTTCCGAAGGAGCTGGAGGTCGTGCAGTTGCTCGGCGAGCCGTATGTGCTGGCGCAGCACGTCCGGCAGGCGGGAGTCGACAACGTCCGGGGCTCGCTACCGAACACGATGGCCGGCGAGTGGACGCACCCTCTGGAGCAGCGGCTGGTCTCGGTGGTGCACCCGGAACGCGGAGCGTTCAGCCGGTTCGAAGACGAGGTGTTCGACGCGCTGGCGGTGGCGGTCATGCCCGGTGCCGACGTCATCGAGGCGACCTGGCTCCGGGCATATGACGCCTACTATTACGACCGGAGTCAGAGACGCCGGCTCCCGGTGTTGCGCGTCAGATACGACGACCCGCAGCGCACCTGGCTCTACTTCGACCCGCACCGCGGCGCGATCGCGCGCAAGGAAGAACGGCTGACCCGGCTCAACCGTTGGCTGTATCACGGGCTGCACAGCCTGGATTTCCCTTTCCTGTACTATCGGCGCCCGCTGTGGGACGTCGTCGTCATCCTCCTCAGCCTCGGCGGCATCGCGGTCAGCATGACATCGCTCATGCAGGGTTGGCGCCGGCTTCGCCGCCATGGCCGGCGGATCTTCCGGTTTCCCGGCAGGGCCGGCGGGAAGTTCCGGTCATCTTGACCTGATGCATGCCCCGAGGTACACTGCGCGCCACCGTGCTGCACGGCGTGCCTTGGTATGCGCGGCTGTGGCCATCGGCCCGTCCAGCCGTGTGATGGCTATCGGGTGCCGGTGTGAGTGAGGGGGGTCCGCGCGGCCGGTCTGCTCGACCGGTACAGCGCGTATCTGCTCGGACGGGGCCCATCGTACGGAGGTCGACATGCGAGTTATTGGTATGCTGTTCGTCATCCTGTTCATGACCGCCGTCACGACGGCGCAGGCTCCGGCTCGTGAGCCGGTCGGCCCTCTGGCCCTGGTCATGCGGTCCATCCTGTTCCCCAACTCGAACATCCTCTTCGACACGCAGTCGCGGGACCCGGATGCGCCGCCCGAGACCCGCGACGATGGCACGGTGTCGGCGACGTTCTCGAATATCTACACCGGGTGGGGGTTGGTGGAGGCCGCCTCGGTCGCGCTCGCCGAGTCGGCCCAGCTCATCATGATGGAGGGGCGGATGTGTGAGAACGGCCTCCCCGTGCCGGTAGGCAATGCCGATTTCCAGCAGTTCGCGCGCGACCTGGTGGACGTCGGCACGAAGGCCTACGAGATCGCCAAGACCAAGAATCTGGACGCCATGATCGAGATCACCAACGACGTGGCAGGGGCGTGCGAGAACTGTCACGCCGTCTATCGCAGGTACGAGGACCGGTGCACCGCTCCGTGACACGGGTGGGTGGACCGAGACGGCTGAGGACGGAGCACTAGCGGATGGTGCGGAGCGTGTTCGAGTGGATCGACGTGATGCCGATGAGCATCGCGTGGCGGGAATCGCTGAACGGCTACCCGCTCCTGCTGACGGCGCATGTCGTCAGCATGGGACTCGTGGCGGGCATCATCATCTTCTGGGACATGCGGCTCGCCGGGGTCGCGCTCAAGCAGGTGCCGCTGTCGAAGTTTCAGGCCACGATGTTTCCCTGGATGACCCTCGGTCTGTTGATCAATGCTGGCACCGGTGCCGCGATGGTGTTCAGCCAGCCGATGCGCTACTACCCCAACTTCTACTTCTGGATGAAGAACGGCTTCTTGATCCTCGCATTGATCAACATGTTGTACTTTCACGCCAGGATCGGCAAAACGGTGGCTGACTGGGAGCACGACCCGGTCATGCCGTTCGCGGCCCGGATGGCCGGCTACGCGTCGCTGGCGCTCTGGGCCGGCATCATCGTCGCGGGGCGGATGATCGCCTACAGCGGGCTTGTGCCGGCCTGGTGGATCGGGTTGGATCTAGGGTCATAGAACATGTCGATGTTGCCGTTCTTCGAATGGATGGGTCGCCTTCGGCTCAGCGCCTTTTTCCTCGAGTCCGTTTGGCCGACGCCGATCGTCCAGAACATCCACCTGATCGCGATCGCGGTGTTCGCCGGCTCCGTGCTGGTGGTCGATCTGCGCATGCTCGGTCGGGGGCTGAGGGAGACGCCGCTCGCCGAGCTGGCTCGCAGCGTCGAGCCGTGGCTCATCGGGAGCTTCGTCGTGTTGGTGCTCTCCGGGATTCCACAGATGACGTCAACGGCGTTGAAGCAGTACTACAGCCCCTTCTTCTGGTGGAAGATGCAGGCGGTGCTGATCGGCGTGATATGGACGGTCACGGTGCGTCGGCGGATGTCGATGCGGACCGAGGCCGAGCTCGGGCCGGTCTGGCCCAAGGTGGTGGGGCTGGTCTCGATCGCGATCTGGACCAGCGTCGCGGTCGGAGCGCGATTGATCGGGCTGATGGGCTGATCTAAGCTACTGGGCTGATCGAATAGGTGAAACGCGTGTTCACGCCGGAGGGGTCAACCAGCCGCGCCGGGGGCACGCCAGTCAGGACACGCGCGTGGCGTGAGGGAGACCGAGCAAATGCGAAATCGGCTCAGACGTACGATAATCGCCGGGACGACGGCCGCCGTCATGGCGGGAGTGTTGTCGGTTGCCGTGGAACCGGTCGCCGGGCAAGGGCAAGAGTATCGGGCGCCACGGACGGCCGACGGCAAGCCTGATCTGAACGGCATCTGGCAGGCGCTCGGAAGCGCCCACTGGAACATCGAGCCGCATGCGGCCGGGTTCGGACCGGTCGTCGAGCTGGCGGCGCTCGGCGCGATCCCGGGTGGTCTGGGGATCGTCGAGGGCGGGGAAATTCCCTACCGGCCCGAGGCGCGGGCCAAGCAGCAGGAGAACCTGGAGCACTGGCTGGAGCGCGACCCGGCCGTGAAGTGCTACATGCCGGGGGTGCCGCGGGCCACCTACATGCCGTACCCGTTCCAGCTCGTGCAGACACCGGAGTACGTGCTGCTGGCCTATGAGTTCGCGAGCGCCAGCCGGATCGTCTACATGGACCGGCCGGACTTCGAGGCTCCGGTCGACGCCTGGATGGGGCACAACATCGGCAGCTGGGACGGCGAGACGCTGGTCATCGACGTGACCGCGCAGATGCCCGACACCTGGCTCGACAGCTCCGGCAACCACCACAGCATCAACATCCACGTCGTGGAGCGCTACACGGCGATGAGCGAAAATCACCTCATGTACGAGGCGACGATCACGGACCCCGAGATCTACACGCGGCCGTGGACGATTCGGTTGCCGCTCTACCGGCGGATCGACACGAACATGCAGCTGCTCGAGTTCAAATGCGTGGAGTTTGCCGAGGAGCTCATGTATGGGCACCTCCGCAAGGACCCCGACCTGACACCGTCCTATCGGCCCAGCGGGCATGGGTCCGCGCGGGAGATGATACCGGTGCCACCTCAATGACACTGGCGAAGCTTCGGCTCGACCGCCGAGGGGCATCCAACAGGGCAGCGCGGCTCCGCGTCGCCATGGAGCTGGTCGCACAGCTCCGCGCCGCGGGGCCTCGTCGTGCGTGGCCGGCGACAGGTGTCCGATTCGCACGGCTCGCGTCGTGTGCGGCGGTCGTGTGCCTGATGTCGTGGTCGTCGGTGCCGGCCGTCGCACAGTCGGTGGCACCGGACGAGCAGGGGGCGCGGACCGCGTGGGGCGACCCGGATCTGATGGGAGTCTGGGACTTCCGGAGCCTGACGCCGTTGCAGCGGCCGGCGGCGTTCGAAGGCAAGGCGGTGCTGAGCGCCGAGGAGGCGGCTGCCTACGAGCGGGAGCGGGTCGCGCTGCTCGACAAGGACCGGCGCACCGACGACGGCCTCTCGACCCGTGCCGATGTGGCGAATGCGTATAACGAGTTCTGGTGGGACTACGGCAAGGAGCTGACCGAGGACCACCGGACGTCGCTGATCGTGGACCCGCCCGATGGTCGGATTCCCGATCTGACGGATGCGGCCCGTGAACGCCGGCAGGTGCGTGGGGAGGCGCGGCGGCGCGACGCCTGGGGACCGGAGGATCGCAGTGTCGCCGAGCGCTGCATCCTGGGTTTCAACGCTGGGCCGCCGGTGAACCCGAGCGCGTACAACAACAACGTCCAGATCTTTCAGGCGCCCGGCTATGTGGTGGTGCTCAACGAGATGGTGCACGATGCTCGCATCATCCCGCTCGACGGGCGCGCGCATCTGCCGGATCACATGCGGCAGTGGCGGGGCGACTCGCGCGGACACTGGGACGGTGACACGCTGGTGGTCGAGACCACCAATTTCACCAGCCAGACGAGCGTCAGCGGGTCCGGCCGGCAGCTGCGACTCGTCGAGCGGTTCACCCGCATTCGCGACGACCGCGTGCGCTACGAGTACACGGTGGACGACGCGGAGTCGTTCGCTTCGCCCTGGACAGTGGTGATCCCGTTGAAGCAGAGCGACCAGCCGCTGTTCGAGTACGCCTGCCATGAGGGGAACTACGGTATGCTGAACCTGATGGAGAGCGCCCGCGCCGTGGACGCCCGCGGGGCCGAGGGATCTTAGGGAAAAACAACGGTTGACGAACCGGGGAGAGATGTTGATAATCTCTGGGAGCATGTTTACGAACGAGGAGACGAAACTGATGCGAAGAAATCTAGCCGTCGTCCTGGCCGGTGTGATCCTGGCGCTGGCCACCGTGCCGGTGGCCGCCCATCACGCGTTCTCGGCCGAGTTCGACGCCAACCGACCGATGCACCTTGAAGGTGTGGTGGTGAAGATGGAGTGGATCAACCCGCACGCGTGGATCCACCTGGAGGTCCGTGGTCATGAAACGATCCCAGATGGGACTGTCTGGATGGTCGAGGGTGGCACACCGAACACCCTGCTCCGTCGGGGCTTCAGCAAGCAGTCCCTGCTGCCAGGCACCGAGATCATCGTCGACGGGTATCAGGCCAAAGATGGGTCGAACAAGGGCAACGGCCGCGACCTGACCTTCCTGGATGGCCGGAAGCTGTTCTTGGGGTCGTCCGGGACCGGCGCGCCGCGGGACGGTCGGGATGTGACCGAGCCGCCACGGTAAGTAGGCGCGACGCCTAGCAGCGCACACGTACAGGGCCCGGGATGCGGCTGCGTCTCGGGCCCTGTTTTGTCTACGGTCGGGCACCGTCGCGATGCCCCCTCGTCGCGCCTTCTCAACCGGACCCGTTATCTTGACATCCCTCTCGTGCGGGCGTATATCCGACGCTTTGCGCTCCCGGACCCTCGCAGCGCGTGTCGCCGACACCCGGACCGGGGGACGGTGGCCGATGTGGCGCGCCGGCGGCGGGATCGGCATGCATCGGGTCGAGCACGTCACGCGTGTTGATGCCGACACGCTCCTGGTCGAGTTCCCGGTCGAGGCCCCGACCGTCTGGACGCGTCCGTGGTCAGCGGTCATTCCGATAGCGGCGTCCGACGGGCCGATGTTCGAATAGCCGGTCACACGGGGCACCGGGGCCTGTACCACGTGCTGTCGGGCGCTCGAGCCCAGGAACAGTGAGGGCAGTGCTTCGTCTTGGGCAGTGACATCGACCGCAGCATTCGGCGGCAGACGCTCGGGGACCTGCTGCGGCGCACGGCCGCGCGGAGGCCGGCCAGGCTCGCCATCGTGTGTGGCGACGTCTCGTGGACCTACGCCGAATTCGATGCGGTGTGCAACCGGCTCGCGCACGGCCTCGCGGCGCGCGGGCTGCGCGCCGGTGACCGTCTGGCGTTGCTGTCACGGAACTCGCACCGTTTTGCCGCGATCCGGTTCGCGGTGGCCCGTCTCGGGGCCGTCCTGGTCCCGGTGAACTTCATGCTCACCGCTGAAGAGGTCGCCTACGTGCTCGGCCATTCGGGTGCCCGCATGCTGTGCGCGGGGGACGAGTTCGTGCCGGTCGCGCGGGACGCCGTGACCGGTACCGCCGTCGAGATCCTCATCCGGCTGGACGGGGACGGGTCCGGGGCGTCGCCCGGGTGGATCCCGTTCGCGCAGCTGGACTCCGCGGACGACCAGGAGCCGGTCGTGGACCTCGACACCGGCGATCTGGCGCAGATCATCTACACGAGCGGCACCGAGTCACGCCCCAAGGGGGCGATGCTGACCCATGACGCCGTCATCTGGCAGTATGTCAGCTGCATCATCGACGCCGAGATCGGCGCCGACGATATCCTGTTGCACGCGTTGCCGCTCTATCACTGCGCGCAGCTCGACGTGTTCCTCGGGCCGGCGGTGTATGTCGGCGCGAGCAACGTCATCGTGGCGCACCCGCAGCCCGAGGTGGTCCTGCCGATGATCGCTCGATACCAGGTGACGTCGTTCTTCGCGCCACCGACCGTCTGGATTGCGTTGCTGCGATCGCCGTTGTTCGACCAGACCGACCTGTCGTCGCTGCGGAAGGGCTACTACGGCGCCGCAATCATGCCGGTCGAGGTGCTCAACGAGCTCGGGCGGCGGCTCCCGCAGGTCAGGTTCTGGAACCTCTATGGACAGACCGAGATCGCGCCGCTGGCCACCGTGTTGCAGCCGGACGACCAGATTCGCAAGGCCGGGTCGGCCGGTCGCCCGGCGCTGAACGTCGAGACCCGCGTCGTTGACGACGCGGGGCGTGCGGTCCAGCCTGGGGAGATCGGCGAGATCGTCCACCGGTCACCGCATCTCCTGCAGGGGTACTACGACGACCAGGAGCGCACCGATGCGGCGTTCGAGGGCGGCTGGTTTCACAGCGGGGACCTCGCCACGGTCGATGACGAGGGCTACATCACGATCGTCGACCGCAAGAAAGACATGATCAAGACCGGCGGCGAGAACGTGGCCAGCCGCGAGGTCGAGGAGACGATCTACGGGGTGGCGTCGGTGTCGGAGGTCGCGGTGATCGGTGTGCCGCATCCGTACTGGATCGAGGCGGTGGTCGCCGTGGTCGTGTCCCGCCCTGGTCAGACCGTCACCGAGGCTGAGGTCATCGCGCATTGCCGCGCGCATCTGGCAGGGTTCAAGGTGCCCAAGCGGGTGGTGTTCCTCGAGGCGCTTCCCAAGAACCCGAGTGGCAAGGTCTTGAAGCGGGAGCTGCGCCTCCGCTGCCAGGGGGCCGTGCCGGCCGGCGCCGCATCGTAGCCGACACGAGCGGGCCGCTTCCCGTACGCGAACCCAGCGCGATCGGGTGGGCTCGAGAGGGGAGGGGGAGACATGCGTGTCTTGCTCTCGGCTGCATTACGTACCGCCCCGCAGTGACCGTCCAGAACGGCAAGGCTGTGACATGACGGCCGACAACGGCACCCCAACCGACTCGCGGTCCGCGACGGTCGGACTGTTGGCAGCGATCGGCATGACGGGCGTCGTCCTGCTCCTGCCGCCTCCCGAGCAGCTCCCCCCGGAGGCCCACCGGATGGCGGCGTTGTTCGTGGGCGTGCTCGTGCTCTGGTCGACCGAAGCGCTGCCCATTGCGGTGACGTCACTGCTGGCGCTGGCCCTGCAGCCGTTCTTCCGCCTGACGTCGCTGGTCGTCGACCGCCCGCCGACGCCCGGAGCCATTTTTGGCGCTGCGGCCGCCAATTTCATGAGCAGCGTGTTTTTCTTCGTGCTGGTGATGTTTGCCATTGCCTTCGCCTGGGTGAAGACGGGGCTGGCACGACGATTCGCGCTGTGGATGATCGCGCAGGCGGGAACCGACGCGACGCGGGTCGTCTACGTGTTCATGATCGGCACCGCCCTGATTTCGATGATCATCTCGGATGTGCCGGCCGCGGCGATCTTCATGGCTATCGCTGTCGGCATTCTCGACAAGCTGGAGCTGCGGCCGGGGTCACGGTTCGGCCGAGTCGTGATGATCGGGATTCCGATCGCGGCCCTGATTGGCGGGGTCGGCACGCCGGCCGGCAGCTCGATCAACCTGTTGGGTCTGACCATCATCGAGCAGAACGGCGGCGCACGCGTGCCGTTTCTGCACTGGATGGCGATCGGCGTGCCGATGGTGGTCGTCCTCGTACCGGTCGCGGCCTGGGTGCTCCTGAAGTTTTTCCCGCCGGAGATCACCTCGATCGGGGACCTCGAGGAGATCAACCAGGAGCGGAGGCAGATCGGGCCCCTCAGCCGGGACGAATGGAAAGTGATCGGGATCATGGGCACGATGCTCGCGCTGTGGATCATGAGCACGTGGGTCCCAGCGTTCGACACGTTTCTGGTGGCCGTCGTCGGTGCGATCGCGATGTTCCTTCCCGGTATCAGGCTCTTCACATGGAAGGAAGTGCAACAGGCCACCGGCTGGGATACCCTGATGGTGATCGGCGCCGTCACCTCGCTGGGCCAGGCGTCCTCGCAGACCGGTCTGGCGACCTGGCTGGCGGAATCGGTCCTTGGCGGTCTCCAGGACTGGAACGCCGTGCCGCTGATTGCCGCCCTCAGCGCGTTCACGGTCGTTATTCACCTGATGCTGCCGATCAGTCCGGTGATTAACGCCGTGATGATCCCGCCGATCATGGTGTTGGGCACCGCCGCCGGCGTGAACCCCGCCCTCTATGCGCTCCCGGTGATCTTCACGGCGTCGTGTGCGTTTCTTCTGCCGCTCGATGCGGTACCGCTCGTCACCTATAGCCGAGGTTACTACCGGATGTTCGACATGTTGATGCCGGGCCTCGTTATCAGCGCGGTCTGGGTGGTGCTCATGACGGTGCTCCTGATCGTGATCGGGCCCCTGGTCGGACTGTTCTAGCGATGCGGCGCCGTACGGCGCCGCATCGCTAGAACGCTTTTCATCCAGCCCCGCTACGCGGGGGCGAGACCGCTTCGGGCAAGGCTTCAGCCTTGCCCGGCAGGCCTGAAGGCCTGCGCCACATGGCCAGCTCTGGTGTGCCCCCGCTCCCTCTGGGAGAGGGCTGTGGTGAGGGCCACGGGCTGCTAAGTGTCGCGAGCCTCGGCCAGCTCCTCGAGCACCTCGCGCACGACGTTCATCGCCGTCAGCGCCGTCGGCGCCCCGCAATAGATCGCCTGCTGGAGGACGATCTCCTGAAGATCACCCGCGGAGAACCCGCCTTCGACGACCGCCCCCCGAATGTGCAACCTCAGCTGGTCCCACTGTTTCAGGGCAATCTGCGTGCCGAGCACCAACACGCGACGGGTGCGATGATCGAGGCCGGGGCGGGTCCAGATTTCTCCCCATGCATAGCGCGTGAGCAGGTCTTGAAACGCCGTAGTCACCTCCGTCGTCTCGGCGATCGCCCTGTCGACGTAGGCGTCGCCGAGAATCTCACGCCGCATCTTCATGCCGGCCGCGTGCCGCTGTTTCTCGTCCATCGTTGAGCCTCAGTTCGAGAAAAGGTCGAGTGCCGCCGAACGTCGAGGCCTCGGCCTGGTCCGCTGTGCCAGGGTGCCACTGCCGGCACCCGGGCAGGACGACGTCAGACGCCGTCCCGGTCCGTCTCGCCGAGCCGAGCGAGGACCCGTTCGATGAACGCGTGCGTCGCACCGAGGTAGTGGTCGGGTGACAGCCGGCGCGCGATCTCAGCCCTGTCGAGATGACGCGTGACCACCGGATCGTCGCCCAGGACGTCGGCGAGCGGGCGACGTTCGTCAACCGCGCGCCGACAGGCCGCCTCGACGCACGTGTGGGCCTCACGCTTGCCGAGCGATTCCGCCAGGGCCATCGAGATGGACTCGGCGAGCAGGGTCCCACCTGATGCGTCGATGTTGGCGCGCATCCGCTCGGCGTCGACCGAGAGACTGTCGAGCGCGTCGGCCACCGCCCGCGCGCCGCCAGCTGAGACCAGGACCAGATCGGGCAGGGTGTCCCATTCCGCCTGCCAGCCGCCGAGGCCGCGTTCGTGCTCCTGGACCATCGCGCCGAGCATCGTTGCGACAAGACCAGGGGCGCGAATCGCGGCGGCCAGCGCGACCGACGCCGACACGGGATTGCGCTTCTGCGGCATCGTCGACGAGCCGCCGCGCCCCTCCACCGGCCGCTCGGAGGCTTCACCGATCTCGGTCTGTGCCAGCAGCGAGAGGTCGCGCGCGATCTTGCCAGCGGTGCCGGTCGCCACGCCGAGCGCGCACGCGAGCTGCGCGAACCGATCGCGGTGCGCATGCCAGGGGATGTCCGGAGCGCGGAGACCGAGTCGCGCGGCCAACCCGTCGGTGACCGCCAGACCGTGCGACCCGAGCGCCGCCAGCGTGCCCGACGCGCCGCCGAACTGCAGCACCAGCGCGTCGTCGAGCGCCGTTCCCACGCGTTGTCGTGTCCGGTCGAGCGCGTCGGCCCATCCTGCCGCCTTCAGCCCGAACGTGATCGGCGTCGCCTGCTGCAGCCAGGTTCGACCGGCCATCGTGGCATCGGCGTAGCGTCGCGCCAGAGCCGCGGCGGCACGCCCCGCTCGCTCGAGGTGACCGAGGGTGGTCGGCACGGCCGCGCGGAGCTGCAGCACGACGCCGGTGTCCAGGATGTCCTGACTCGTGGCGCCCCAGTGGACGTAGCGCGCCGCATCAGCGTCGATCGCGGCGACACGCGCGGTCAGATGGCGGACCAAGGGGATGACGACGTTGCCGGCGTCGACCGCTTCGGCACCAATGACCGCGCAGTCGTACAGCTCGGCTTTCGCGGCCGATTGGATCGGGACAACGCAGGTGGCCGGTATCACACCGGCGGTCGCCTCGGCGTCGGCGAGCGCAGCTTCGACGTCCAGCATCATCTGGAGCTGGGTGTGGCCGGAGAACCGCGCCGAGGTGTCCGCCTCGCCAAGCAAACGGTCGTGCACGCGATCACCCGGCGTCATGAAGGGTCACACATCGAAGAACACCGTCTCGTGTGGTCCCTGCAGCACGATCTCGAAGCGGTAGCGTCCCTCCGCGCGACGCGCGGCGACGAGGGTCGACCGGCGGTCCGGCGCGACGCACGCCAGGATCGGATCGAGCGCGTTCGACGGCTCATCCTCGAAGTAGATGCGAGTGACGAGTCGCGTCAGGAGTCCCCGCGCGAACAGGCCGACGACGAGATGCGGCGCTTGAGGCTGTCCCGCGGGTCCCGGCACGACGCCCGGTTTGATCGTCTCGAGCGTAAAGCGGCCATCGGCATCAGTGTGGACTCGGCCGAACCCGTCGAACGTGGCGTCGGGACCGAGGGTCCGCGAGTCTTCCGGATGGTTGCAGTGGCCGGCGGCGTTGGCCTGCCAGATTTCGACGAGCGCATCGACGACCGGGTGGCCGGCGCCATCGCGCACGGAGCCCTCCACGACGATGCGTTGCCCGGCTGTGTGATCCGTCACGAGCGTTGCGCGGCCCGTCGCCGGTACGAGAATCGCGAAGAAGGGCCCGACCGTCTGCGCAGGCGTCAGCGGAAGCATGGGCTGCTAGAGATCCATCGGTGTGGCGTCTCGCCCACGCAACACGATGTCGAAGCGGTACCCGAGCGCTCGCCCGGGATCGGTGACCCCGAGATCGAACGACGCGATCAATCGCTCCCGGGCTCGCTCGGTCGGGATCGCAGCGAAAATCGGGTCGAATCTCAGAAGCGGGTCCCCCGGAAAGTACATCTGTGTCATGAGCCGTGTCAGAAAGCTGCGGCCGAAGACCGAAAAATGTACGTGCGGCGGGCGCCAGGCGTTGTCGTGGTTGTGCCACGGATACGCGCCCGGCTTGATGGTCATGAACCGGAAGTGCCCATGCGCATCGGTCAGCGTCCGGCCGGCGCCGCTGAAATTCGGGTCGAGGGGCGCGTCGTGGGTGTCGTGCGCGTGGGCGTAGCGTCCGGACGCGTTCGCCTGCCAGATCTCGACGAGCGTGTCGGGCACGGGTCGTTCGTCCTCATCGAGTACGCGGCCGTCGATGATGATCCGTTCACCGAGCGGTGCGCCGTCGTGCTGACGAGTCAGGTCGTGGTCCATCGGCCCGAGGCGCCCGTACCCGTACACCGGCCCGGTGATTTCCGACAGTGTCTGGGGAATGACGACCAGCGGCTGTGTGGGGTGGCGCAGCGCGGTGGAACGATACGCCGTCGCATCGTTCACCGGGGCATCGCCGGCCGGCGGGCGGCGATACGGGAGAATCTGGAAAGCAGACCTGCTCATCGGAGCGCTCCGTCGGCCACGAGCATTCGGCCGTCAATCGTATCGAAGTTCGGCATCATCCGCGCGCCGTCCATCCTCGAACGCCAGCCCCACTCCAGCACGCCGACGCGCATGCTGCCGAGCACGGGCGGGCAGGACGGTCGCTCCACCACGACGTTCGCGATCCCGTGCCGGTCCAGGATCTGAGTACGCAGCAGCCCGACGGGCCCGCCTCCGACGGTCGCGACCTGGGTCGTGACCTCCCGGCCCACGCAGCACCCGTGGGTGCGCGCTGAGCAACCACGAGATGGCTCGACGGCAAGGACAAGGGCTATCGCCGCGTTCGGACTCTGGCCACCGGATGGGACGGCGCGCGGTGCGTTCGCTTGACACCCAGGAAGATGCGGTGGTGGGCGCCGCCCTTCTCGAGGCGGGCCCGCACGCGGTTGACCTGCGCGACAAACCCGTGAAAGCGGAGACGCTGCTCGAACTTTCGATCGTCCCAGGCAGACCACACGGCCAGCACCCCGCCAATCCTGAGTGCCGCGTACGCCGCCCCGACTCCTGCGTTGTCGTAGAGCCCGTGATTGTCCGGCGCTGTGAACGCTGCGGGACCGTTGTCCACGTCCAACAATATCGCATCGAATCGGCCGGAGTTTGCACGCAGCGTGCAGCGGACGTCCCCGACATCGATCCGAACACGTCTGTCGTTCAGCGGGTGTCCTGCTAATGACGCGAGCGGCCCGCGGTTCCATTCGACCACCGCAGGTACGAGCTCTGCCACCGTCACGATCGCGTCCGGCGGGAGCAGATCCAGCGTCGCACGCAGCGTGAACCCCATGCCGAGTCCGCCCACGAGCACGCGTGGCGGCTCCGATGCCCCCACGTGCCGGCAGGCGAGGGTGGCCAACTCCTCCTCCGATCCATGGGTACGGCTCGACATCAAGGTCTTGCCGTTCACCAGGATGACGTACTCGTCGTCTCGTACGGTCAGGCGCATGTCGCTTCCGTCCGGCGTGCACGTCTGCCCGAGTAGTTCCCACCTCTTCATGGCTGCGATGTCACTCGTACCACTCTAGCAGTCCGCGGGGAACGCCCCGCTGCATGCGAGCGGCGCTGCATCCCGGCTGCCGGCGTTGCGGCTCGGTCGAATACCGGCCGGTCTGCTCCCTCGGCGCGCCTGGTCAGCCGGGCGCATCGCCGTGCTCGGTGCGACGCGGGGTGTCCCCACAGGCTGCTAGAACAGCGACGCGCCGCAGTACTTACAGCAGACCGCGTCGCTGTCATGACCCTCGGCGCTGCACGCCGGGCAGGCTTGCGTGGACACCGGTTGCTGCGCGGCGGTGCGCACCAGCTCTGCCGAAACGATGCCGGTCGGGATCGCGATGATGGCGTAGCCCAGCACCATCAGGCCGCTGGCCGCGATCTGTCCGAGCACCGTCTGCGGCGCGATGTCGCCATAGCCGACCGTGGTCATCGTCACAATCGCCCAGTACACGCCACGCGGAATGCTGGTGAACCCGTTGGCCTCGCCTTCGATCAGATACAACAGCGTCCCCATCACGACCGCGATCGACAGCACCGAGGCCAGGAAGACGGTGATCTTGGCCTGGCTGGCCTTCATCGCCGTCAGCAGCACACGGGCCTCGCTCAGGTAGTACCCGAGCTTGAACAGGCGGAACACCCGCAGCAACCGAAGGGCCCGGATGACGAGCAGCGACTGGGTGCCGCCGACGATCAGGCTGAGATAGGTCGGGGCAATCGCCAGCAGGTCGACCACGCCAAAAAAGCTCGAGGCGTAGGCGGTCGGGCGGCGGACGCTCGCCAACCGGACCAGATACTCGAGGGTGAAGAGCAGCGTGAACGTCCATTCCAGACGGATCAGCCAGACGCCGAAGCGCGCGTGTGTCGTCTCCACGCTGTCGAGCATGACGACGACGACGCTGGCCAGAATCGACAGGATCAGCACGACGTCGAACGCCTTGCCGGCGGGCGTGTCCGCTTCGAACACGACCTCATGGAGACGCGCGCGGAGTGAGCGGTGACGCGGGACGGCGGGAGCTTGGGTCATGCCGATATCATCACATCGATTCCACGGACCACAGCAGAAGAGAGTGCCACGGGGAACACGCATGACCGGGTCAGGATGTTGCACCCCGGCCGACGCTTCGGTATAGTCGCCGACACGTTCGGTCAGGGGGCGACTCCACGAGCGCCCGGGGCGAACGGGGTCCGGCCTGTCGAGCTTCCCAGCACGTCCGGTACACACGCGGTGCGAATCATCCGTAGAACTGTCGCTGGCCGGCGGTCCATGTCAGATCAGAGACGAGTGGTCAGCCTGTTGCTCGCGCTCGCGGTGCCGACGGTCGGCGCCGCGCAGCCCGTGCAGACCGCGGCTGATGTGGAGGTGGGGCCGCCGCCAATCGAGATCCTGCAACCGGCCGGCGGGCCGGATGGTCGCGACCGCTGGCATCTGGAGCTGACCGGTGGATTCTTTCTGGAGGCCTGGGATCTCAACCTCTACAAGGAGCAGCTGATCGGCGGTGCGATCACCCTCAGCCGTCAGATGACGCCGACCTGGACCCTCGGTGTCGAGACCAGTCTGCTCCGCGTGAAGCAGGAACCGATCGGCGACGTCTTTCTGCCTGCCGTGTCCGTCATGGTGCGGTGGAGCGCGTTCCGGGTCGGCGAGACATCGGTGTTCCTCGAAGGCGGCGGCGGCGCGTCGTACGCCTCCGACGAGGTGCCGATCCGCGGGACCCGCTTCAACCTGATCTTCCAGAGCGGTGTCGGGCTCGTGCGTCCGCTGAGCTCCCGGATCGCGCTGGTCGGAGGTCTGCGCTGGCTGCACGTGTCGAACAACAGTCTCCACGGGAGAGACCACAATCCCGATATCCAGGCTCTGGGTCTCTACATGGGTTGGCGCATGAATTAGAGCCCAGGAGGCAGGAGCCGCCGGCCTGTCCGGCCGCAGCCGTGGCGAAGGCAGGTGGGCTTTGCCGTCATCTGTGGCGGTCTCGAGGCACCCGCCACGCGGCTCGCGTAGAATGGATCTGGTTCACGCCATGTCCCGTTCCTTCGCGCACCTGACGCTGTTGCTCGTGCCGGTCATCCTGGCCAGCGCGGTGCTGGCCGCCTCATCGAGCGAGCAGCGACGCCGCAGGACCACCGACGACGTTTTCCGCGCTGGTATCGACCTCGTCCAGATGTCGGCCACGGTGGTCGACGAGGACGGCCGTCTGGTCGGTGACCTCCGGCGCGAGGATTTCGAGGTGTTCGAAGACGGCCAGCGGCAAACGGTGACCCACTTCACGCGCGACCGCATCCCGCTCAGCCTCGGGGTGGTGCTCGACGTCAGCCAGAGCATGTATGGGCAGCGCATCGACGACGCGCGTCTCGCGCTCGACCGGTTTCTGGCCGACCTGCTGGACCCCGAGGACGAGGTCTTCATCATCGTCTTCAACCACACGCCTCGGGTCGTGGTGCCGTGGACCCGGGGGCCCAGGCAGCTCCGCAACCGATTGGACGACATCCTGCCGTATGGCGGCACCAGCATCTACGACGCGATGATGGAGGCGTTGCCGATGTTCGACGTCCGGCAGTACCAGCGGGCGGCGGTGGTCCTGATTTCCGACGGCTCCGACACCGGCAGTCGTGCCAACGTCCGCGACGTCCGGCGGCTTCTCCGGCGCAGCGACGCGTTCGTCTATGCCATCGCGATCGACGCGCCCGACACCCGTCCGATCAACGACCGTGTGAACCCGTACGCGCTGCGCGAGATGACGACCGAGAGCGGCGGGTATACCGAGGTGGTGCACGACAGCCCCGAGCTCGGACCGGCCACGGCGCGGATCGCCGATGAGCTCAATCATCAGTACACGCTCAGCTACGTGTCCTCGCGTCCGGCCGACGGGAGCTATCGCTCGATCCGTGTCCGTATTGTCGGGAAAGAGTATCGCGTGCGCACGCGTCGCGGGTATGTCGCAGAGCCGAACCGCCGTCGGTAGCCGACGCCCATAGCCCTCTGAGAGCAGCCGTTGACAAGCTCCTGCGCCTTCGCCTTCAGGCGTCGGGATTCAGGTGTCAGGACGAAGCCGCAGCTCGGGTCGCACGGGCCTGCAGGCCCGCCGGGGCTGCGATGTGCGATCGGCCATTGATCAGCGGCCCACTGCTGACGGACCGTGTAGAAGGAGATCAACACATGAATGGATTGCAACCGGCTTCCGGCCGGGTCCCCGTCGTTCGAGCCCTGCTGGTCGCACTGGTCCCGCTCGTGCTCGCGGGCGGGGTGACATCGGTCATGGCGCAGGAGCGCCCGACCATCGCGGAGAAGACCGAGGGGATGGAGGTGCTCGACGGCTTCTTCCCGATGTACTGGGACGGCGACGCCGGCACGCTCTGGATGAAGATCGCGCGGTTCGACAGCGACCTGCTCTACATCCGGTCGCTCGCCGCTGGGGTTGGTTCGAACGACATCGGGCTCGACCGGGGGCAGATCGGCGCTGCTGCGCTCGTGCGCTTCGAGCGGGTAGGGCCGAAGGTGCTGATGGTCCAGCCAAACCAGCGATTCCGCGTCGAGACCGACAATCCGGACGAGGTCCGGGCGCTCGAGGAGGCGTTCGCGACCTCGGTGCTCTGGGGCTTCACGGTCGAGGCCGAGACCGACGGGGCGGTGCTGGTCGACGTCACCCCGTTCGTGCTCCGAGATGCCCACGGCGCGGCCGACCGGTTGCCCGGCAGCTACCAGCTCGACGAGAGCCGCAGCGCCGTGTATCTGCCGCGGACCAAGGGGTTTCCGCAGAACACCGAGCTCGAGGCGACGTTGACCTTCACCAGTGATGGGCGGGGGAGCGGGCCGGGGTTCGGCCGTGGCTCGATCCGGAGCGTGGCGCCGACGGCGCAGGCGGTGACGATGCGTCAGCATCACTCGTTCGTCGAGCTACCCGACGACGGCTACATCCCGCGCCCGTACGACCCGCGTGCCGGATACGGGGCGCTGAGCTACGACGACTACGGCACGCCACTCGGTGAGCCGATGACCAAGCGATTCCTGCGGCGGCACCGTCTCGAGAAGCGGGACCCGACGGCCGCCGTCAGCGAGGCGGTCGAGCCGATCGTCTACTACCTCGACCGTGGTACGCCCGAACCGGTGCGCTCGGCGCTGCTCGAGGGTGCGCGCTGGTGGAATCAGGCCTTCGAGGCGGCCGGGTATCGCAACGCCTTCGAGGTCCGGATGATGCCGGAGGGCGCCGACAACCTCGACGTTCGGTACAACGTCATCCAGTGGGTCCATCGCTCGACCCGCGGCTGGAGCTACGGCAATTCGGTGACCGATCCGCGCACCGGCGAGATCATCAAGGGGCACGTGTCGCTCGGGTCGTTGCGTGTGCGTCAGGACTACCTGCTGGCCGAAGGGCTGCTGTCCCCGTACCTCGACGGCGACGAGGAGCCGGCCGAGCTGGCGGAGATGGCGCTGGCGCGAATCCGTCAGCTCTCCGCGCACGAGGTGGGGCACACCCTGGGTTTGGGGCATAACTACTATGCGAGCTCGAAGGGGCGAATCTCGGTGATGGACTATCCGCATCCGCTCGTCACGCTGAATCAGGACGGCGTCTTCGACGTGTCGGATGCCTACGACGTTGGCATCGGGGCGTGGGACAAGGTGGCGATCACCTACGGCTATCAGGATTTCGCCGAGCGTGTGGATGCGCCGGCGGCGCTCGACAAGATGCTGACAGACGCGTGGGTCGAGGACATCCGCTACATGACCGGACAGGACACCGACGCCAACCCCCGGGTTCACATCTGGGCCAATGGGACCGACCCGGCAGCCGAGCTGCACCGGATGATGGATGTGCGAGGCGCGGCACTCGCGCGGTTCGGGGAGGCCGCTGTCAGGAACGGCACGCCGCTGGCGCTGCTCGAAGAAGCGCTCGTGCCGCTCTTCCTGCACCACCGGTTCCAGATCGACGCCGCCGCGTCGACCCTCGGCGGACTCGATTACATCTACGCGATGCGGGGTGATGGGCGCGACCCGGTCAGCGTGATCCCGGCGATCGAACAGCGGGCGGCGCTGAGGGCCCTGATGCGGACGCTTCAGGCCGGGGAGCTGACGATCCCGGAGTCGGTGATCGACCTGATTCCGCCGCGTCCGGCCGGGTTTGGGCGCCATCGCGAGCTGTTCCCCCGCTTCACCGGCGCGATGTTCGACCGCGTGACGCCGGCCATTGTCGTCGCCGACATGACCGTCGCGAACATCCTCCAGCCCGCGCGCTCGGCCCGTTTGGTCGAACAGCACGCCCTGGACGCCGCGGTTCCCGGTCTCGTCGAGGTGATCGACACCCTGGTCGAGACCACCTTCAATGTCCTGTCGTCAGATCGGTATGAGGTCGAGGTCCAGCGCGCGGTCCAGCGGGTCGTCGTGGACCGGCTGATCCGGCTGGCGTCGGTGGCGCCGATGGCGCAGGTGCGTGCGGTCTCCGCCTACTGGCTGGAGGATCTGGTCCACCGGATCACCGAGTCGACCGGACTTGGGGGGTGGCAGGCGCGGATCAACGACTCGACCGTCGGCGGGATGGAGGCGAGCGCGCATTTCGAGGCGCTGAGTCGTGACATCCTACGCTTCCTCAACCGCCCGGGTGGCATCGTCGAACCGTGGGAGGCACCGGCGGTGCCGCCCGGGAGCCCGATCGGTGATCCGGCGCTGCGCTGGCTGCCGGAGCCGTTCTGCTCGGAGCCGTTTGTTGTCTCGGGGTGGTGAGGAGGGATTGAGACGCGTCGTCATGAGTCTTCACCGGATCCGTGTGTGACAGTGGGTGTCTTGCATGACAGCACGGTTAGCGACCGGGACGTCATGAGGAGGCGGGCGTCCGAGATCCGATCGGTTCGCCGTGACGTCGACCAGATCAGGCCGATCGGCACCGCGCTCCGGCGGCTGGCCGAAGCGAGGAGGCGTGGGATGGCGTCGCCGGTCACGACCGGCACGATGCCCCCGGTCGGATGACGGCTCCGGGTGCCCCGTGAGGCGATGCCGACGCTTCAGGCACACGATCTGCGCCGGGTCTACGGCCGTGGTGACAGCCGTGTCGAGGCGCTGCGCGGTGTGAGCCTCGAAGTCGCGGCGGGCGAGTTCCTGGCCGTTGTCGGGCCGTCCGGCTGCGGCAAGACGACGCTGCTGCACCTGTGTGGCGGCATGGACCGGCCGACCGCCGGCACGGTTGCCGTCGATGGACTGGCGCTGGGGGACCTCGATGACGAAGCGCTGACCGGGCTGCGCCGCGAGCGTGTCGGGTTCGTCTTCCAGTTCTTCAACCTCCTGCCCACGCTCACCCTGGCCGAGAACATCGCGTTGCCGTTGCTGCTCGCGGGCGTCGCGCCGGCCGAGGGCGCGACCCGGGCGCGCGAAGGGGCCGAACGGGTGGGGTTGGGGCACCGTCTGGCCCATTTTCCTGCGCAGGTGTCTGGCGGTGAGCTGCAGCGGGCGGCGGTGGCGCGTGCGGTCATCCACGCGCCGGCCCTCCTCATCGCGGACGAGCCGACCGGCAACCTCGATACCGAGAGCGGGCAGCGTGTGCTGGAGGTCCTCCGCACCGTGCACCGAGAGACTGGTGTCGCGGTGCTGCTGGCCACCCACGACCCATTGATCGCCGGGACGGCTGACCGGGTACTGCGGATGCGCGACGGCGTTGAGGTGCCAGCAGTCCTGGGCGACAGTCCCGCGTCGCATCGAGAGCCGTCGTGATCAGGGCCGCGTCCGTCTGGCCAGGCGCGACGAGGGAGCCGATTGGGACAGTTGTGACCGCGGAGCAACGCAGACAGCCGGGATGCGGCGCCCTTCGGCAGGCTCAGGGCGTCCAGAGTGCGTCGGGGGGCGCCGCAGGCTATTGGCTGCCGCGGTATGTCTCGAGCAGGCCGAGACGCGCCATCCGGTCGAAGTCGCCGTCGAGCGACCACAGTGGAAGCTGGCGGTCGACAGCGATCGCCCCGATGAGCAGATCCGCCACACCGAACCGATGCCCGCGTTTGCCCGCCCGCTCCACCCACTCGTCGATACGCGTCCAGGTCGCGTCGACCGGCAGGTACACGGGCAGGCCGGACAGCGCGCGGCGCAGGCCCGGTCGGTCGGTCCGCGACGCGCCACAGAGGAGCTCGACCCGCACCGGCACGGCAAGGCCGACCGCATCGCGATCCAACAGCTCCGTCAAGTGCTCGGCCTGCCGCGAGCGGCGGTCGCGAAAGGCCGCGATCCAGACCGACGTGTCCACGCAGATCATCTGGGTAACCGGTCAGCGACGTGGCCGACGTCTCGATCTGGCCGTGTCGACGTCGAGTGTGATCGCACCCATGAGCTCCTTGAGCTCGTCAACACGCTTCCGGCGGATCAGCTCGCGCAGGGACAGCACCACCGTGTCGGTTTTTGACTTGAAACCGAGGATCCGCTGCGCTTCTTCAATCAAACCGTCGGGTACGTCCAACGTCGTCCGCATATTATTTAGCCTATGTTGTATGCTTCCACACGTCAATATATGGCCTTGTATTATGCAATGCGGCTGATCTTCCGACGGCTTTCTCGGTGACGCTCTTCCGCCAGTTCATCGTGCGGGCGCTGCTGCGCGATCGGGCACGCACCGTGGTCACCCTCGTCGGGCTGACGCTCGGCGTGGCTGTCGTCGTGGCGATCCGGCTCGCCAATGCCAGTTCGATCCGCGGATTCGAGACTGCGCTCGACGTCGTGGCCGGCAAGACCTCGCTCGAGATCGTCGGTGCCGGCGTCGGGGTGCCCGAGACGCAGTTGGTCCTCCTCGGCTGGCTGCGCGACTATGGGCGGGTCAGTCCGGTGATCGACCGCACCGCCCGGGTCCGGGCGCCGGACGGGACCGAGTACCCGGTACGCGTGCTGGGTGTCGACGTGCTGCGCGACCTGCCGTTCCGCGAGTACCGGTTGGTGCGGTTCGCGCAGGATGGCCGGGAGCCGCGGCCGCAGGAGCTGCTGGCGCTGTTGCTCGACCCGGCGTCGGTGGTGCTCACCGAACGGTTCGCCGGACGTCATGCGATCGACCTCGACACGCCGGTGCAGCTGATCATCGGCGACCGGGTTCACGACGCCGTCGTGCGTGGCCTGCTGCTCGATGAGGGACCGGCGCGTCTGGTGGACGGACAGCTGGCCCTGATGGACATCGCGACGGCGCAGCTGGTGTTCGACCGTCTGGGATGGGTGGACCGCGTGGAGATCCAGCTGTTCGATCCCGAGACGATCGACGCAGCCGAGGAGGCGATTGGGGCGCGGCTGCCGGACGGGTTGCGGGTGCAGCGCCCGGCGCAGCGGGGCCGGCAGGTCGAGCAGATGCTTGCCGCGTTTCACTTCAACCTGACGGCGCTGTCCTACATGGCTCTGGTCGTCGGGCTGTTTCTTGTCTACAACACGGTCGCGGTGTCGGTCATCACGCGTCGTCGCGAGATCGGGACCCTCCGTGCCCTCGGCGCGACGCGCGGTCTGGTGCGTCGGCTCTTTCTCGGGGAAGCCGCGTTGCTGGCGATGGTGGGCGCCGGTCTGGGTCTGCCGGCCGGGTGGCTGCTCGCGCGGGTGGCGGTACGGCTGACGTCGACGACCGTCAACGCGCTCTACATCACGTCGGCCGCCACCGTGCCGGCGCTCGGTCCCGGCGATCTGCTGCTCGCGTGCGCCGTCGCCATCCCGCTGGCGCTGGCTGGGGCGGCGATTCCGGCGGCGGAGGCGGCTGGAGTCACACCGATCGCGGCGGTGCGGGAGGTCGACCGGTTCGTCCCGGACCGCCGCGTCCCGCGCCGTTCCGCCGCGCTGGCGGCGCTGCTGTTCGGTGCCGGGTGGTGGCTGTCGACGCAGGAGGCGGTCGGCGGGTTGCCGGTCTTCGGGCTAGGCGCGGCCCTGGCGGTCGTGTTCGGTGCGGCGGCGCTGGTGCCGGCCCTGCTCGAGCTGCTCCGGCGGGTCGGGCGTGCGACCCTCGGCCGGTGGTTCGGCGTGGAAGGCCTGTTGGCGCACGCCAACCTGTCTGCCTCGGTTTCACGGCTGGCGGTGTCGGTGTCGGCGCTGGTGGTCAGCCTTGCGATGCTGGTGGCCATTGCCATCATGGTCGGCAGCTTTCGCGAGACGGTGGCCTACTGGGTCGGGCAGACGTTGCAGGGCGACCTCTTCGTGGCGACGGCGGACCGGGCACCCCTCGGCCCTGCGGTGACCATCTCGGCAGCCACCGAGCGACGCATCGCGGCCCATCCCGCCGTCGCCGCGCTCGACCGGTTTAGCAACGTGGACCTGCCGTATGGACCGGACGATGACCTGATCATCCTGGGTGCTGGAGACTTCGAGGTACTGCTCGAGTACGGGGGACTCCTGTTCAAGACCCCGACGGACGGGCGCGTCGCCATGCGCCGCGCGGTTGGCGCCGATGCCGTGGTGGTGTCTGAGAGCTTCGCGATCAAGCACGACGTGGCGGTGGACGACCGCATCGAGCTCGACACCGTGCAGGGTGTCCGGCCCTTCCGAGTGGCCGCCGTCTACTACGACTACTCGAGTGATCGGGGCCTCGTGGTCATGGACCGGACGACGTTCACGCGCCACTACGGCGCGCAGCGGCCCATCGGGCTGACCCTCTATCTCGAGCCGGATGCCGATCCCGAGGTCGTCCGGGAGGAGCTGCTGGCGGGGGTCGGCCCCGACCACCGGTTGTTCATTCGCACCAACGCGGCGCTGCGGGCAGAGGTGCTGCGGATCTTCGACGCGACGTTCGCCATCACCTACGCGCTCGAGGCGATCGCGATCTTCGTGGCCATCATCGGGGTGGCCGCCACATTGGTGACGCTGACCCTGGAGCGCCGCCGCGAGCTGGCGATGTTGCGGCTGGTCGGCGCCGGTCGCGGCCAGATACGGCGCATGGTGGTGATCGAAGCGGCGATACTGGGGATGCTCAGCCAGGGTCTCGGTCTGCCGGTCGGCGTCGTGCTGTCGCTGATCCTGATTTATGTGGTCAACGTGCAGAGCTTCGGCTGGACCATCCAGTTTCACCTGCCGCTCGGGTTCCTGGCGCAGTCGACACTGCTGATCGCGGTGACGACGGCGCTGGCCGGGTTGTATCCGGCCCGCATCGCGACACGGCTCACAGAGGGAGGAGAGCGGTGAGACGGCGAGGAGACAGGAGACAGGAGACAGGAGGCAGGAGACGGGCGCGCCTGCTGCGTGGCTGCGTCGTCGCGGTGCTGGTCTGGCATGGGGCGCTGTCGGGGCCGCAGAGCCAGGCAGGGGGACAGCGAACGAAGGATGGGTGGCGGCAGGCTGAGACCGGCTACACGCTGCAGTTTCCGCGGGACCACGGGAATCATCCCGACTACCGAATCGAGTGGTGGTATTACACAGGCAACGTGTCGTCCGACGATGGTCGCCGGTTCGGCTACCAGGTGACCTTCTTCAGGATCGGAATCGATCCCGCTCCGGCGAACCCGTCGCGCTGGGCGGTTCGCGACCTGTTCATGGCGCACCTGGCCCTCACCGACATCGGAGCCGGGCGGCAGCTGATGGCCGAGCGGATCGACCGGGGCAGCGTCGGGTGGGCCGGGGCCCGCGCCGGGACGCTCGACGTGTGGAACGGCGACTGGCGCGTCGAGCTCGACGGCACGACCCATCGGCTGCGGGCGGTCGACCGGGCGTTCGGTGTCGATCTGCGTCTCGAGCCCGGCAAAGGGACGACGGTCCACGGGGAGGACGGGCTCAGTCGCAAAGGGGCCCAGGTCGGCAATGCCTCCTACTACTACTCGATGACACGGATGCCGACGAGCGGACACCTGGTGGTCGACGGCGAGACGGTCGCCGTGACCGGCACGAGCTGGATGGACCACGAGTTCGGTACCACGTTTCTCGAGGCCTCACAGGTGGGCTGGGACTGGTTCTCGCTGCAGCTCGACGATGGCTCGGACCTGATGCTGTTTCAGCTGCGTCGCGCCGACGGCGCGTCGGACCCCCACTCGGCCGGCACCTGGGTGGACGCGGCCGGCGTCGCGACACCCCTGGGTGCCGGCGAGTTCACGCTCGTGCCCGGTCGGCGCTGGTCGTCGCCGTCGAGTGACGCCGTGTATCCGGTGCAGTGGCGCGTCGAGGTGCCGGGTCGCGCGGCGCATCTCGATATCTCGGCGGTCGTCGATGCGCAGGAGCTGAATACGCCTGCCTCGACCGGGGTCACCTACTGGGAGGGGGCGGTGACGGTCAGCGGGCAGGTCGGCGGCCGCGCCGTCAGCGGCCGCGGATATCTCGAGATGACCGGGTACGCCGGACCGCCGATGAGCGAGCTGTTTCGATAAATATCCAGCAAACTCCTGAAGCACGACAGCCTGCTGGTTGCGGGCTTTGGGCGTCAGGCTGTGGGCGGCGCTCTCCAGGTGCTCGGCTCGTACGAAGAGCGTCAGGCCGCTCCGAACGAAGGGGAGTAATATAGCGGCGTGTGAGAGGAGCGTGCCAATGACCCAGTCCCTGTCTCGTCGTCACTTTCTTGCGGCTGGCGCCGGTGCGGCGTCGGTCTGGATTCCCCGGCCGGTCAAGGGGTACACCGCGGCCGAGATGCGAGAGCAGGCGGTCAACGACCGGCTCGAGGTCGGGGTCTCGAAGTGGGATCTCGACACGCCGTGTCTGTGTGTCGACCTGGATCGGTTGGAGGCCAACCTCGACCGGATGCAGACGACCGTCAGGCGCAACGGCATCGCCAGCCGGCCACATGCCAAAACGCACAAGTGTCCTGCCATCGCGCAGCTGCAGCTCGCCGGCGGCTCGGTCGGGATCTGCACGGCCAAGATCAGCGAGGCCGAGGTGATGTCCGAGTACGGCATCGCGGACATCCTCATGACGACGGTCAACGTGACGCCACCCAAGATCCGTCGCGCCATGCAGCTACGGCAGCGGGGTGCTGGTTTCACGCAGGCGGTCGATACCGCGGCCAACGCCCGCGACCTGTCCGCCGCCGCCACCGAAGCGGGCGTCGTGGCGGACATCGTGGTCGATATCGACCCGGGTGGGCACCGGACGGGCATCACGGCGGGCGCCCCGGCGCTCGAGCTGGCGCAACTCGTCGACACGTTGCCCGGGCTGCGGTTGCGGGGCCTGCTCTGTTACGACGGTGGGGCCCAGCATGTCACCGGGTTCGCCGACCGGCGCCGGCGCGCGCTGGGGAGTCTCGAGGCGGCAGCCGAGACCGCGGTGCAGATGACGCGGGCAGGGCTCGACACCGGCATCTTCAGCGGCGGCGGCACCGGGACCTACAACATCGACCACGAGACGTCGGGGCTGACCGACGTGCAGGTCGGGAGCTACGTGTTCATGGACGCGCAGTATCTCGGCATCGGCGGCGCGGAGAACCCGGAGGTCTACACCGACTTCGAGACGGCGCTGACGGTGCTGACCACCGTCCTGAACGCCCAGTATGCGGGACGCGCCACGACCGATGCGGGCGCGAAGGCGAACACCATCAATCGTCCCTGGCCGATCGTCGCCGGTGAGACCGGCATGACCTATACCGCGGGCTCTGACGAGTTCGGGACGATCCGCTACGAGGCGGATGCCAGCCGGGTCTATGCGGTGGGGGACAAACTCGAGCTCATCGTGTCGCACTGCGACCCGGTGGTGAATCTCTACGACCAGATCTACGGTGTCCGGGGCGAGACGGTCGAGGTGGTCTGGCCGATCGCGGCCCGCGGGAAATCCATCTGAACTTAGTCGGGGCTGGGCCCCGAACCCCACGCGGATACTTGCGGGGACCCCGTCGCCCCGCGCCGTGCCCGCGAGGCGCGCACGTGCGCGCCTAGGCGCCCTCGCGTTCCTCGGGCGCTCCCGATGCGCCCCTTGGGCGACTGAGGTATACTCTCCTCCTAATGTGGACGAAGCTCCAGAACACGCCTCGTAAGAAGATACCCCGCACGATCGCGGTCATCGACCCCGACACCTGTTTCGGCATTGCCTGTTCGATCTGTCAGGCCGCCTGCCCGGTCGAGGATTGCATCGTCGAGGAACAAGATGCGGATGGCCGCTGGGTCTGCGCCGTGCTGATCGACAAGTGCATCGGCTGCGGGTTGTGCGTGACCGTCGGCAACCCGACAGCGCCAGGCAAGCGTGATTTCGGCTGCCCGGCCGACTACGACGCAATCGACATGGTGGCGTATACCGAGGTGGTCGAGGTCATGGAGGCCCAGCTGGACGCCGAGGAGCCGGCGGAGGCCGAGCCGGTCACGACGTAGCAGGCGGCTGAACAACACGCCCCGGTTGCTCTCCCTCCCCCGTAGTACGGTCCTTCAGGGCCACTCAGGGTCCACGCAAGCATCAGTTCCCGTGTAGAGCGTCGAGCCGCCCGGCTGGCCAGGCGCGAGAAGGGAGCATACGCGCAGTACTTGACCGACGAGCACTCCGCCTTCGCACGGTTTCGGCGAGACCTGGTCATCGCCCGGATATGAGCGGGCCGGGCGGCGGTCGGCGCCGCCAGACGGGATGCATCGGCGGTCGCACATGGGAAGGTATCCTTACTCCAGTTCGACCAGCGGCACGCCCGGGTCCACCTGATCGCCCTCCCTGCACCGTACCGCCGTCACGCGCCCGTCCCGTGGCGCTCTGAGCGGAATCTCCATCTTCATCGCTTCGAGCACCACCAGCGTGTCGCCGCGCGCGACCGTCTGGCCGGCGGCGACCTTGACGGCGGTCACCGTGGCGGGCGTCGTTGCCGCAATCGGCGTGTCGTCGGTGTCGGGCGGGGCGCGCCCGTCCCGTGGCCCACGCGGCCACCGGTAGGTCCGGCCATCGATGCATCCCCAGTCGGTGTGTGTCCCACGGGCAACCACCACGGCGAACCGGTGTCCCTCGATCGACACGCGATAGGTGCCGTCGCCGAGACGGCGCACCTCGACCAGCTCGTCGATGCCCTCGACCCGGACCCGGCCCCCGACACCGCCCGCGTCACGATCGACGGTGTCCAGGGTCACCCGCTGTGGTGGGCGGCTCATGTGGCTCATGACAACCGCCATGCCCCGAGCGTCGCCCACGGGTCGTCGGCTCGGCCGGTCGTGGTCGGCCCGGCCGCAGCACTCGGCTCGAGCCGATCATGCACGGCGAGCGCCGCTGCCACGGCGAGCGCCGGCCGCTCGTCATCTTCCGTCTCCGCCAGTAGATCGTCCAGCTCGGACTCCAGGAATGTCGTATCGACGCGGCCGTCGACGACTCGCGGGTGCCGCAACACCCGGCCGATCAGCTCGATGTTCGTCCGGACGCCGAGCACGACGAAGCGTGCGAGTGCCGCCCGGGCCCGCGCGAGGGCGGTGACCCGGGTGTCGGCATGTGTGATGACCTTGGCGAGGAGGCCGTCGTAGTGGGACGAGACGACGCTGCCGGTGACGACACCCGCGTCGACCCGGATACCCGGGCCGACCGGTTCCTGATATCGCAGGAGCGTGCCCGAGTCCGGCAGGAAGTGGTCGGCCGGGTGCTCGGCGTACACACGGCACTCAATCGCGTGGCCCCGCACCGAGATCTGGTCCTGCGACCAGGGGAGCGCGGCCCCCGCCGCGACCGCGAGCTGGGCATGCACGAGGTCCCGGCCGGTCACCGCCTCGGTGACGGGGTGTTCCACCTGCAGGCGTGTGTTCATCTCCAGGAAGGCCAGCGTGGCGTCGTCGTCGGTTCCTTCGACCAGGAACTCGACGGTGCCGGCGTTCCGGTACCCTGCGGCGTGGGCCGCCCTCACGGCCGCCGTGGAGAGCCGGTCGCGCAGGCCGGCCGTCAGGTGGGGCGCCGGGCTTTCCTCGATCACCTTCTGGTGACGGCGCTGGATGGAGCACTCGCGTTCGAACAGGTGGATGACGTGGCCGTGGTGGTCGGCCAGGATCTGGACCTCGATGTGGCGCGGCCGGGTCAGCAGGCGCTCGAGATATAGCGTGCCGTCGCCGAACGCTCCCTCCGCCTCGCGCCGCGCCTCGCCGATCGCCTCGTGCAGCCGGTCCGGTGCTCGCACCACCCGCATGCCTCGCCCGCCACCGCCGGCCGACGCCTTCACGAGTAGCGGACATCCGAGGCGCCGGGCGGCCTCCGCCAGGCCCTCGTCGGTCTGGTCGCGTGGCATTTCGCCGGCCACCACCGGCACACCGGCCTCCTGCATCAGCCGACGCGCTTCGACCTTCGACCCCAGCCGACCGATGACGTCGGCCGGCGGACCGACCCAGATGAGACCGGCGTCGACGCAGGCGGCGGCCATCTCAGGGTTTTCCGAGAGAAATCCGTAGCCGGGATGGACGGCGTCCGCGTCGGTGGTCCGGGCCGCGTCGATCACGGCGCCGATCGACAGGTAGCTGTCGCGTGGGTGGGGTGGTCCGATCGTGACCGACTGATCGGCGGCGCGCGTGTGCGGGGCCTCGGCGTCGATGGACGAGCAGACGGCGACGGTCTCGATGCCGAGGTCGCGACAGGCGCGGATGATGCGGAGGGCGATCTCGCCACGGTTCGCGACGAGGAGCCGACGGATGCTCACGAGCACACGTCCGCGACTCCGCTCGTTGGCGCGCCGGGCCGAACACGGCGCGCCGTGCGCAACAGCGGTCGCATGGCCGACGGCAGCGCATTGGAAGAAGCCATGGACACCTACATTCTGAAGACACCGAACTTCGGGTGAGGCACCGGCGCGTTGGCGGCCACCGACAGCCCGAGGGCCAGGGCGTTGCGGGTCTCGGTCGCCGTGATCACACCGTCGTCCCAGAGCCGGGCGGTTGCATAATAGGGCGAGCCCTCGTGGTCGTAGCGGCGCAAGATCGGCTCGCGGATCGCCGCTTCGTCGTCCAGCGTCAGGGCGACGCCCTTGCGCGACTGCTGCTCCCGTTTCACCGAGACCAGCACCTCCGCGGCCTGTGTCGCGCCCATGACCGAGATCTGCGCATTGGGCCACATCCACAGCAGCCTGGGGTCGTAGGCGCGGCCGCACATCCCGTAGTTACCGGCGCCGAACGACCCGCCGATGATGACGGTGAACTTCGGCACCACGGCGTTCGCCACCGCGTGCACCATCTTGGCGCCGTCCTTGGCGATGCCGGCCCGCTCGTAGGTCCGGCCTACCATGAAGCCGGTGACGTTCTGCAGGAAGACCAGCGGCAGCTGGCGCAGGGTGCACATCTGGATGAAGTGGGTCGCCTTCAGCGCCGACTCGGAGAACAGCACGCCGTTGCTGGCGAGCAGCCCCACGAGGAAGCCGTGGACCCGGGCGAACCCTGTGACCAGTGTGGGGCCGTAGCGGTGCTTGAACTCGTCGAACCGCGATCCGTCCACCAGCCGCGCGATGACCTCACGCACGTCGTACTGCCGTCGCAGGTCGGTGCCGACGATGCCGCCGATCTCGGCCGGGTCATATCGTGGGTCTTCGGGCGACGTGCGGTCGATAGCTGCCGGTGTGGTGGTGGGCAGCGTCGAGACCACGGTACGGGCGATCTGGAGCGCATCGAGGTCGTTCTCGGCCAGGTAGTCGGCCACGCCGGACAGTCGCGTGTGGACATCGGCGCCGCCGAGCTCCTCGGCAGAGACCTCTTCGCCCGTGGCGGCCTTCACGAGGGGAGGCCCACCCAGGAAGATGGTCCCGGTGCCCTTGACGATAATCGTCTCGTCGGACATCGCCGGCACATACGCGCCCCCGGCCGTGCACGACCCCATCACCACCGCGATCTGCGGTATGCCTTCGGCCGATAGCCGTGCCTGGTTGAAGAAGATGCGGCCGAAATGCTCGCGGTCCGGAAAGACCTCCGCCTGCATCGGCAGGAACGCGCCACCGGAATCCACCAGGTAGACGCAGGGGAGCCGGTTCTCGAGGGCGATCTGCTGCGCCCTGAGATGCTTCTTGACCGTGATGGGGTAGTAGGTGCCGCCCTTCGCGGTCGCGTCGTTGCCGACCACCATCACTTCGCGACCAGAGACGCGCCCGATGCCGGTGACGAGGCCCGCGCCCGGCACCGCGTCGTCGTACATCCCGCCGGCGGCCAGCGCCGAGAGCTCGAGGAACGGCGTGTCCGGGTCCAGCAGGTGGGCGAGCCGGTCGCGCACCGTCAGCTTGCCCAGATCGCGATGTCGGCGGGTCGCCTGCTCGCCGCCGCCGGCGCGTGCCCGCTCGAGTCGTCCCTGGAGGTCGCGTTCGAGTCGGCGCGTCGCGTCTCGATTGGCGCGGAACTCTGTGCTTGTGGTGTCGACGCTGGTCGGGAGGACACGCATTGGCGAGTGCTCTCAGAAGGCAGAAGGCAGAAGGCAGAAGGCAGAAGTCAGAAGACAGGAGGCAAGAGGATCATCCGCCTGCGTGTCGACGTACGTCGCGGCGGGTCTTCAAGAGCCGCCCTCGAGCGCCCAAAGCCCAGCGCCCAAAGCCGACGGGTCTTCGAGCAATCACCATCCGCAACAATCTGTCTTGTACCCACACTTCGGGCATCGCCAGACGGCGTGCATCCGGAACATCTCGGCGCCGCATCGCTCGCAATGCATGTCGTCGGCCTTCGCTCGCGTGACGGTGGTCGCCGGCGTGTGCGCCGGGGTGGGCGAGAGCGGTGGCTTCGGCATGCCGGAATTATAGCGCCCGCTCGCGCTTCCGCGGCCCGGACCAATCCGGTATGCTGACCCCCATGGACGAACGCTCACGAGTACTGTTGTCGGCGCTGCTGGGTGCGGCACTTGGCGGCATGGCCGGGTATCTGTATCTAACCGAACAGGGCCGGCACGTGCGCGGGCAGATCGAGCCGGCGCTGGACGGCATCGTTGCCGAGTTGGAGCGCGCCAGGGCCACCGGCGAGAAGGTCCGGGAAGTCGCGCGTGAAGGACAGCGCACACTGAACGACCTGATCGGCGAAGATCGGGCGCGCGCCGCCTGGGAGTCGACCGAGGTCCGTCAAGCCTCGTCGTGAGCGCCGCCGGTGCGACGCTGCCACCCGGCGACGTCGCCCGCCGGCTCGGACGTCGGGTCGCTCGAGAGGCCAGGGACGCCGGTCACGCCGCCTGGCTGGCGCTCCGACGTCTGGGGCAGAGCGACGACCTGACGTTTGCCTCCTCGATCGCCTACTACACCCTCCTGTCCCTGTTTCCACTGCTGCTGCTGCTGTTCTCGTTTCTCGGTCGCGTCACGAGCGACCCGCTTGTCCGGACCGAGCTGGTCGATCTGGTGCTGCAGTATTTCCCCCAGCGCGTCGACTTCATCACCTCGCAGATCGATGACGCGCAGGGGGTCAGTGTCGGGCTCGGCGTCGCCGGCAGCCTGGTCATCGTCTGGACGGCGCTCGGTGTTTTTCGCGCCGTCAGCTCCGCGGTGAACCATGCCTGGAACGTCGAGACCCGGCGCAACTTCCTCCGCCATCAGGCGTCGGCGTTCCTGATGCTGGTGGCTGCCGGGGTGGTCATGCTGGCGGCGCTGCTGGTCGTCGGCGTGGCCGAGATGGTGGCCACCACCTGGTTCGGGCGGGTGCTCGACGAGGTGCCCGGCGTGGCGCAGGTGACCCACACGGTGCTCCGCTACCCGGCGACGCTGCTGTTAATCGTCGTGGTGGCGTTCATTCTCTACTTCGTGCCGAACGCCACGGTGCGGCTCGGCGACATCTGGCTGGGCGCGGTGCTGACCGGTGTGCTGTGGCGGCTGGCGCTGGGCGCCTTCTCCTGGTATCTCGGGCTGGGGGCGGGGGCGCTCAGCGTCTATGGGTCGATGGCCGCGATTGTCGTGTTCCTGCTCTGGATCTACATCTCGGCGGTCATCCTGATCTACGGCGTCGAGTTCAGCGCCGCCTACGCACGGCTCAGGCGCGCGTAGGGCAACATCGATTCTCCTGTCTCCTGTCTCCTGATACTCTCTACCCGTGCGGATCGCGTATCAGGGAGTGCCGGGCGCCTACTCCGAAGCGGCGGCGTTGCGGTTCAAGGCGTCCGCCGATCTCCTGGCGCGGGAGAGCTTCGAGGCGGTCTTCGTGGCGGTCGAGGAGGGCGCGGCAACCCACGGGATTCTGCCGATCGAGAACACGATCGGCGGCACGATTCATGAGAACTACGACCTGCTGCTGCAACACGATCTGCCGATTGTCGGCGAGGTCAAGCTGGCGGTGGTGCACAACCTGCTCGTGCTCGCGGGGACGACGCGCGAGCAGCTGCGGCGTGTGTACTCGCACCCGCAGGGGCTCGCGCAGTGCGAGCGGTTTCTCCGCACGCTCGACCAGGTCGAGCTCATCCCGACCTATGACACGGCGGGCAGCGCCAAGATGATCCGGGACGGTCAGCTGCGCGATACGGGTGCCATCGCGTCAGCGCGCGCCGCCGAGGTGTTCCAGTTATCGATTCTCGAGGCGGGCGTGCAGGACTTTGCCGCCAATACCACGCGGTTCCTGGTGATCGCACGCGACCCGGCGCCGCTCGAGACCGCCAACAAGACGACGATCGTGTTCACGGTGTCCAACGACGCCGGCGCCCTGTTCAAGGCGCTCAGCGTCTTCGCGCTCCGTGACATCGATCTGACCAAGCTCGAGTCGCGCCCGATTCCGGACCGCCCGTTCGAGTATCTGTTCTACGCCGATCTGTCGGCGACGCGCGAAGACCTGCCGTGCGCGCGGGCCTTGATGCATCTGGCCGAGTTTGCCCCGTTACTGCGGACACTCGGTTCGTACCCGCGCTGGCAGGAGCCGGACGAGACCTGATTGGTTCGCCTGTGTGGCGCAGGCCTTCCCGCCTCCGCCAAGGCTACGGCGGACGCGCCGAAGCTCGCGCGGGACGGTAATGCGATCGAAGGAGGGCAGGCCTGCGAGGCAAGGCTGAAGCCGTGCCCCACGCATATCTACTCGGTTGAGTCCCAGATCGCCAACGGGTGTGCCAGCCTCGCAGTCAATCCCGCGTTGGGTCAGAGCACAGCGCGACGAGGGAGCAGACAGGCAGTATTCGACCCCGCTGCGCACGACGCGCAACGCAGCCCTTGCGGGATACCCCGCCCAAACAACGACACTGATGCCAAACCGTCTCGTCCAGGAACCGAGCCCCTACCTGCTGCAGCACGCCAACAATCCGGTCGACTGGTTTCCCTGGGGCGAGGAGGCATTTACGCGCGCCCGGGAGCAGGACCGGCCGATCTTTCTCTCGATCGGCTACTCGACCTGCCACTGGTGCCACGTGATGGCGCACGAGTCGTTCGAGAGCGACGAGATCGCGCAGGTGCTCAACGCGCACTTCGTGCCGATCAAGGTCGACCGGGAAGAGCGGCCCGACGTCGACCGGGTCTACATGGCGTTCGTGCAGGCCACGACCGGGTCGGGCGGGTGGCCGATGAGCGTGTGGCTGACACCGGACCTGAAGCCGTTCCACGGGGGCACCTACTTTCCGCCGTCCGCGCAGTGGGGTCGCCCCGGCTTCGTGGAGATCCTGAACGAGATCGCCCGGAACTGGCGAGAGTCACGTGACCGGCTCGTCAGCTCGGCCGACGGGCTGATGGATCGGCTACGCAGTGCGCAGGAGAGCCGGCGGGACGGCAGCGGTGGTCAGGTGCCGGACCGAGACCAGTTGGCGGCTGGGGTGCGCGAGTATGCCCGGATCTTCGACCGTCGCGCCGGCGGCTTTGGCGACGCACCCAAGTTTCCACGACCAGCCGAGCTGCTGTTCCTGCTGCGCGAGCATGCGCGCACTGGGGACGTGGAGGCCCGGGACATGGTGGTCGAGACCCTGCGGGCGATGGCGATGGGTGGGATGCGCGACCACGTGGGTGGGGGGTTCCACCGCTACGCGGTGGACGCAGCCTGGCGGGTCCCGCACTTCGAGAAGATGCTCTACGACCAGGCGCAGCTGACCCTGGCGTATCTGGAGGCGGCGCAGGCAGCCGGCGACCCGTCGTTCGCGGTGGTGGCCGACGACACGCTGGCGTATGTGCGTCGCGAGCTGTCGCATGCCGACGGCGGGTTCTTCTCGGCTGAGGATGCCGACAGCGTGCCGCCCGAGCACGCTGGCCGCAGCGACGCCGTCAAAACCGAAGGGGCGTTCTACGTCTGGAGCCAGTCGGAGATCGAGCAGCTGTTCGGTGATGATGCCGAGGTGGTCCGCTTCCGGTATGGGATCGAGCCGGACGGCAACGCGCCCCACGACCCGCATGGTGAGTTCACGCACAAGAACCTGCTCTATGTGGCCCGTGGTGTCGAGGACGTGGCGCGGCTCAGCGGCCGGTCGGTCGAGGAGGTCACGGGGGTGCTCGACGGCGTGCGTGCGCGGCTGTTCGAGGCGCGGTGCGCGCGGCCGCGTCCCCATCTGGACGA
>JADFPE010000184.1 GCA_022562495.1 Acidobacteriota bacterium
GTGGTCATGGACATCTCCGACCACGTGACCGTGCTTGATTTCGGGAGGAAGATCGCCGAGGGAACGCCGGACCAGATCCGGACGGACCGGGCTGTGATCGAGGCGTACTTGGGAGACGAGCACCTGTGATCGAGGCGTATTGGGGAGACGAGCACCTGTGATCGATCGGGCCCATGCGCCCACCCTTCCCGGGCTCCTCGTCGACCGTGCCCGGACCACGCCTGACGCCGTCGCGCTCTCCCAGGTGACGATGGTGCGGTAGTAGGCGATCAGCGCGCCCGACAGGAGCCCGGCACCATCGGGGACGACGGCGGCCGGGTTGTGGACGAGCGGGGGAGATAGCACTGTGAGCAGCCTACTTGCCAGGTCCGATGGCGGGGAGCAGGATCAGGCGGTGCGACCGCCTGGTGCGCGTGCGGCGGCATGAACTCTCCTGGAGTCACGATGAATCAAGAAGACTGGCGTGCCCTTCTCCGGAAGCGCGGAGTGCTGTACCCCGTGAACCATCCGCTCCCGCCCGGTTTCGCGAAAATGGGTCGCAGGGAGTTCGTCAAGATCGCCGGCGCCACAGGCGCCGCGCTCGCCGTGGGGGCCGGCAGCTTAGGTTGCCAACCGGGCGTCCCACGCATCAGCGGAAGCGGACCCGCTCCCGATCCTGAGGAGCGGGAGCTGGCCCTCCTCGCCGTCGATGAGGCACGATCCGCGGGCGCCGGCTACGTGGACGTCCGCATCTCCCGGCACTGGAACGAGCGGGTGGGCACGCGTGAGCAGCAGATCACCAACGTCAGCAAGAGCGACTCGTACGGCATCGGCGTCAGGGCCCTTGTCGGAGGATCGTGGGGCTTCTCGGCCACGCGCGAGGTGAGTCGCGACGCGGTGGCCGCCGTGGCCCGCGAGGCGGCTTCCATCGCCGCGGCGAACGACCGCATCGCCCCGAGCGAAACGGTACTGGCCCCGGTGGACCCGGTTCCGGATGGGCGTTGGGTCACTCCCCACGAGGTCGATCCGTTCACGGTTTCCGTCGAAGAGAAGGCCGACCTCCTCTTCAGGGCGAACCGAGCGGCCATGGCGGTTGCCGGCGTGCAGTTCGTCTCCTCCAACATAGGATCGGTGAAGGAGAGCCGCCTCGTTGCCACCAGCGAGGGCTCGGTCATCCAGCAGACCTTCGTCCGGACCAACCCGAGCATGAACATCACGGCCGTCTCCTCCGATCGCTCGGACTTCCAGAGTCGCGGGTCGGTGGCGGAGCCCGCGGGTCGAGGCTGGGAGTACGTCGTCGGGCTCGACTTCCCCGGCAACGCCCCGCGCTGGGCCGAAGAAGCCGTAATGAAGTTGACCGCCACGCCCGTGGATCCCGGAACGTGGGATTTGATCCTCCACCCCTCGAACCTGTGGCTCACGATCCACGAGTCCATCGCCCACCCCACGGAGCTCGACCGGACGCTGGGGTACGAGGCCAACTATGCGGGGACGTCGTTCATCTTCCCGCCGGAAGAGGCCCTCAACAACCTGCGCCTCGGCCCGGACTTCATGACCTTCATCGGCAACCGCACCGAAGAGGGCGGCTGCGCCACCGTGGGCTGGGACGATGAGGGTGTGGCCGCCAGCGCCTGGCCGATCATCGAGGACGGCATCTTCGTCAACTACCAGACCACACGGGAGCAGGCGGCCTGGATCGCCGACCAGACCGGTGTGCGGAACAGTCTCGGGTGCGCCTACGGGCAGGACTGGTCCAGCATGCCGTTCCAGCGGATGCCGAACGTCAGCCTGATGCCGGGTGCGGAGGATCTCAGCGAGGCGGACGTGATCGCAGCAACGGACCACGGCATCCTCGTGGAAGGGCGCGGCTCCTATTCGATTGACCAGCAGCGCTACAACTTCCAGTTCTCGGGCCAGGTGTTCTGGGAGATCCGCCACGGCCGAAAATATCAGATGCTCCGGGACGTGGCGTATGTCGGCCGGACTCCCGATTTCTGGAACTCGATGGCCATGATCGGAGGGCCCGGCACCTATTATCTCGGGGCGTCGTCTGGTGACGCCAAGGGTCAGCCGGTGCAATCGAACGCCGTATCGCATGGCTGTCCGATCGCGCTATTTCACGACGTGGACATCATCAACACCGCGTGAGGGAGACTCACACGCGCGTCAGAAGTCAGACGTCAGGAGTCAGAAGAAGGCCGGCTTGTCCGCCGAAGCCCTGGCGCAGGCGGAAGGGCTTTGCCAGCTGATCGTCCTGTTCAACGCTGACATGCAAGGCACCGGCGGGGATCTCGGGCGGACCGGGTTGTCGCGCGACGACGCACGGACGTTGTGCGACCGCGTGCTCGCGCTGTCACGGGCCGACCATGCGCGCGTGAGCGTCAATTCCGGATGGCGCGGGTTCACACGCACGGCGACCAACCGGATCACCAGCGCCGGTGGCAGCTCCGACGTGACGGTGCGGGTCACGAGCGTGTTCGGCCGACGGATCGCCAGCGTCGCCACGAACCAGCTCGACGACACCGCCCTGACACGAGCGGTCCGTGACTCGGAGGCACTGGCACGGCTGGCGCCGGAGGACCCCGAATACCTGCCCGAGCTCGGCCCCCAGGAATACAGCCAACCTGGTGGCTTCTATGCCACGACCGGGCAGCTGACACCGGAGGCTCGGGCGAGTGCCGTGGCGCCGGCGCTCGAGGCGGCCCGGGCCGCCGGCACCGTCGCGGCCGGCTATATCGACGCACGTGCCGGGTCGCGCGCGCTGGCGACATCCGGCGGGCTCTTCGGGTTCCACCGCAGCACCGGGGTGGCCTCCACCCTGACCGTCCGCACGCCGGATGGCGGGTCATCGGGATGGGCCGGCGACGAGGCGAACGACTGGGACCAGATCGAGTCGGACCGGATCGCCGCCGACGCCATCCGTAAGTGCAACGCGTGGCGTGAACCCACGGCGCTCGAGCCGGGCGCCTACGAGACGGTGCTGGAGCCGACGGCGGTCGGAATGCTGATGTTGCGGATGCGCACGGCGTTCAGCGCGCGCACCGCCGACGAGGGCCGGTCCGCGTTCTCCAGGCCGGGTGGTGGCACCCGGGTCGGTGAGCAGCTCTTCGATTCCCGGGTGACGATTCGGAGCGACCCGGCGGCCCCCAATGCCCAGACCAGCCCTTTCGCTGGTGACGGGCTGCCGACCCGGGCCGACACCTGGGTCGAGAACGGAGTGCTGCGCGGGTTGTCCTCCTCGCGGTTCTGGGCGGACCGCCAGGGCGTGGAACCCAGACCGGCGGCGGCCAACGTGATCATGTCGGGCGGCGATGCCTCGGTCGAAGACATGATCCGATCGATTCGACGTGGGGTGCTGATTACTCGGTTCTGGTATATCCGTCCGCTCAACCCACGGACGATCTCCTACACCGGGATCACCCGCGACGGCACGTTCCTGATCGAGAACGGCCGGATCAGCCGTCCGGTCAACAACTTCCGGTTCAACCAGTCGCTGGTCGAGCTGCTCGAGCGCGTGGAGATGCTCGGCACACCGACCCGGGTGGCCGCCGGCGAGAACAGCTCGGTCGGGGTCCCGATCGTCGTACCGGCGCTGAAGGTCCGCGCATTCAACCTGTCGAGCGTGAGTGACGCAGTTTGACGTGTGCTCGCAGGAGGCAGGAGTCAGAAGGCAGGAGAAGCGCGAGGGCTGCGCCGGCTGCCTTCCAGGAGTTCCCACATGATGTCCAGGTCGGACAGGAGAACGACGTCGCGGGGGCGGTTGACGCGGCGGGCGCTGCTGGCGGGGGCGGCCGGCGCGATCGGTGCGGCGGCGGTGGCGCCGGTGTCCGGGCAGCAGGCGATCGAGACGACCCGGCGCCCCGGCCGCGGCCCCAGCGAGATCGACCAGCGGTCGCCGTTCGTGACGCCACGGCGGGCCCCGAGCGCGACGTCGTCGCGGACGCCGCTGCAGGACCTCCGAGGCACGATCACACCGGCCGATCTGCACTTCGAGCGTCACCACGGCGGCGTGCCGGAGATCGACCCGACCCGCTACGAGCTGCTGATCCATGGGTTGGTCCAACGCCCAACCCTCTTCGGTCTCGCCGACCTGAAGCGCTTTCCGTCGACCTCCCGCATCTGCTTCCTCGAGTGCTCGGGCAACCTGCGGCGCGGCGGACCGGACACGCTGCCGCAGATGGTCTGCGGTCTCACGAGCCAGACCGAGTGGACCGGGGTCATGCTGTCGACGCTGTTGGACGAAGTCGGCGCCGGCTCCGACGCCACCTGGTTCCTCGCCGAGGGGCAGGACGCCGCCGTGATGACCCGCAGCATCCCGATGGAGAAGGCGTTCGACGACGCGATGGTCGTCTACGCGCAGAACGGCGACGCGCTGATGCCCGGCAACGGATACCCGGTACGGCTGCTGCTGCCGGGGTGGGAAGGCAACAGCAGCGTGAAGTGGCTGCGACGGATCGAGCTGGCCGACCGGCCGTTCATGACGCGGGAAGAGACATCGAAGTACACCGACCCACTGGGTGACGGCAGCACGGTGCGCCAGTTCAGCTTCGTCATGGACGCGCGGTCGATCATCACCGACCCGGCGTATCCTCGCGTCATCGAGCCCGGCTGGCACGAGATTCGGGGGCTGGCCTGGAGCGGTCGCGGTCGGATTACTCGTGTCGATGTCAGTACCGACGGGGGCGCCAGCTGGCACGCGGCGGACCTGCAGGCACCGGTGCTGCCGAAGGCGCACGTGCGCTTCCGCTACCTGTGGCACTGGACCGGCGGACCCGGCGAGATCATGAGCCGGGCCACCGACGAGACCGGGTATGTGCAGCCGACATGGGACGCGCTCCGCGAGGTGCGGGGACCGCGGACCCGGTATCACCAGAACCCGATCACCTCATGGACCGTGGGCAGCGACGGCCGCGTGCTCTTCGGCGCCGAGAGGCTGCGATCGTGATCGGGACCGACGCACGCGTCCTGGGCCGGGTGGTCCCGGCCGCGACCCTCGCCATCACCATGCTGGGGCTGTCCATCACCGGCGGTCGCGTCTCGGTGACGTACGCCCAGGCCACCCCACCGCAACGGGCGAGCTCCACCGCGCTGCCTGACACGTTCGGGTTCGGCCGGCCGGCAACGCCGGACGCGATCGCCAAGCTCGACATCGACGTGATGCCGGACGGTACCGGTTTACCGCCCGGCAGCGGCACCGTGGCAGACGGCGCGCAGACGTGGGGTCGTTTCTGTCGCGGGTGCCACGGTCCCGAGGGCGAAGGCGGGTCTGCCGCGCCGCTCGTGGGCCATGACCCGAGCGGGAGACCGTTGACCGTCGGCAACCACTGGCCCTACGCGACGACGCTCTACGACTACATCAACCGCGCCATGCCCCGCACCGCGCCGGGCACGCTGACCCCGGACCAGGTCTATGGGCTCGCGGCCTGGATCCTGGCGAAGAACGAGATCATCGCCGACGATGCGGTGATGAACGCCGAGACCTTGCCGGCGGTCGTCATGCCGGCCCTCGGCAGATTCGTGCCGGATGATCGTCGCGGCGGACCCGAGGTGCGGTAGCCGGTTGCTCGAGACCGCCAGCCTCACTATCCTGAGGGGGACGCAGCACATGCCATTGCCCCCCCAACACCCACCCAGATCTACGTATTCGAGGTCCGACCCGCGTTCGGTCGGCACGGTCGCACGTGGTCGAGACCGCCTCTCTGAACGCGCGGACCGTCTGCTGACCGGCATGCGCACGACCGCCACCCCGGACATCGCCGACGCGGGCGACCAGCGTGCTCGACCGCAATCGCCCGATGCCTGAACCGCGCGGGCACACCGCCTCTCGCCACTGTTCCCCGGTCGGCGCAATCGTGCTCCTTGCGGCTCTGCTGGTGCCCTTGGCAACCGCCGGCCAGACCCGGCCGACGGTCGGTCAGGCCGGCAAGGACGTCCCGTGGGTGCCGACACCGGACGTGCTGGTCGATACGATGCTCGAGATGGCGGACGTGTCACCGGACGATCTCGTCGTGGACCTGGGCTCGGGCGACGGTCGCACTGTGATCGCCGCCGCCAGACTCGGCGCGCGGGCCATCGGGATCGAGTACGACCCAGCGCTCGTGGCGCTGTCGACGCAGCGAGCCGACGAGGCGGGCGTGTCCGATCTGACGGAGTTCATCACGACCGACCTGTTCGAGTACGACCTCTCGCAGGCCACCGTGATCACGCTGTTTCTGCTGCCGGATCTGAACCTCAGGCTGCGGTCGACGCTGTTCACACTCGAGCCCGGCACCCGCATCGTGTCGAATACCTGGGCACTCGACGGCTGGGACGACGACCCCGATGCCGGGAACGGCTGGGCCCCGGACGAGACCGTGGTTCTCGACCCGTGTCCGACCTGGTGCACGTCGCTGCTGTGGGTCGTGCCGGCGAAGGTCGAAGGCACCTGGCGCCTGTCGGAGGGTGAGCTGTCACTCGACCAGACGTTTCAGATGGTCGCTGGCACGCTGCGGACAGAGACCGGGACGATACCGATCGAGGACGGCCGGCTACGCGGCACCGAGATCCGGTTTCGGGCCGGCGACACGCGCTACACCGGCAGGGTCGACGGGACCACGATGCGCGGCGTCGCCCAGACGCCGAGCGGGGCTGTGGACTGGAACGCCACGCTGAGCCGCTGAGGCCGTGCCACGGTAGGACCGCGTCCGGTGGCTGCCCGCGACATCCCGAACCAGCGGCGTGACGGCGACTTCGAGACGACCTCCCCGTGCGGCGCGTCACGGCAAACTGAACGCAACGTACTCCGCACCCGATGGCGGTCCCGTGCGACCGCCGCCCGCCGCGATCACGACGAACTGCGTACCGTCGACGCTGTAGACCGCCGGCGTCGAGAAGCCGGCGGCCGTCAGCTCGGCCTCCCACAAGACTTTGCCATCCCGTGTGTCATAGGCGCGGAACATCCTGTCGGGCGTCGCCGCAATGAAGATCAACCCGGACGCCGTGACGACCGGCCCGCCGTAGTTGACGGCGCCGAAGCCGAGGTCCGGGTGCGAGGGATAGTTGCCAAACGGCACCGTCCAGGCGATGTCGCCGGTGGCGACATCGATCGAGTTGAGCGTTCCCCAGGGCGGTGTATTGCCGGGCAGGTCTTCGTGGTCGCGAAGGTACACGTACCCGCCGAGCACATACGCGAGCTCCTCGCTCGGCTCATCGATGTTAGGCTCGTCGGAGGAGATGTACCGCATCACTGCCCGGCGCTGGGCATCGTCGAAGTGCGCGAATCCCGGCATCCGGCCGCTGCCTTCGCGGATGACCTCGCGGATCTCGTCGGTGTCCAGACGGTCACGCACCCCGAGCAGCGACGGCGCGGTGTCGGTCCCTTCCAGCGTCAGGCCATGGCAGCTCCCGCAGTGCTGGGCATAGGTGCCGTAGTCGCTGGAGCCGACCGGCACCTCGCTGAGCTCGAGAATCCCGGGCACGTCGTTCGCGTTGACAATCAAGCGGTCGTTGCTCGGGTCGAACGCCGATCCCCCCCACTCGGCTCCGCCGTCGTACCACGGCTGCATGAGCACGGTCCCGACGCGTGGCGGCGCCCACGGCCGCAGGTCCCACTCCTCGATCTGCTCTTCGACGAAGCGTCTGGCCTCGTCGGAGCGGTTCGTGACCTCGAACGTCTGCCGGCTGAAGGCGACGGTCGACACTGGCTGCGTCGCCGCGGGCACTTCGTCTGGCAGCGTGCTCGGCAACGTCTCTACCTCGACGATGGGGTACATCGATTCGCCCGTCTCCCGATCGAAGACGTAGAGGTGTCCCGACTTGGTCGTCAGCGCGACCGCGTCGATGGTCCGGCCGTCGCGTTCGAGCTGCACCAGGGTCGGGGGCGACGGGTTGTCGCGGTCCCACAGATCGTGGCGCGTGACCTGGTAGTGCCACTCGAGCCGGCCTGTCCGCGCGTCGATCGCCAGCAGCGAGTTGGCGTACAGGTTGTCACCCAGTCGGTGCGCGCCGTAGAAGTCCGGGGTCGCGGACCCGGTCGGGGCGAACAGCAGCCCACGGTCCTCATCGAGGGTCATGCCGGTCCACACGTTCGCGCCACCCGCGTGTTCCAGCGACCCGTCGGCCCAGGTCTCGGACCCAGGTTCGCCCGGAGCGGGAATGGTGTTGAATTGCCAGACCAGCTCTCCGTCGAGCGCGCTGAAGGCGCGCACGGAGCCCGGAAACGCATTGGCCGACTCGCTGGTGGAAAACCCGAGGATGATCAGGTCCTCGAACACGATGCCCGGCACGGTGACGGAGAGCGACCCCGTCCGGTCGCCGCCCGGCGTGAGATCGAGCCGGCCATGATCGCCGAAACTCTCGATCGGCGTGCCGTCCGACGGGTTCAACGCGAGCAGCTCACGGCCGGCCGTATAGAACAAGCGCGTGTCCCCGTCGTGCTCCCACCACATCAACCCCCGCTGGGCCGCCCCGTCGAGGTCCGGGTCGAAGCGCCACAGCTCCACGCCCGTGGCCGCATTCAGCGCGAAGGCGACAAGCTTGGGCGACAAGCCGTACAGGACTCCATCGATGACCAGCGGGCTCGTGTACATGGTCGACCCACGACCCCTCAGCTCGCCGGCGTCGTACACCCAGGCGAGCTCGAGCTGGCGCACGTTGTCTCGCGTGATCTGATCCAGCGTGGAGTAGTGTCGACGGCCGGCGTCGCCGAGGTAGACCGGCCAGTCCGCATTCCTCTCGGCCAACGTACAGGCACCCAGAAGCGACGCAGCGAGAAGTGCACAGATCGTCCGCATATCGAACCAGTCCCCAACCGTGAACCGACCTCGCGCGCCATATCCGAGGGGGCAGAAGTCGCGCTCATTCTACCCGCAGGACGGCATCCCGGCACCGTCCAGCGCAGCATTGCGGCGAGAAGCGCGTCGGGCTGCACAAATTGAAGGCGAGTCGCACGGGGGTGTGGGCAATGACGGTGAACGGCCCGTGGCGCGTGAATTACCGATTCAAGGACGGCGAATCGCTCGCGGAGATCTGGTAGCGACCGAGGGAGGTGCCTCATCCAACGCAAATGCCCAGATGAAAGCTCCTCCTTTGGGGCAGTCGTTGACAGGCATGCCCGTGTCCGGGGCGACGCGGCTGTCCACCCGCGACCAATCATTCACGCGGACCACCTTCCGCGCCACACGATCGAGGGGCAGGGTCACGATCTGGCGTTCGAACGCCCAGTCCAGGTCTCACTGATCGTTCGCCAGGTGTTGGTAGTACCAGACCAGCGCGCCGGACCGGGAACGACCCGCCGGCCGTGGCCTTCTCGCGGCAGCACTACTCCGGCGCCGGGAAATACGCGATTCTGTGACCACGGTACGAGCCAAGCCAGATTTCGTTCCCGATCCGAGTGGCTGTGGTGGACGCCACGAACCCGTCCATGGCGGGGTGCTCGAAAATCCGCCGGACTTCCAACGTCTGCGGGTCGATCTCCGCAACGTTCGATCTCTCTCGCAATGGCTCTCGCGGGTCGGTAATCGAGCGTCCGTCCTTGTCGGTGTGGCCCGCGGCGAGTATCACCGAGCCGTCGAATGACATCCGTAGATTGTCCGGCCGGAATCCCAGGGCGACGACGTCCTTTCGCACTGGCGTCTGACCACGCGAGATGCGGGGACGATAGACGATATTAGTCACAATGGAACGACCGACTCCGATTCGCAGCTCGTGGATTACGCTGTGAGTTGGAGCACTGCACAACGCAGAGCCACATGCGAAGGAGCCGGTCATGAGCAAGATACGCTTCGTTGGTCTCGATGTCCACGCCGACACGATTGCGGTGGCGGTGGCCGACCCAGACGGGGA
>JADFPE010000185.1 GCA_022562495.1 Acidobacteriota bacterium
TCGTGCCTGGCGTGTCCCGGTCCGGCGCCGTCCTCACGGTCGCGATGCTGAGGGGGCTGACACGCGACGCGGCGGCGCGGTTCGCGTTCCTGGTCGGGATTCCGGCGATTTTCGCGGCTGGTGTCCGGGCCGCGTGGACGCTGGGTGTGGGTGGAATGGCCGAGTCTACGATGGTGTTGCTGGTCGGGTTCGTGACCTCCTGCGTGGTCGGGTATGTCGCGGTCGCCGGGCTGTTCCGGTATATCGCCCGCCATTCGCTCGATCTGTTTGCGTATTATCGCCTCGTCATCGCGGCGGCGTTGGGGATCTGGTTGGTGGTCGAATGAGGGTGCGACAGGTCGGTCTCCGGGACACGGCACGGCATGCACTGGCTCCGACGCAACCTTTATCGCCGGTTTCTTCGTCATGGTGCCGCTTCTCGTCAGCGTGGCGGCGCTGGTGTGGGCCTTTCGGCTCATCGACGGCGTCATGGCACCGCTGTACAGCCGCTGGCTGGGCCGGGACGTGCCTGGGTTGGGGCTGGTGACCACGGTGGCGATCGTCTTCGGGGTGGGGGTGCTGGCGACCAACGTGTTCGACCAACGAGCAACACAGCGGAGCGGGATGTATCGGTGCCCGGAGGCCACCGTCATGACGAACGGGGCCCGAAGGCGGCTTGACAGTGGCGCCCGCCGATTGATAGTTTGTCGGGCTTCTGAGCGAGACTGAGACGACGACGTAAGGGCAGGAATGAACAATCCACTGTACTTTCTCTTCGGGTTTGGCGCGCCGATCGGAGCCGCGATCTTCGCGTTCGTCTTGGTGCGCAGTATCAACCGTCGTGACGCCGGCACCGAGCGGATGCAACAGATTGCCGCGCTGATCCGGAGCGGGGCGATGGCGTTCCTGCGCACCGAATACCAGTGGCTGGCGGTCTTCGTCGCGATTATGTTCGGTATTCTCTGGGCGTTTCTGCCCGGGAACGCCCTGCTGGTGGGTGTCAGCTTCATCGTGGGCGCCGTGCTGTCGGCAACCGCCGGGTGGGTCGGCATGCGCACGGCGACCAGCGCCGCCGTCCGGACAACCGCCGCCGCGCAGACCAGCCTCGCCGCCGCGCTGCAGGTCGCTTTCTCGAGCGGCGCCGTCATGGGGCTGACCGTCGTGGCCCTCGGCACGCTCGGCATCGCGGTGCTCTATTTCCTGTATGGCGGGCTCGATGGCAATGGTCCCTCGGCCATCGCGTCCCTGCTCGGTATGTCGCTCGGGGCCTCGTCGATTGCGTTGTTCGCCCGTGTCGGCGGGGGCATCTTCACGAAGGCGGCCGATGTGGCCGCTGACCTGTCGGGCAAGATCGAGGCGGGCATTCCGGAGGACGACCCGCGCAACCCGGCCACCATCGCCGACAACGTCGGTGACAACGTCGGCGACGTCGCCGGGATGGGTGCCGATCTGTTCGAGTCGTATGTCGGCAGCATCATCGCCTCGGTGGCGCTGGCCTGGGCGATGACGGCGGTGACCGCCGGTGATCTGTGGGGGGTCGACGCCGGGGCGTTCGGGACGCTGCAGGCGGACCTGGCGGTGTTCCCGGTGTTGCTGGCCGGGGTCGGCATCATCGCGTCGATGCTCGGGACGTTCACGGTCCGGACCGACGACGAGAGCAAGGTGCAGAGCGCGCTCCTGCGAGGGCTGTTCGTGGCGTCGGGCATCGTCCTGCTCGGTGCGGCCGGTCTGATCCAGGCGATGTCGGTGCCCTGGGCCGTCTGGGGCTGTGTGGGGCTCGGTGTCGTGGCCGGCGTGGCAATCGGGAAGCTGACCGAATACTTCACCGGCAAGGACAAGCCACCGGCCCGCCACATCGTCGAGCAGTCGAAGACCGGCCCGGCGACCAATATCATCGCCGGGCTGGGCGTAGGGATGATGTCGACCGGCTACCCGGTGCTGGTCATCTGCGCGGCCATCTTCTTCAGCTATGAGCTGGGCAATGTCTACGGTGTTGCGATCGCCGCGGTCGGCATGCTGTCGACGCTGGGGATCAGCCTCGGAGTGGACGCCTACGGCCCCGTGGCCGACAACGCGGGCGGCATCGCCGAGATGAGCAAGCGCGAGCCGTTCGTCCGCCAGCGAACCGACGCGCTGGACGCGGTCGGGAACACTACCGCGGCGATGGGCAAGGGGTTCGCGATCGGGTCGGCAGCGCTGACGGCGCTCGCGCTGTTTGCGACATTTCAGGCGAAGGCGGCCGAGGCCGTGACCGAGTTGGGTGGTGTCGAGGCGTTCGACCCGCGCCACCTCAACCTCGAGTTGACCAACCCGAACGTCTTGATCGGGATGTTCATCGGCGGGATGCTGCCGTTCATCTTTTCTGCCATGACGATGAATGCGGTGGGCCGGTCGGCCAACGAGATGATCGAGGAGGTCCGGCGGCAGTTCAAGAACATCCCCGGGCTGCTCGAGGGGAAGGCGGAGCCCGATTCGGCGACGTGTGTCGCGATTTCAACCCGTTCGGCCATCAAAGAGATGATCTTGCCGGGTCTGCTGGCCGTGTCGGCGCCAGTGCTGACTGGGTTCCTGCTCGGCGTCTCCGGGTTGGCCGGGTTGCTGGCGGGGGCCCTCGTCACCGGCGTGCTGATGGCCTTGATGATGGCCAACGCGGGCGGTGTCTGGGACAACGCGAAGAAGCTGATTGAGGAAACCGACAAGGGCTCGGAGCGGCACAAGGCGGCGATCATCGGTGACACCGTCGGCGACCCGTTCAAGGACACCTCTGGGCCGAGTCTCAACATCCTGATCAAGCTGATGACGATTGTCGCGGTCATTTTTGTTCCGCTGATCGTGGTCTGGATGCAGTAGCACGTTGAGGCAGGGTTGGCACACCGTGAAAATCAGATGTTTGGGGGGGTCGCTCACACGCTTTGGCAACAGCCAGGGTTTGTCGCGACGGTGCGTTGACACCGCTTTTCGCGTCTGCATATAATCGACGCTCTCATTGTGAGGGCGGTAGCCCATCGAGGGCTGAGGAGGGTGCCAGTGGCTGGTCAAATGTTCGGTGAAATCTCCAACCCGACGATCAGGGTGGGCACGCAGAAGTGGTACACCGTGCCGGTCTCGATCCTCGCCCACGTGGTGGCGGTCGCCACCGTCGTGATCGTGCCGTTGCTGGCCGCCGATGTGCTGCCGACCCCGCCGTCGATGATGGCGTTCGTCGCGGCACCACCACCACCACCGCCACCACCACCACCGCCGCCGCCCGCGGCCGCTGAAGCGGTGGTGGCGCCGGTGATCGACGTCAACCCCAACGCCGCGCCGATCGAAGCGCCGGCCGAGATCGTGCCGGAGACCGGGTTCGACCTCTCGAACGTGCGCGGCGTCGAGGGCGGTATTGTCGGCGGCGTCGTCGGCGGCATCGTTGGGGGGTTGCTCAGAGCGCCGCCCCCGCCGCCCCCGCCGACCGAGCCGGTGCGGGTCGGTGGCAACATCAGCGCGCCCGTGAAGACGAAGAACGTCGACCCGCGGTATCCGGAGGTGGCGCGGGCGGCGCGTGTCTCTGGTGTTGTCATTCTCGAGGCCGTGATCGGCCCGGACGGACGCGTGACGGATGTCAAGGTCCTGCGGTCGGTCCCGTTGCTGGACGATGCCGCCGTCCTCGCGGTCCAGCAGTGGGAATACACACCGACCCTGCTCAACGGCGTCCCCGTTCCCGTCATCATGACCGTGACCGTGAACTTCCAACTGCGATAGGCGACGACGAGGACTGTGGGGCGGATGCGCCGGCGTCCGGTGTACCGTGCTCGACAAACCGAGACTTGAACCGAGGTAGGAGGCACAATGGATCTTCTTGAACTCTGGGAACAGATGGGCGTACCGGTCAGGCTACTCATGTTCATCTTGGCGATCATGTCCATGTGGTCGATGGGCGTCTTCTTCGAGAGACTGTTCACGTTCTTCCAGGCCGGCAAGCAGTCCAAGCTGTTCGCACCACAGGCGGCGAAGCATCTCAAGGATGGCCGTCTCAAGGACGCCATCGCGATCTCGCAGTCGAAGTCCTACAAATACAGCCACCTTGGCAAGGTCGTGCTGGCCGGGCTGCAGGAGTATCAGTTCCAGAAGGACTCCGGGACCCAGCTGGAGCGTGACGACGTGGTCGACAGTGTGCGCCGGGCCATCCAGCGCGCGAGCGCGCTGACGGCGGCCGACCTGAAGAAGGGCATGGGGTCGCTGGCCACCATCGGCGCCACCGCCGTGTTCGTCGGGCTGCTCGCGACCACCCTGGGCGTCATCAACGCATTCCAGGGCATCGCGGCCACCGGGTCTGGCGGTCTGGGCGCGGTGTCGGCCGGTATCTCCGAGGCGCTCGTCGGGACCGCGGTCGGGCTGTTCGTGGCGATCCCTGCGGTGTGGTTCTACAACTATCTGACCGGGCGGATCGAGTTCTTCAACGTCGAGATGGACAACTCGTCATCCGAGCTCGTCGACTACTTCATCAAGAAGGCGGCAGACTAGCGCCGGTTCGGGCCCGGCGCCAGCGGCGCCGGGCCGTTCCCGCGAGTCGAGACGAGCCGAGGAGGCAGACCCATGTCCATGCAAGTTAGCCAGAAAAAGAGCGCGCTGAACTCGGAAATCAACATCACGCCGTTGTGCGACGTGATGCTGGTGCTGCTGATCATCGTCATGCTCATCGCGCCCCTGCTGCAGGCGGGCGTCGACGTGACGCTGCCCGAGGCGGCGTACACCTCTGAAAAGCCGGAGAACGATGCGCAGACCGTGCTGGCGGTGACCGCCGACGGCCGGTTCTACATCGACAAGGTGCAGGTGTCGGAGCAGGATCTGCTGAGAGAGGTGCAAGCGGTGCTCGAGCGAAAGTTCGAGAAGATCGTCCTGATCAAGGCGGACCAGGATGCGCAGTACAGCAGCGTGATGTCCCTGCTCGACCGGCTTCAGCGCGCCGGGATCGAGGACATCGGGTTGATCACCGAGCGCAAGGTCGGCAGTTTCGGTGCGGCCGGAGGGGGTGAGTAGCCGATGGCGAAGAGACACTTCGGGGCAGACGACGTCGTCGCTAGCTCACGGCCGGAATCGAATGCCGAGATCAACATCACGCCGTTCATCGATGTGTTGCTGGTGCTAATCGTCATCTTCCTGGCGGCGCTGCCGCTGTCCCAGCGGGGGCTCGACATCAACCTGCCGCTCGAGACCCGTGGCGCGAATCAGGCGGCCGATAGCACCCAGATCGTGCTGGAATACACGGCCGACCGTGTGATCACGGTCAACCAGCAGCCGATTCCGATTCAGCAGCTCGAGGAGCGTCTGCGCCAAATTTTCGAGCAGCGCCGTGAGAAGACGATGTTCATTGCGGGCGCCGGTAACCTGCGCTATGGCGAAATCATCGAGGTGATCGACGCGGCCAAGGGCGCGGGCGTCACCAAGGTTGGTATCGTGACCACACAGATGCGGCGGCGGGGCGGGGCGGACACGCTGTAGGACGCACGACCCGGCAATTCAGACATGGAGCCGGTGCGCCATCTGACGATGGCGCACCGGCTTTTTCGTCTGTGGCCGTCACAGGCTGCGTCAGGCTTCGGACGTCAGGCGCCCTGGAACGGCGGGCTCTCATGCAATGCGTTGCTGGGCAGCTCGCGCTTCGACCAGTCCGGCCGGTTGCTGGCAAGACACCGCCGGGACGGCCGCTGCTGGCGCATCGACCCATGCGGTGTTGTCGCTCGCCGCGCCCGGCCTGCGAGCAAGGTCCTTGAGCTGGAGAGGTCGTGGGCGTGCCCCTCAGCGCGTGCTCTGGAGCGTCTGAAGCCCGAAGCCAGTAGCCTGAGGCCCGAGAAAAGATGCTGCCCCTCCCTCAGCCCACGTACACGAGAAAGGGCCGGGCCTCCAGTCCCAGGTAGGCGGCCCAGCCCCCACGAATCGAAGAGGACAGTGCGAGGGAACCTCTTGACTGTGGCCTTCTAGCTGGCGCCAGACGTCCGCAGCTTCTGGAGCTCCTCGGCCCGGTCACGCAGGGTGTCGGCCTCGGCGATCAGCTGTTCCTGCTGGTCGAGGTCCTCGGTGAGGTTCGCCTGCATCCGCATCAGAATATTCTTGTAGACCAGTGCGTCGATGTAGTCGGTGTTCAGATCGAGCGCCTTGTCCACCTCGGTGAGTCCCAGCATCACGTACGTTTCCTCCTCCTCATCGTTGAGGCGGAAGTCGCGGAACGCCTTCTCCCAGTAGTAGGTGGCGATGGTGTAGAACGCCTCCGGATTGTCCGGCTCGATCGCCGACCGCTGGCGGAGTGCCTCGATCGTCTTCTCGAACTGTTCGCTGCGGTTGTAGAACCCGGCCAGCTGCAGATAGACAGCGGGGTCGTCGGCGCGCAGGTCGAGCACCTGCAAGAACACCTGTTCGGCCTCGTCATAGAGCCCCGAGTCCTCGTAGAGCTTGGCCAGCGCGAAGTAGTTGTCTGGATTCGACGGGTCCATCTGGATCATCTGCTGCAAGACCGGCTCTGACGACGCCGGGTCGTTCGCTTTGTCAGGGCCGTACGCGGCCACCAGATACTGCATCGACAGCGTTCGCATCGCCGGGTTGGTCTGGATGTCCACCGATGAGATGTAGTTGTCGATAGCCAGCTCGAGCAACCGGTCGTTCTCGGCTTCGCCACGGAGCGCCGGTCGAAACAGGTTGTCATAGCTGTTCGCCAGATAGAAGTAAGCGTCCTGCAAATCCGGGTCGTTGGCGAGGACCTCCTCGTACAGCGCTGCGGCGCCCTCGTAGTCGGCCCGCTGGTACTGCGTGTGGGCGTCCTGGATCACCTTGATGGCCTTGAGCTGGTCCACGTACTGGCATGACACCAACGGCAAGACCATGGTGGCGACAAGCGCGAGTCTCGTTCCGAACGATCGTATCTGCATGACGGTCCCCTTCCTGTGCGTGTCGCGCGTCCTCTCGAAGAAACGACGGCCGGGGTCTGCCCATGGGTGCTGGCGGCGTGCGGTCTGGGACAGCGGCGCGTCTTCGCGCCGCGAAGCACAGGCGACCCTGCGTTGAGGACGCACCAGTATAGTGAAGCGAAAAACGCCAAGTCAAGGGACTCGTCCGGTCCACCAACCAGCTTTCTTTTCAGGCAGTTTGCGCCGATTGCATCCGTTCCGTGGCGGGTCACGGTCCCGTCGGCAACGCTTGCTTGACGTTGGTCCGCGACCCTTCCTATGATGGGCTCAGTCAGTGCCCTACCCCAGAGGTGCACCGCATGACTCCCGGGCGGGGGCATCCCGCCTGCACGGCGCTGCTCCTTGGTCACAGACTGCCGGTCTGGTTCCTCGTCGCGCCGTGCACCGGCCGGGCGCGGCGTCGTCTACAACGGGTCTTGGTGCGACGCCGGACTGTCACCACCGACTGCTAGCTGTATCCTGTTGGTGAGCAACAACTTCTGATGATCAGCTTCGAGAAGTTGGCCGACAAGGCCCTGGCGTCCCATCCGGACGCGGACACCGACCTGCTGCGCAAGGCCTACGACTTTTCCGCGGCGGAGCACGCCGGTCAGACGCGCCGCTCGGGCGAGCCCTATGTGACCCACCCGCTCGAGGTCGCGTCGCTCGTCGCCGACATGCGGCTCGACGACGTGGCGATCGCCGCCGGGCTGCTCCATGACGTCGTCGAGGACACGCTGACGTCGATCGAACGGGTGGAGGAATTGTTCGGCCCCGAAGTGGCCCACGTGGTGGAGGGTGTCACCAAGATCAGCACGATCCCGTTTTCATCGAGTGAGGAGCGTCAGGCAGAGAACTTCCGCAAGATGCTGCTCGCCATGGTCGACGACATCCGGGTCATTCTCGTGAAGCTGGCGGACCGGCTGCACAACATGCGCACGCTGGACCACCTGCCGGAGGACCGCCGGCTCACGATTGCCAAGGAGACGCTCGAGATCTATGCGCCGATCGCCCAGCGGCTCGGGATGAAGAAAGTCAAGAACGAGCTGGAGGATCTCGCCTTCCGGCACCTCGACCCACGGGCCTACGAGACGCTCCGGGCGTGGGTGGACCGGCGCCGCCGGGCCACCCAGAGCGCGGTGACCGGGTTGCGGCGGACGCTCGAACGCACGCTGAGGGAGGCACAGGTTCCGTTCGTGCGGGTCGAGTCGCGGCTCAAGCGGCTCTTCGGCATCCACCAGAAGATCAAACGCCAGCGGATCTCCCTGGAGCAGGTGTACGACCTGATCGCGCTCCGTGTCATCACGACGTCGGTGCGTGATTGCTACGCGACGCTGGGCATCATTCACCAGACCTGGTCCCCGGTGCCCGGCCGGTTCAAGGACTTCGTCGCCATGCCGCGGGCAAACGGGTATCAGTCGCTGCACACCTCGGTCGTCAGCGACCAGGGCGTCCAGTTCGAGGTCCAGATTCGCACCGAGGAGATGCACGCGGTAGCCGAGGAGGGGATCGCCGCGCACTGGAAATACAAGGAAGGACGCGTTGGGGTCGCACCGGACGAGAGACACTTCGCCTGGTTGCGCCAGCTGCTCGACTGGCAGCAAGAAGTGCGGGACCCCGGAGAGTTCATCCACAGCCTCAAGGTGGACCTCTATCCGGATGAGGTCTACACCTTTACGCCCAAGGGCGAGGTGAAGGCGCTGCCGCGCGGCGCCACGCCGATCGACTTCGCCTACAGCATCCACACCGACGTCGGGCATCAGTGTGTCGGGGCACGGGTGAACGGTCGGATGGTGCCGGTGCGGACACGACTGCGGAGCGGCGACATCGTCGAGGTGGTCACGGCGCCGGGGCACACACCGAGCCGGGACTGGCTGAACATCGTCGTCACGCCCCGCGCGCGCCACAAGATCAAGCACTTCATCCACGCCGAAGAGAAGGTGCAAGCCGTCGAGCTGGGGCGCAAGCTGTTCGACAAGGAGCTCCGACGATTCGACCTCAATGCCAAGTCGGTGCTCAAGGGGGAGGCGCTGAGCCGGGTGGCGGGCGAGTTTGGCGCGCAGCGCGCCGCCGACCTGTTCGCCGCGATCGGCTACGGGAAGGTCGCGGCCAGATCGGTGCTGGCCAAACTGGTACCGAAGCAGCTCGAGGAAAAGCCCGGTGCCCCCTCGATCGGCACGGTCGTCCGGCGGATTCTGCGTTCGAGCGAGGAGAAGGTGAAGGTCCGTGGGTTCGACGACCTGCTGGTGTTTCGGGCCCGGTGCTGCAACCCGATCCGGGGAGAGAAGATCGTCGGATATGTGACCCGCGGCAAAGGCGTCTCGGTGCACGCAGCTCGGTGCCCGAACGTGCTGAACCTCCTGTACGACCCGGAGCGGCGGATCGATGTCGTCTGGGACAAGCGGGCGGACGACGCGGGCTTCGTCGTGCTGCTCGGTATCCAGGTGGAGGACCGGCGGGGCATCCTCGCGGAGGTGACCTCCAAGATCGCTGGTCTCAAGACGAACGTGCTGAAGGTCGAGGCCTCTACGAGCGACCGACAAGGACAGATCAGCGTTGTGATGGAGATCGACGACCTGAAACACCTGCAACGGGTCATCAAGGTGATTCGCGGCGTGCCCGGAGTGTTGGAGGTCGAGCGGCGCATGCGCTAGGTTGTCCTGGCGAGGCGCCCGCCTGCCGTGGCGCAGGCGACGTGCCCTTCGGTCCGATCGCGTGTCCGCGCTGCCACGGCACGGGCCAGGTGAGGGGCAGTCGGGGGCACATGATCTTCTCCCGTCCATGCGCCGAGTGCGGCGGACGCGGCGCATTGTCTCGGCGTGCGTGCTCGCGCTGCGACGGTGAGGGCCGAGCCTTCGCCAGCGAGTGGCTCGAGGTGCAGATCCCGCCCGGCGTGGGAGACG
>JADFPE010000186.1 GCA_022562495.1 Acidobacteriota bacterium
CGTTCGAGGTCTCGGCGGCGTTCCGGACACGGATGCGCACCTGGCAGTCCTTGTCGCCGACTTCGGCGGGTGCCGTGGTGGCCCACAGCGTCGCAATGAACAGGCCTACCAAGGAGATCAGGATCGTCTTGCGCCCCCCGATGCGGTCGTCGAGAAAGCCCATGGCGAAGGCCCCGAGTCCGGCCGTGATATTCAGCGCCAACCCCCAGAGCATGACTTCGGTGAGCGTGAAGCCGAATACCTCTGCCGCGTACAGCGGACCGAGGGCGAAGATCGTGACCAGCCCGTCGTTGTAGACCATCCGGGCGATGAGGAGCCGCACGACCTGCCCGTAGCGCCTGATCTCGCGGAAGGTGTCCTTCAGCTGTGTGACGGTTTCCCTGAGGAGCTCTCCGAGGGGAGGTGGATCCGGATAATGGGGCTCCGGCACCCAGCGGAACATGGGGATGGCGAAGACCGCGAACCACACCGCCACCAACACCGTCGTCGCCCGGACGTTCTGGAAGAGGGCCTCCTCTCCGGTGCCCAGCCCGAACCAGGGGTTCTCGGCCTGGATGAACCCCACCAGGGCCATGCCCATGGCCAACAAGCCGCCCAGGTACCCCAAGGCCCAACCGTAGCCGGAGATCTTGCCGATGTTCTTGGAGGTCGTGAGATCGGGCAGGTAGGAGTTGTAGAAGACGCCCGACAGCTCGAAGGCGATGTTGCTCACTAGGAAGACCAGGAACGCGAACATCACCTGGCCCGGCGTGGGGAAGTAGAGGAGCGCACTTCCCAGGATGGCGACGCAGGTGCTGATCAACAGAAAGCGCCGCCGGTGTCCCCCGCGGTCGGCCAGCGCGCCGAGGAACGGCGAGCATACCGCGACGACGACGGCGGTGAGAGCGATCCCGTTCGCCCAGATCACGGTTCCCGTGTTTCCGTCGGGCGCGATCTCCTGTGCGAAGTAGAACGAGTAGATGAACGTCACGATGAGCGTGGTGAACGCCGAGTTGCCGAAGTCGTAGAGCGCCCAGCCCCAGATGGCCTTCCTGTCCGCTGGGTTCCGTAACCCTTCGTCGGCTCGAGTGGCTGTTGCCATGACGTCTATTCGTCTGTCCTGTGGAGCTTGCCCAACTCCTCGGGGTCTGCGCCCTCACCCTCGCCCGCGACGTCTTCCAGGAGCTCGAGGAGCTCCTCGAGCTCGCGCTCACTCAGCTCGCCGTCGGCGAAGACCCGCGTCAGGGTTCGAGTGACGATCTCCACCGGCCATACTCCGGACATGTCCGGATTGATATCCACCCAATGGCGAAACGCCTCCGCCTCGACTTTGGTGACCACACCGTCGGCCACAACGGTCCGGGCCAGCTCCAACAGTTCCTGGAGCGCCCGATTCCTCCGGAGTATCCCTTCGAATTCCAACATGGGGATTGTCTCGGCCAAGGATCGGACGGTCCTAACTCCCAAGCAGCTCCCGAAAGAACTCGATGGTCCGCGGCCAGGCCCTCTCCGAAGCCGCCATGTTGGCCCCGTCCATCCCGGTCTGCCGGCCCAGGAAGCCGTGGCCGGCGCCTGCGTAGATGATCGGCTCGTAGGACGTGCCGCCGCCGGCCATGGCCTCCTCGGCCCTCGCGATGGTCGAGTTCACCCGCTCGTCGTCCCCCCCATAGAGCCCGAGCACCGGGGCATTGATCCGGGCGTAGTCCGCGGCCTCGGTGGGCGACGTGCCGTAGTACGCGACGGCCGCGTGTAGCTCGGGTTGGTCCACCGCGTAAGCGAAGCTCGCACCTCCACCCCAGCAGAACCCGACCGTCCCGAGACGACCGTTGCCTGAAGGGATGTCGAGCGCGTAGGTCCGGACGGCGTTCAGACGCCGGGTTCGCTCGTCCGGCTCGAGCGTGCGGATGGTCGCAATGACGTTGTCGCGGTCCCCGAGCGAGGCGGTGCCGCCACCGTTCGGTCCCATGCCCGAGAGCAGATCGGGGGCGACCGCGATGAACCCCTCCGCGGCGAACTGGTCGGCCACGCCGCGGACCCAGTCGGTCAGGCCGTAGATTTCATGGATGACCAGCACGATTGGCGCGCTGTCGGACCGTTCGGGATAGACGACCCACGTGCTGATCGGCACAACGCTGCCGGGGAGCGTCACGTCGACCCATTCGCCGTGCCGCGGTGACGTGGTGAGCGCGTCGGGTGCGGTGTCCTCGGTAGGCGGCAGCGTGGCGGCTGGTGCCGCCGCCGGTCCGGCCTCGGGCGCCACTGCCGGGGCCTCGGCCTCTTCAGGCCCCGCGCCACAGGCGAGTCCGAGCGCGCAGACGATCGCGAGCGAGCCGATCAGCACTTGTTGGCGGATGTCCAGCATGTCGTCCTCCTTGGGGGTCCCGATGTTCTGGGAGTCTCTACGAGGCTCCTGACACCGTGATGAACCAACGCACGGCCAGCGCGGCGGAGCCCATCCGGTCGGGACGGTCTGAGGCGGAGCCTCGCTCGTTATCAGAACACTATCAGCGCCCGTGTGCCGGCCGGCAGCAGCCCGACATGGGCCGCCTGCCGGCTCAGCATCCGCAGGGCGGCTCGTCCCGCGTCGCCCAGGTCCTCTGTCCACTCGTTGACATACAGATCGACGTGCTCGAGCAGGACGTCGTCGGTCAGTTCCTGCGCGTGGCGCCGCATGGTCGGGAGCGTGTCGTCCCGGTGGGCACAGGCGTACGCCAGCGAGTCGCGGAGCACGTCCGTCACGGTCCGTATTGTCGCGTCTCCCAGCCTGTGGCGCGCCAGGATGCCGCCGAGCGGCAGCGGGGCAGAGGTCTCGCGCTCCCACACCGCGCCGAGATCCTCGACGAGCGCCAGACCGTGCTGCTGCCAGATGAAGCGACCCTCGTGGATGCAGACGCCGAAGTCGGCGGCGCCGGTGTCGAGCGCCGGCATGATCTCGGAGAACACGACCTGCTCGAGCGCGCCCTCACCGGCGTGAAACAGGCGGTAGAGCAAGGTGGCGGTGGTGTGCTCGCCCGGGCACAATACGCGGGCCACGCGCGAGCGGTCTCCCGCGCTGACCGCGTCGCGCGGGTGGGTGTCAGGACGCGCTGCCAGCAGCAGCGGTCCCACCCCGAACCCGAGCGCCGAACCGACCGGCAGGACGCCCAGCTCGTCGGCCAGCAGCAGGGCGGCGTGAAAGCTCGCCTTCGCCACGTCGAAGTCGCCGGCGAACAGCCGTCGGTTCAGCTCCTCGACGTCGCGCAGCTCGATACGAAAGTCGAGGCCGCGCAGGTCGACCTTCCGCTCCAGGATGCCATGGAACGCGAAGGTGTCGTTGGGGCAGGTGGAGATGCCCAGGTGAATCGATGTCACGGCGCGGTGTCCCAGTGGGGTCGGCCGACGAGGTCGCGTACGATGAGCCACGCCGCATCCAGCGCGGTGGGGATGTGCCAGCGCTCGACATCACGATTCCCGACTTCGTTCGAGATCCCTCGTGCGATCGCCAACGGGATACCGGCCAGCCGGCATGCCAGTGCGACGGCGAATCCCTCCATGTCCTCGGCCACCGCGCCAGGATACTGTGCCAGTCGCTGTCGGGCTTCCTCGGGCGACGCGGAGGCCGTACAGCAGGTGAGCAGCTGGCCGGCGGCGGGTGGGACGGGCGCGACGAGGACCAACTCGTCGGGGCTGTCCGGGTCGCTCCGGCCGGCGTTCGGCCAGTGGCGAAACCCCAGGGCGGCCGCCGACACGAATCCCGACGCGACGCCGACTCCGACGCCATGCAGCGCGACCTGTGGGAAGACGGCTGCCGTTCCGACCGGCAGTCCCGTCGGGTCGAACGTCCCGGCGATGCCGGTCAGGATCACGCGTGCGGGTGTGTGCCGCGCAATCTGGCTGGCGGCACGCGCGGCCGCCGCTACCGGCCCGAACCCGCACAGTTCGCACGGCGTGCCGGCACCGAACCCCGGTTGCGGGGCGAGATGCCGTCGTTCGATCTCGGTCGGGACCAGCACGAGGGTATGTGGTGCGCCGGTGTCGGACATCGCCACAGTGTGCCGGATACCAGCGCATGCGACAAGCCAGGTCGCCTGACACGGACGGCGAGACTTTCGACGACCGCAGTGGCGCGGTCGGCTAGTGGCGTGGACCGCGACGAGTGGCGTGGACCGCGACGAGATGCTCACCGTCTTGCACGCCTTCGAGGCGGTCGGATTCGAGTATGTCCCGATCGAGGAGACGAACACCGCCCCGGTGTTGACGGGACCGGGTGATGGGTTCGAGCGGTTCTTCCGGCACTGTGCCCGGTATGGGTCCGTCGCGCCGGGCACCTATCCCCGGGGCGTCTTCAGGTTTCAGAGTCTCGAAGAGGCTCAGCGCGCGCGACGACGAGCGCATGTGCCACCGGCTGGGGACCAGCAGCCCGACTCGGGTCTGCCCGAGTAGCCTCACCCCTTGGTCTCGCGGCGGGCCACACCGGTCTCCTGCGCCGCCGTGGCCACCGCTCGCGCGACCGCCTTGACGACCTCCTTGTTGAAGACGCTCGGGATGATGTAGTCCTCGTGCAGCTCGTTGGTTGGAATGACCCCGGCGATGGCGTGGGCGGCCGCACGCTTCATCTCTTCGTTGATGGTCGTGGCGCGTACATCGAGGGCGCCGCGGAACACGCCAGGGAACGCCAGCACGTTGTTGATCTGGTTGGGGTAGTCCGAGCGCCCGGTGGCCATGATCCGGACGTGTGGCGCCGCTTCTTCCGGCATGATCTCCGGTGTTGGATTCGCCATGGCGAACACCACGGCGTCGCGGTTCATCGTCTTCAGCATTGGCACCGTCAGGACCCCTGGTGCCGACAGACCTACGAAGACATCGGCGCCCTCGATGACCTCTGCCAGCGAGCCGCGTTCGTCGTTGGGGTTCGTGTGGTCGGCGTACCACTGTTTCATGAAGTTCATGTTCTCGGTGCGGCCTCGGTAGATTGCCCCGCGGCGGTCGCAGCCGATGACGTTGGTGACGCCATAGTCCATGAAGATCTTGCTGACGGTGACACCGGCGGCACCGACGCCGTTGAAGACGACCTTCAGCTCATCCGGGTTCTTGTTGACCAGTCGCAGTGCGTTGATCAACGGCGCAAGAGTGACGATGGCGGTGCCGTGCTGGTCGTCGTGGAAGACCGGGATATCGAGCCGCGCTCTCAGCCGTTTCTCGATCTCGAAACAGCGGGGCGCCGCGATGTCTTCGAGGTTGATACCGCCAAACCCCGTGGCGAAGTGGCTCACGGTCTCGACAATCGCGTCGGTATCGGTGGTGTCGAGCGCCAGCGGGAAGGCGTCGACGCCGGCGAACTCCTTGAAGAGCGCACACTTGCCTTCCATGACCGGCATGGCGGCCGCGGGACCGATGTCGCCGAGCCCCAGGACGGCCGTCCCGTCGGTCACGACCGCCACCGTGTTCTTCTTGATGGTCAACGTGTAGGCATCCTCGGGCCGCGCGTGAATGGCCATGCAGACGCGCGCGACCCCAGGCGTATAGACCATCGACAGGTCGTCCCGTGTCCGGATTGGCGACCGGCTCACGACCTCGATCTTGCCACCGAGGTGCAGCAGGAACGTCCGGTCGGAGGAGTGGAGCAGGGTGAAGTCGTCGAGGGCGCGGATGCCGGCGATCAGCGCGCTGGCGTGCTCGTCGTTCCGGCAGTTGATCGTCAGGTCGCGCACCATGAGGCCGTCACCGACGGACACGAGGTCCACGGCGCCGATGTCGCCGCCGAGCCGGCCGATCTCAGAGGCCAGGCGCCCCAGCATGCCGCTGTCGTTCTTGAACTGCACGCGGACCGTCAGGCTGTTGCTGACGTTCGGAGTGTCACCCATGATGTCTGTTGTCCTCCCCGGAAAACGATCTCCCTCCAGTGTAACGCGGGTGCACGTCCGCGACCCTGGTCGGACGTGTCCCGTCGATCCGACGCAACACCGTTGGCTCCTGGAGGATGACCAGCCATCGTCGATGGTCCGCCGCGATATCGATATATCGATTGGACGAACGTGACGATGCGCGCCCTCCGGCTCCGCACGCACGAGACCACAGCGGACATCCGTGGGGCACGGCTTCCGCCTTGCCGTGCAGGCCTGAAGGCCTGCGCCATACCGGCAACCCGAGTGTGCTCGACTCCTTGCACAACGCTTATCGTGACAATTGAGTCACGTGGTGATCGTGTTTTTTTCGCTCTCACCACGACAGCCTCCGTTCAAGGAGTCTAGCCCCCGCGTAGCGGGGCTGTGAGAAAAGCTCGTCTAGCGAGGCGGAGCCAACCACGGTCTGAGGCGGAGCCTCGCTAGGCGCGTAGGTCGTAGCAGAGCAGACGTGGGCTGGCGCCGGTCAGCAGGTCCCGGCTGTTCTGGACGACGTAGAGCAGGCCGCGGCTGAGCACCGGCAACGTCCAGGACTCGCGGGCGGCCGCAAACCACGCCCGGGACACTTCCCGGTAGCCGTCGGGCGTCAGATCCAGCCATAACAGGTGCCCGAGCTCGCCGATGGCCAGGAACTGGCCGTCGACCGCGAGCAACGATCCGCGGCCCGTTCCCATGGTCGCCTGTCGCTGGCGGCCGGCCTGCTCGAAGGTCTCGGTCCACTGCGGCGCCTCGCGCCAGACCACGCGGCCGTCGCTGGCGTCGATACAGGCCAGCGACGCGTCGCCCTGGTTCCGCCCGTCGAAGCCGTAGAGATACCCGTCCTTGTGGATCGCCGTATTGAAGTGCAGCGCGAACCCCTGCGTGGTCCAGACGACCTCGGGCGTGAAGTCGGGTCGCACGCGTACCAATGCGCCGCCGGTCCGATAGCTGGCCGAGATGAAGACTGTGTCGTCGAAGACCACCGGACAGGAGGCATTGACCGATTCGTAGGTGCGACTGCGAAATGGAAACGCGAAGTCGATCTCGCCGTCGGCCGGGTCGATCGACAGCAGGCCTCCGGTCGGCGGTGTCGATTCGCCGCCGGCGAACACCAGCACCCGACGCTCGCCGTGCAGGGTGGCCGGCACCGGTGAAGCGTAGCTCGGGCCCCACTCGCCGGCGCGCCACACCTCGCGTCCGGTCGCCCCGTCGAACGCCACCACGCAGGGGCCCCCGGGGGCGCCCACGACGACGATCAGCAGCCCGTTCTCAGCCAGCGGGGTCGACGCGGTGCCAAAAAAATCCTGCTGCACGTCATACTCCACCCGGAGGTCCCGGCTCCAGACACCGTCGCCGGTGGTCAGCTCGAAGCAGTGCAGCTTGCCCTCGGCGCCCAGCGTGTAGACCCGCTCTCTGTCGATGACCGGGCTCGACCGCGGACCGTTGTTGTAGCCGTAGCGGTCCCGATACGCCGTGGCATAGCGGAATTGCCAGCGGGATTCTCCGGTCTCAGGGTGCAGGCACTCGACCACTTCCCGGTCGCCCACGCGGTGGAAGAACACGAGGCGGTCGCCGGCGATGGCCGGCGACGTGTAGCCGGTGCCCTTCTCGAGTTCCCAGACACGCGGTGGCGGCAGGGTCCGGCTGAGGTGCGTCTCGGTAGAGACGGCGTCGTGCGTGGGGCCCAGGAACGAGGGCCAGTCGTGGGTGATTGCGTCAGGCGACAGCGGCTTGGGCGGCTGGTGCCGCCCGGGTTGACCATGCGCCGCACCCACTCCCAGTGCCTGGCCTGCGAGCGCCTGTAGCATCGCCCGGCGCGTGATCGTTCCCATGATGCGCCGATCCTATCAGTGAATCTGGAGCGTGACGACGAGGGGGACAGGCGGAACCAGCGGTCCGTCGGATCAGTCCCGCAGCCGGACTGCCACGCGACAGGCTGCCAGGCACAGCTCCGCCTCCACCGGTCGTGCCGCGACAGGTGGAGTGGAGCCGGCCGTATTGGGAGGGGACAGGGTCTGTCCCCCGATCATGCGCAGGATGCGCGTCAGTTGCCGAGCTTGACGACGTTTTCCGCGGCCGGGCCCTTCAGCCCCTGAACCACGTCGAACTCCACTCGCTCACCCTCGGTGAGGCTCTTGAAGCCCTCGCCCTGAAGCGCCGAGTAGTGCACAAAGACGTCCTTCTCCCCGTCGTCGCGAGTCAAGAACCCGAACCCCTTGCTATCGTTGAACCACTTGACTGTTCCTTGGTTTGCCATCTTCTTCCTACGTGTTGATCGTCGGAGCTCGGTCCTGCCGTGTACTACCGACTACATGTGTGCGCGGCACGAGCCGCACGGATGACGCCGCCGCCAGGGTGGCGCCGTTACAGCAACATCAAGCATACGCGGAATACCCGATCTCGAGTCAAGCTGATTCGGCGGTCCCGACGTAATGCCAGCCGTCCGTCGTGCACGTCCCGCGTCGCACCGGGACTGCCGATATGGGCTCGCCTGACCCGGATGTAGGCTACGATGTCGTCGCGAACGCGGGGCAGGAACGGAGCCTCGGTGGCGGCCCTGCCCGCAAAGCCGGCCCGGATCCGGACATGCACGTCGTAGCGGCCCTCGAAGCGCCGGCAAAGGTGACAGGTGAGGGACACCAACCATTTTGACAGTCTACGCGGTGTCTCTTCTGCGTGCTCGAAGAGCGTCGATGGGGCAGGAGCGTCGCTGCATCATCTCGATCGGGTGTCGGTATTTCGTTGAACCAGCCTCGCGCCGACGATACGATGGTCGCCGTCAGCCGTGGCCCACGCGTCGGGTGCGGCCGGCACGGCAGGTCGTGTGAGACTGACGGCGGGCAACGTGCCGCCGGATCGGAGGGATGAGTATCGTGTCAAAGGATGCTCCGAAGAGCGCAGTCGAGCTGGTGATGGAGCGGCTGAAACAGCAGGACGCCGGAACCGACGTCGAGACCACCACGTTGACCGACGAACAGAAAGAGGCGATCGCGGCGGCGCGGCGCGATTACGAGGCGAAGGTGGCGGAGGCGGAAATCCTCTTCAGCTCCAAGCTGGCGGCCGCGTTCGAGCCCGAGGTGCGGCAGGAGCTCGAGGCGAACCACCGGCGGGATCTCGGGCAGTCCGCCTCGACACGCGACCGGAAGATCGCCGCCATCCGGAAGGGACAATAGACCCGCGTCCTCCAGACCGCGTTGCCGAGCCACATGGGCACGAGCACGTTTCGAGAGCAACCATGACGCGACTCATCATCGTCGTGCTGACGCTGGTCAACTTCGCCCTCCTGATACCCGGCGTCACGCAGCCGATCTACAGCGTAGAGATCACGACCATCGTCGAGGCCGCGATCATTGCCACCCCTGTGGAGGTGACGGTCTATCAGCAGACCCGGTCGATTCTGAGCACCGTCAGGGAACTGTGGCGCTCGACTGACTATCTCGTGTCGTTTCTGATCCTGGCCTTCAGCGTCATCGTGCCGGTGACCAAGGGATCGATGCTGCTGGCGTCGATCTACGTGCAACAAGAGACCCTCAAGAAGTGGCTGGTGTTGCTCGTGGATCTGATCGGAAAGTGGTCGATGGCGGACGTCTTCGTCGTCGGTGTCTTCCTCGCGTTTCTGGCAACGCGGGACCAAGTGCAGGAGAACGTGTTCACGGTCCCGATTCTGCTGCGTGAGGTCGAGATCGGGATGGAGACCCACCTGACGTCGACCCTCGGCCCGGGGTTCTACTACTTCCTCGGGTACTGCCTGTTCTCGGTCTTCTGGACCCAGGTGTTGAAGCGCCGCGGATCCGCCTGATCGGTCTGCTGTGGCGCGGGCCCTTAGTGGTCCCGGTCATAATTACGGTAACGCACCGAGGGTGGCGAGGCGCCCGGCTGGCAAGGCGCGACGAGGGAGCAAATTCAG
>JADFPE010000187.1 GCA_022562495.1 Acidobacteriota bacterium
TGGGGGTTGCCCGGCGCTGTGCGGTCGTGGGGGTTGCCCGGCGCTTCGCGGTCGTGGGGGTTGCCCGGCGCTGTGCGGTCGTGGGGGTTGCCCGGCGCTGTGCGGTCGTGGGGGTTGCCCGGCGCTTCGCCGTGGACTTGCTCGCGGTGGCGCGCGCCGTCGGCCGACGCTGCTTGGCCATCGGGTCTCCTTCAAAGGTCCCTGTGGCGGCACCCGCGCACAAGGGTCGACCGGCAACCATAGCAGACGGTACCGGAAGGGTCAAGATGACAGTCCATGGCAGCACACAGACTATTGCTAGGTCTTTTGACAGAACAACTTTGCTCTCTCGACCTCTGAGTACATCTGTTTGGTGGTGAGACCATATTTTCTGCCCAGATCCTTCACTGCCGCCCGTCGAGATCCAGTTATTTTGGTTAAACGACCGAAACAAGACAGTAGGTCCGAGCTGTTTGGTATCTCCTGGTGTGGCTGTTGCTGCTGTGGCGCGGGCCAGACGACGCATGTATACTCCCCACGCGGTGACCCGACGACCTCGACGAGCTCTGAAATTGGTCGAACGACCAACTCCTCGTGTATCTTGGTCATCTCACGACAGAGCGCGACCTTTCTATCGCCCCAGCAGACCTTCATCAACTTCAGGGTCGTGATGAGCCGGTGCGGTGATTCGAAAAAGATCAAGGTCCTGGTCTCAGTTGCCAGAGCCTCACACCACTTTTTTCTGTCATTTGGCCTACGAGGTGGGAACCCGACGAAGATAAAGCTGTGCGCCGGTGCACCCGAGGAGATTAGGGCCGCAATGACGGCGGACGGGCCGGGCAGTGCGACTACAGCAACCCCTGCGTCAAGAGATTGACGCACGAGCAGAAGTCCGGGGTCGGACACAACCGGGGTCCCGGCATCGGACAGCAGCGCGATCGAGTCGCCAGCCAGAAGGCGCGCCACGAGCGTCGGCGTCTTTTGCCGTTCGTTGTGCTCGTGCAGACTGGTGGTCCCGGTGGCGATGCCATAGTGGTGGAGCAGCTTGGCGGTACGCCGGGTGTCCTCGGCTGCGATCAGCCGCACCTCGCTGAGGATCCGGACGGCGCGGACGGTGATGTCTTCGAGGTTCCCGATCGGCGTGGCGACCAGATAAAGCGTGCCTGACATCGGGGGGAATCCGGTTGAAGGTTCGATATTGTAACATTCAGAGAGCCGATTCGATGTCGGGCCCCTCCATTTCCGTCAGCGTGTTGGCTAGATATCTCCAAGGGTGCCACCGTGCTCTGGCTCGTCGGTGTGAGGCGCAGCGTCGCCAACGGTTTGTGGTGACCGTGCCACGTCGCACCGAGGATGGTGGATGCAGCGCCGGTCGAATGCGGCCGGACTCTCACCACGAGGCCGCTACGGCGGGGACACAATAAGTAGGTCTTGGGCGCGCGCTGCGTCAACATCGCATGTACACGTCGGAACCACTGTCGCACTTTGCGGACGAGTTTCTGGACTTTCTGCACGAGTGTTCGCCGACGGCCGCCTCGGGTGACGGGGTGCATGCCCATGACGACCGGATCGAGGACCTCTCCCGGTCGGGCATCGAGGCTGAGGGGCGGGAGCTGGGCGGGTTCGCGCGGCGGCTCGACCGCATCTCAACCCGGAGTCTGACGGCTGAAGAACAGCTCGAGCGGCGAATGCTGGCCGACCACATTCGAGGCCGGTTGTTCGAACTCGAGGAAATCCGCCCCTGGGAGCGCGACCCTCGGCACTATGCGGAACTGCTGGCCACCAGCCTGGCGAGTCAGACGCTCTTCGAGTACGCCCCGGTCGAGGAACGGGCTCGACGTGTCGTGTCGAAGCTGCGGCAGACGCCGCGGCTGATCGAAGTGGCGGAGGCCAACGTCCAGAACCCGCCAGGCATCTTTGTCAAGATCGGCGCCGAGACGTTCGATGGGGTTGGGACTTTCATCGAGCGCGACCTGCCCCGCGCGTTCCGTCAGCTCGAAGACCTGCATCTTCTCGGGGACCTCGCCGACGCGGCGACCGCGGCGACCGACGCCATCCGCCACTACACCAGCCATCTACGCGACACGGTGGCGCCGCGGAGCCGTGCCAGCTTCCGACTCGGGCGTGAGCGGTTCGAGGGACGGCTGCGCCACCAGGACGGGATCTCGCTCGCTGCCGAGCGGCTGCTGGCCATTGCTGAACGCGAGCTCGGCGTGATGCAGGAGCGGTTCCGCGAGGTGGCCGGGCGGGTGGACGCGAAGGCGGAGCCGGCCGAGGTCTGGCAGCGAGTGAAGGCTCGTCACCCGGCGCCCGGCCGGCTCGTCCACGCTGTGCGCGACCAGCTCGATGACCTCGTCACGTTCATCGAGCGACACGCTCTTGTCACCATACCGGACGGCGAGCCGGTGATCGTCGCGCGGACCCCGGACTGCTATCGCCGGACCTTCGCCAGCGTCAGGAGTCCGGGACCGTTCGAACCGAAGTCGCTCCCGTCGTACTACTACGTCACCGACGTCGAGCCGTCCTGGTCGGCCGGGCGGGCCGAGGAGCATCTACGGGACCTCAATCTGGCGACCCTCTGGTCGGTGTCGGTGCACGAGACGTATCCAGGCCACTTGCTCCACTTTCGCCATCAGCGTCGGATCGAGCGCAGGCTCCGCAAGTCGACGCTGTTCGCCCCGGTGTCGTTCATCGAGGGCTGGGCGCACTATTGCGAGCAGATGATGATGGATGCCGGGTTGGGGCGGGACGATGACACGCTCGAGCTGGGGCAGATCGCCGAGGCGCTGATGCGCCTGGCGCGCATGGTGGTCGGGATCAAGTTGCACACCGAGGACATGTCGGTGGAGCAGGGGGTGCGCTTCTTCCAGACACAGGCCTATCTCGAGGAGGGTAGCGCGCGCCGCGAGGCCGAGCGCGGTACCTGCGACCCGGCCTACGTGCTGTGTGCGGTCGGCCGGCTGATGCTGCTGAAGCTTCGGGCGGACCTGCAGGCACGTGAAGGCTCCAGGTTCTCGCTCAAGTCGTTTCACGACCGGCTACTGGGACAGGGCTCGTTGCCGCTCTGGCTGCACCGCACGCTGCTGCTCGGCGACACTGGCGACGAGTTACTCGATTGACGCTCCGTTCGGCGACCAGGTACCATCAGCGGTTGAGCATATCGTCGCGGCCCATGTGGATAGGGTTGGCGGCACTAGACGTCAAATGCCACTCTACGAGTATCAGTGCGATGCGTGCGGGCATCGCTTCGAACATATCCAGAAGTTCTCGGACCCTCTCCTCAGTGTCTGTCCGAAGTGCCGTGGTGCGATACGCAAGCTGGTCTCCTCTGCCGCAATCCAGTTCAAGGGCACCGGCTGGTATGTGACCGACTACGCAAAAAAGGACAGCGGCGCCGAGGCCGACAAGTCATCCGACGGCAAGGACGCCAAGTCGGACAAGTCGGAGAAGACGGACAAGTCGGACAAAACGGACAAGTCGGACAAAACCAAGTCCGGCGACTCGAAGAGCTCTCCCGGGTCGAAAACCACAGAGCCGTCGTCGACCGGCTCGAGCTAGCACGACCTCTCGGCCGTCGCTCAACCAGTCTTCCTACTCGAGGCTCCGCAGCAGTTCCGGCAGGTGGTCCGCAAGGTCCGGATGCTTCCGCGCGAAATAGAGGATGGCGCGGAGGTATCCGAGTTTGTTCCCCGCGTCCTGACGGATGCCGTCCAGTACGACGGCGTGGATGGGGCGGGTCTGAAGGAGTCGGCGGAGTCCGTCGGTTAGCTGGATCTCGTCCCCCGCGTCCTTGCCGGTCTCCTCGAGGGCGGGGTAGATGTCGGGGGTCAGTAGATACCGGCCGATGATGGCCAGATCGGACGGCGCGTTCTCGGGCGATGGCTTCTCGACGAGATCGTTGACCCGGTAGACGTCGCTGCCAAGGGATGCTCCGTCGATGATGCCGTAGCGGTGCACCGCATCTCGCGGTACCCGCTCGACGAGCAACACCGGTCCTGCCACGTCGTCGAATACAGCCAGCATCTGCCTGAGCGCCGGCGGGTCGGCGTCGATCACGTCGTCGCTCAGGATGACCGCGAACGGCTCGTCGTCCACCAGCTCTCGGCTGGCGAGGACAGCGTGTCCGAGCCCGAGCGGTTCGTCCTGGAACACGGTGGACAGCTCCATCTGTCTCGACACCTCGCGCAGGCCGTCCAGCAGGGCCGATTTGCCGCGGCGTTCCAAGATCTCTTCCAGTTCGGGATGCCGGTCGAAATGGTCCTCGAGCATCGTCTTTCCGGGGCTGGTGACCAGAATAATCTCGTTGAGGCCGGACGCCAGCGCCTCCTCGACGCCGTACTGAATGATCGGCTTGTCGAGGATCGGCAGCAGCTCTTTGGGCACGACGGTGGTGGCCGGCAGGATACGAGTCCCGAGACCCGCGGCGGGAAAGACGACCTTGCGGATGGTGCGTGACGTTGACATCGAGACGCCATGCTAACGCAGGATGCCGGAATCAAGACAGGTAGAATGTAGGCAATGCTCGATCCCGCGTTGTTTCGTGACCAGGCGTCGGACGTCGACGTACGGCTCGGCCAGCGAGGCGGGGACCTCGCAGGCCAGGTCGACGAGCTCCGTCATCTGGACGCCGAGCGCCGCGAGATCATCCCGGTACTCGAGGAAGCCCGTCGCGCGAAGAAGGCGCTGGGGGCGCGGATCGGGCAGGCGAAGCGTGATGCGCAGCCGGCGGACGCGTTGGTGGCGGCCGGTCAGCAACACTCAGCCACAATCGAGGGGCACGAAGAAAGGTTGAAGGAGGTTGAACAGTCGCGACACGCCATCCTGATGAATCTGCCCAACCTGGCGCACGAAAGCGTGCCCGTGGGCGCGAGCGAGGCGGACAACGTCGAAGTGCGCCGGCACGGCGACCCACCGGTCTTCGAGTTCCAGGCCAAGGCGCACTGGGATCTGGGTCCCGCTCTCGGCATCATCGACTTCGAACGCGGCGTCAAGCTGGCCGGCGCGCGATTCTCGGTCTTGATGGGCGCCGGCGCCCGACTGGCGCGCGCGCTCATCAACTTCATGCTGGAGCTGCATACCGGCGAACACGGCTACGTCGAGGTGGAGCCGCCGTTCCTCGCCAACACAGAGTCGCTGACCGCCACCGGGCAGCTGCCGAAGTTCGAGGAGGACCTGTTCAAGATCGGCGACGGGTGGGACCTGTATCTCATTCCGACCGCCGAAGTGCCGCTGGCGAACCTGCACCGGGGCGAGATTCTCGACGGCCGCGACCTGCCACTGAAGTACACCGCCTACACGCCCTGCTTCCGCAGCGAAGCCGGGTCCTACGGCGCGGACGTGCGCGGGCTCATCCGCCAGCACCAGTTCGATAAGGTGGAGCTGGTGGCCTACACACGGCCAGAGTCGTCGTACAAGATGCTCGAGACACTGACCGGCCACGCCGAGACGGTACTGCAGCGGCTCGGGCTCGCGTATCGCACCATCGTGCTGTGCTCCGGCGACATGGGGTTCGCGGCCGCCAAGACCTACGACATCGAGGTGTGGCTGCCGGGGCAGCAGAAATACCGGGAGATCTCCTCCTGTAGCAACACCGAGACGTTCCAGGCGCGGCGCGCGAACATCAAATACCGCCCGGACGGCAAGGGGAAGGCCGAGCACGTCCACACGCTCAACGGCTCCGGTCTCGCCGTGGGGCGTACGCTGATCGCGATCCTGGAGAACAACCAGCAGGCCGATGGCTCGGTCGTGATCCCCGAGGCGCTCCGCCCCTTCATGGGTGGCCTGGAGATCATCGAGTCACGATAGCAAGGCCCTTCCGGTTGCTCCCTCTCCCTCCGGGAGAGAGCTGGGGGAAGGGGCACCGGACGGCAGACAGGCGGGGCCGCCGTGAATGCAAAAGAGTCAGGGAGGGATGGCCGAGCGGTTGAAGGCGGCGGTCTTGAAAACCGTTAGGCGTGAAAGCGTCTCCTGGGTTCGAATCCCAGTCCCTCCGCCAGCCTTCGCTCACGCTGTCAGCAGTTGAGCTGAGGGTCCGCGCAAGAAGAGAAGGCGGCCGAAGAATCCGCGGAGACCAGAACGAGGTAGACCGCGTGGGTGGGCGTACGAAGCGATCGGGCGCCATCGTGAGGCGATGAGGCTCGGCGTCAACGGACCGTGACGGTGACGTCGTGCTTGGTGGTCAACCTGTTGTCGTTGGCCTCCGCCCTGAGCACGTAGTCACCGGGGGTCGTGAACGTCGCCGTCACGACCGCCTGGCCGTCCTCGACTGCGACGGTCGAGCTTGGTTCGAACAAGACGCCCGCGGGCCCCCGCCACACGATCCAGGACACGCGCAGGCCGCGGACACGAGGGCCGCCAGCTCCGCTGCCGCGCCGATTCGGGACGGCCGGGACGTTGTGCGGCGCCTCCACCGCGTCGGGATCGGCCTGGAGCGTCGGTGGATCGTTGCTACCGGGTCTGCGGTCTCCATCCTCACGCTCGCGCTGGACCGGTAGCCCGTCGTCCGTCACGCGCGCGCTCAACGTCGCCCCGCTCTGCACGGTGACGCCAGACACTGGATCGACCGCGATCGTCGGCGCCGTGTTTCTCGCAGCCTCGTCGCTGAGTCGTCGGCCACCTGCGGAGTTGGCGCCTGTCTCCCACGTCGAGTCGAGCCACCCCACCGCCTGCAATTTCTCGCCCCGAACGGTCAGGGTCCAGACCACCCGCTGGTCCCCAAAATCGCTCGGCACGCTGAAGCTGAACACCCTGCGATGGGCGCGCGGGTAGAAGTACGTCGGCTGCCCGACGTCAACCTCACCGGGCTCGAAGTGGTTGTCCGGTCCGACCGGCACATGGATCTCTTCGACATGGTTGCGGTTGAAGTATCCGAAGTGCATGGTGAAGCTGCCGTCCGGGCGTCTCGACCACCCTTCGAAGACCGGCTGCACGGTTTGCCCCGAGCGGTACTTCAGGTTGTAGGGCGTCGGCTGGGCGTCGGCGCCAGACGGCGCGCCGAGCAGGCACCCGAACCCGAGCAGACTCACCCCGAGCAGCCATCGGAAACCAATCGGCATGACAACATTCCCTCGCTACTGATCGTTGTCGTCGGTCGCAGCCTGCCGCCGCGCCTTCCGTGCCGCCAACTCCTGCGCGTACTCCTCCTCGGTCAGATCGTACCAGCCGATCCACGCGAAGCCCATCTCGTCGATCGTGCGGCCGCCGTTCCCGGTCCAGTTGGTCGGATCCGGGTTGGCCCGGTTGGCTTCCGTGTTGTCGTGCCAGCTGATGGTGTGCAGGATGGTACCGGCGGGCACGATCGGTGCCACGTCGTCCGCGTAGTTGTAGACGAGGTGCCAGTTGTAGTCGAAGTTCGCGCAGCTGACCACCTCGCTCCTGATCGGCGTGGTCGGATAGATCAGCTCCAAACATTGGTACTTGCCGAGGATGTGCATATGCGGCTGGAACGCGGTGATCTTCGCTGGCTTGCTCAGCCGCTCGTAACCGTCCTGCCGGACGACCGCGCCGGCGGGAATGTCCAGGTCGGTGTTGTGCCGCGCGAGCTGCTTCGACCAGCGGATGTGCTCGGGCACCACATCCTTGGGATGAAACACGATACCGAGCTCGATGCCGGCCGACACGCTCTCGCCGATGGAGTGCATGTGATAGCTGACCCGCGCCTTCTGGTTCGCGGGCAGCAGCTTGCCCGTGTCGTCGGGGTAGATCTCCGCACCCTTTCCCGAGGCGTACTCCACCAGGAACACGCCCTGGTCTTGCGTGCCATCGTTCGTCAGGTCGTCGTAGTCCTGGTCGACGGCATAGGAAAGCGCGTGGTGGACGACCCGGCGCGAGCTCCCGTTCACGGGCCGCGTCTGGATCGCCTTGATGTAGCGGTCCTCCTCCAGACCGAACGGGGCATAGAGCGAGCCGAACACGTCGGGACCCGCCGCCGGCATCTCGTAGGCTGGATAGCGCACGACCAGATCCGGCTCGCCGATCTGCCAGACCGACCAGTCCGGGAACTGAGGCATCTGCGGCATGTCAGCCTGGTCGCCCATGGGCGCCCCGGCGTCCACCCAGGTCGCGATCGTCGCGATCTGCTCGTCGCTCAGCGAAATGTCGTCTTTAAACTTCTGGATCCCGATGTTCTTGTCGATGTGCCAGGGCGGCATCTCCCGCGCGATGACGCGGTTCTTGATCGACCGGGCCCACGGCCGCACTTCAGCGTACGTCGTCAGCGCCATCGGCGCCATCTCGCCGGCGCGGTGACAGACGACGCACGAGTTATACAAGATCGGGGCGACGTCCTTGGTGAACGTCACGTCGTCGGACGCTGCGCTCTGGGCTGCCCCGACGGCGGGCGTCAGCGCCAGCGCTGCGATCACGACCGCGAAAACCGAACCCCCAGACGCCAACCACCGCCGGCCAGTCACTTTACCTTCCATCACGGCTCCTTTGGTCGTCTGTCTCTGGCTGATCACTAAACATGGATGCTCACACGGTGAAGTAACTGGGTCCCATTGTCAACGGGAAAATACAGCCGCCGCTCACAAGACTCCGGCGCGCGCGACAGACAGCACCGCGAAGATCGGCGAAAGCGGCACAGGGGACGGGTGTCAGGCCCCAACCCCACCTCGACCAGGACGTGGCGCTCGAGGTGCTGCCAGAGGACGGAACCGGGGCGGAGTGCCGTGCCTATCAGAGAGTGGTTCCGTTAGACCCGCAGCCCAGCCGGCACATCGCAGCGATGCTCAGCGCGCAGGAGATTGTCCCCGAACTGTTCCCAAAGTGTTCTCATCCGGACCGCACTCCTCGGATCTGTACGCACGCCTCGCCGTTTCCGAAGCAGTGCCGGGTTCTTGACAGTGAAGAATTAGGCGGGAAAATGTCGATCGTGGGGGATCGCGGGCAGCGCACTTGAAACCCGTTAGGCGCGAAAGCGTCTCCTGAGCACGCCTGATCACGGCTCGTGTCATCCATCCCGAGAATTCGTCGGATCGCCCTGGGGCTCTGGGTGCTGCTCATGCTGACCCTGGCGGTGCTGTATGCCGTGAACCCCGATCTGGTGAGACCGGAACGGCTGGTCGAGGTGCTGCGTCAGTCAGGTCAGCCGGTCCTGCTGGGGTATGTCGTTCTCAGCGTCGTCAGAGCCTTCACGCTCATTCCCAGCACGGTGCTCGTCGTCGTCGGCACGCTGTTGTTTCCGGATCGGCCGGGGTTCGTCATGATCAGCTCGCTGGGCGGGGTGGTGGCCTCGGCGGTGCTCATCTACTTCTTCTTCGAGTTCCTCGGTCTCGGCGAGCTGATCGAGCGCACGCATGCGCGGCGCGTGCGGTGGCTCGAACAGCAGATGCACCAGAAAGGGTTCTGGCTCGTTGTGGGCTGGTCCGCGTTCCCGTTCGTGCCGACCGACGTCATCTGTTACGTGGCCGGGACCTTGCGGATGCATCTCGGGAAGTTTGCCGCCGGTGTGGCGCTGGGCGAGCTGCCGATCGTGGGCTTTTACGTGTGGACCGGGAGTGTGTTGTTCGGCGGGTAAAGGTCCGCGCAAGAACAAGCGTCCATCTTGGGGCGTCGAGGCGCCCGGCCGGCCAGGCGCGAGGAGGGAGTATACGGGCAGTATGCGACCACCGAGGAATCCGCCTTCGCACGGCTTCGGCGAGACCTGGCCATAGCCAGGATATGAGCGG
>JADFPE010000188.1 GCA_022562495.1 Acidobacteriota bacterium
AAACCGGGGTGCGTTTCCCACGGCGCGGTGGGCGCGGTCTGCGCGTCCACGGTGCCGGCAGCGTCCACAGGGCCCGGCGCCACGAGTGACGCATCCCGCGTCGGCCCTGAGACAATGGTTGCGGCAAAACAGCCCACCGGTCTCGGAGGCGAACAGCGGGATGCAGCTCAAGACTATCCTGAATCGGATTCAGAAACATCGCGGATGCGTGTATGGGCCGATCCGCCTGCGCGAGGAGGGGGCCACCCTCAGGCTCGAGGTCGAAATCTACCCGCACCTGCGCAACCGGCCGCGCTGGCTGTTACTGCGCCGCCGCGGCAACCGGACGGCGACGGACCGGGGCCGCCTTCGGGACCTCGTCCGCCTCAACCTGAAGGCGGTGCGCAGCATGTTGCTGCGCGAAGACTTCGACCCGTTCTGGCGCTATCGGTCGGCCCACTGGGCGGGCCGGTTCTTGGACCGGTGGTGCACCCGGAAGATGCGGTCGCGCATCGACCCGATGAAGACGGTCGCGCGCTCCCTGCGGACGCACCGCGCCTTGTTGTTGAACTGGTGCAGGGCCCGCGGGCAGATTTCGGCGGGGGCGGTCGAGGGGTTGAACAACAAAGCCAAACTCACCACCAAAAAGGCCTATGGCTTTCGGACGTATCGATGTCTCGAAATCGCCTTGTACCACACGCTGGGTCACTTACCGGAGCCAGAACTCACCCACAGATTCTGCTGAGGAAACGGAAAATCTCATTTCCGATGCGCTTCGGGACGAACGAAGCACAAGTGACCGGCATCCGCAACGACGCAGCGGCGCTATGGGAGGTGACGCCGTCACCAGCGCCTGCGTCGGCGCCGGGGGGGCGATGCATCGATGGGGCTGAGGATTTACACGCAGTGTGCCGGATGAGCCCCGTCGGGAGGGGTGGTCAAATCTCCGGAGGCTGACGGTTCCGAGACCGCCGGGGAGCTTCTCTCGCGCGGGGGCAGCAAATCAGTTCGAGATCGGCGACGACGGTAGGGCTATCGCGGGCCAGGGCCGGCTCGCTGGGGCACCGTGCTATGGGCTGGTGCAGGCGGCACTCGACGAACCTAGCGCATTCGGTGGCTGACGTTCGATGACCTGATGGTTCCAGCCTTGCTCGTGAAGGAGGGTCGACGCCATGCTGCGAAAACCGTGGCCGGTCATCTCCTCCTTCGTGTAGCCCAATCGACGGAAGGCGGCGAGGACGGCGTTTTCGCTCATCGGTCGCTCCGCTGACCGGGCGCTGGGGAAGACGAAGCTGGGCGCGTTGGGCTTGACGGAGGACGCGCGGTTCGTCAGGGGCTCAAGCTCGCGCAGAATGTCAACGGCTTGTCGGGACAGCGGCACGATGTGCGGCTCGTGCATCTTCATGCGATCGGCGGGAATGCGCCACTCGGCCTCGTCGAGGTCGAGTTGTGGCCACTGCGCCCGACGCAGCTCGCCAGGGCGGACGAACACCAGCGGGGCGAGCCGCAAGGCGCACTTCGTCACGAAGAACCCAGCGTAGGCGTCGATCGCCCGAAGGAGCTCGCCAATACGTTTCGGCTCGATGGTCGAGGCGTGATGCCGCTCCTTTGGTGGGGGGAGGGCCGCGAACATCGCCGGTCGGATCACGCTCCGCGCGGCCCGTGGCGATGGCGTAGCGGAAGACCTGGCCGCAGTTCTGCATGGCGCGGTGAGCGGTCTCCACGGCACCGCGGCTTTCGATCCGGCGCAGCACCGAGAGCAGTTCCGGTGCGCGGATGTCGGCGACAGGGCGCCGGCCAAGCCAGGGAAACAGGTCGCTCTCGAATCGGCGCAAGATGCGATCGCCGTGGCTTGGGACTCAACCCGACGAGAACTTCGCGTGCCACTCCCGAGCGATGGCCTCGAAGCTGTCTGCGCCCGCGACCGCGAGCTTCTGGGCTTTGCGCGCCTGCCCTGGATCGATGCCGGCCGAAAGCTGCTGGCGGACCGCGTCACGTCTCGTACGGGCCGACTTCAGCCTGACATCCGGGTAGACGCCGAGGGATAGGCGCTTTTCTTTGCCACCGAACCGGTACTTCCAGCGCCACCACTTCCCGCCGGCGGGCCTGACTGACATCTGGATCCTCCCGATGGAGGGTGACCGCACGCCCCGTCCGTTTGTGCAGTCATCGTTCGTGGAAAGACACGCAGAGTTTTCCCCGGATGGTCGCTGGCTTGGTTGCCTTGTTCTGACACAGGGTCCGTGCCGACACCAGAAGAGGCCGATCGAGGCTTGTCAATCGCTGTACACATTTGCCTCATACCGTGTGTGGTGGTCTGGCGTCGGGTTGAAGGAGGACCGCATGTTGGAGACCGGCTGTTCCGCGCGGAAAACACTCGCCCAATCCGCACCGGCCCAAGCGGCCCACGCCTTGAAGTCGAACAGAATCTCCAATAGAATCAGCATTCTTGCCGCGTAGGTCCAGTCGCGACCAGCGAGGACACGAATCCGATGAAAACATTTACTCTTGCGCTGCTGATGGTCATGCTGATCTTACCGGTAGCGGCCGGACAGACCCCTGATCTCACGGACATAGTGACGGATTATGTTCAGCGGATCGAGAACGAAGAAATGAGCCTCATGGTGGTGCACTTGAACGACTTCACCACCGACGCGTTCTTCTCCCCGCCGACCAAGTACTCGCTGCGGGCGCAGGCGCGTTTGAATATGATGTTCTTCATCCAGGGCGTGGCCAAGCGGGACATCACAGTCGACACCAACTATAAGGTGGTGCAGCGAGACCAATCGACACAGTCTATCGTCACGTCACTCCGGACCATCGCGATCAACATTTTGAATTTCGAGGACGGGACGCTCATCAGCGAGGGTGAGGAGTTCCAGGGCATCATCTCGACGCCGGCACAGTCGATCAATCTGCGCGCCCCGTTCGATGTCCAGATCGGCGAGTTCCACTTGCGGTTCGAGCTCTCGACGGACGCCGTCGACCGGATCCGGCGGTAACCATCCGTCGCTCGCCGGTACCCTGGGAGGGTGAGCGACGTGACTCGTTGTAGACGTAGACTGCTCCGCGGGGCATCGGGGCGACGAGACGCCGCGTCGATTCAGGTTCGGGGACCACGACGTCGAGATCCGTGCGGTCGTCGACCGCAGGCTCGCGCCGCACCACTGGTACTTCACGGTCGCCACGGCAGCGGGTGACGCCTACATCCTGCGACACGTTGTGACGGACGATAGGACACATTAGAGCCCCCCGGCCGACGGAGGGGGAGGGCTTGCTGTCTGGATCGCGCTTTCGCTGGCGACCCATGTGCGCCGTAGGGTCGCACTATCGGCGCCGCCGCCGGCGGGCGGCAACGGTCGACGGCGCACCCGGTCGGATAGCGAACACCGTGACACGCTGGGTGCCGTTTGACCGGCAGGAACACACGCGGCCGGACGATGTCCGTCCGGTCGTCACACACCGCACGTCACGTAGAGTGGAGGCTCTTCAGATGACCACGTCACCCGCAGGTCGTCGACTCGTCGCTGGCACGCTGCTCGCGCTCGCCCTCATCGTCTTCGGCGGACCCTGGAGCACGAGCCAGGTGGTGCTGGCGCAGAACCAGGTGGTGTTCCTCAGCGTCGTCGACTCGAACGGCGAGCCGGTAACCGACCTCGAGCCCGACGATCTGCAGGTGCGATGGGACGGTGCAATCTGCGAAACGCTTGACCTCGAGCCGATCAACTGGCCGGTACGTGTCACCGTCTTCGTCGACAACGGGGATGGTTCCCGGAACGCGCTTCAGCATATGCGCGAGGGTCTAAGGCTCTTCGTGGACGCGATCCCGGAAGAGGTCGAGGTGGCGCTGCTGACCATCGGGTCGCAACCGCGGTGGGTCATACGGCACACCGCCGACAAGGAGGCACTTGCGCGTGGCATCGACCTCATCACACCGGACGCCGGTGCCGCGGCCCGCTTCATGGATGCGCTGATCGAGGAGGCGGGGAGGCTGCACGACGACGAGGACCGCCAGTATTTCCCGGTCATCGTGATGGTCGCCACCGACGGCCCAGAAGGGAGCACCGCCCTGCCGAGGCGGCTCGAGGAAATGCTTCAACGCATGATCGAGAACTCGGCGACGGTGCACGCGCGGTTGTTCTCGACTGGGAGACTGTTCCACACGGACGTCGGGGTCCGGAGTGAAAATTTCAGGGGCCTTCAGGTGCAGATGGGCATGAGGGTCAGCGAAGCAACGCACGGCACCTACGAGGCGTTGGCCGCCAGCAGCGCGTTTGTCACCACGCTGCCGGAGCTGGCCCAGGATATCGCCCGCAAGCACACGAGGGTCAGCAACCAGTATCGGCTGACCTACGCCCCGCCCGATGGCGCATTCGACCAGCCGTCGGTCAGGATCGCCATCTCTGACGAGTACTCGGGTGTCGACCTGTTCCCGACGTTAGACGGGAATCTGCCGTAGAGGCTCGAAGGCACGCCTGAAGCGTGGGGCGCGGCCCTCTTGCTTGCGTGCGTCAGTGAGTGCCCAGAGCCGCAGGGCGACAGGTGTTCTCGTCGAGACCGGGACCACTTAGTTAGGCCTTCTGAAAAGTCGAAACTGCAACTGAAAGCTCGACGACAGTCACGAGGTTGGACGCTCTGATGTCCCGACACGGCGCTGTCCCTTCAGACAGGACTTCAGGCGACGCGAACCATCGGCTATCACTCCAGGATCTGGAGGGGAGGGCGCCCCTGGACCCGGGTTATTACCGCTCCGGGAGCGCGAACACGAACAGGTTGTTGCCAGCGCTCGGGCGTATCTCCGGCGTCAGACGAATAAACCCCGACGCGGTCGCGGCGCTGCCGGTGCTGACCGCCACGTACTGCCGGCCGTCGACCGCGAAGCTGATCGGAAAGCCGGTAACCGCGGACCCGAGGTTAATCTCCCACAGCACCTCGCCGGTCTCCTGGTCGAGGGCGCGGAAGCGCCCGTTCACGTCGCCGCCGAAGATCAGTCCTCCTCCCGTGGTAACGAGCGACATGGTGGCGGCGCGCTGCTCGTGGACCCAGGTCGTCTGGCCCGTCTCCACGGAAATCGCGCGCACGGTACCCAGCTGGTCGGTGCCGGGCGCGAACTGGAATCGGGCCGCGAGCCGGTAGATCGCCAGTCCTCCCTCCATCGTCGACAGGACCCGCGCACAGGTATTACGCAGCGGAAAGTACATCGTGTTGGTCAGCGGGCTGTAGGCGCCCGCCTCCCAGTCCTTGCCGCCGATCCAGGAGGGGCAGACGAGCACCTCCTGGCCGAGCCGGCTGAAGACCACCTCGGAGTTCTCGGTCACCGCCCCGGTGGCCCCGTCGATGTGGCTGATGACGTTCTGGGTGACCGTCGGCGTGGCCCAGAGAAACTCGCCGGTCTCGCGATCGAGCGTGTAGACCACCCCGGTCTTTCCCGGAATGCCCGTGATCACCCTGCGGGTCTCTCCGGCCTGGAGTCTGGGGTTGATCCAACTCACCGCGGACGGATCGGGGGCGACGGCGGTGTCCACCAGGATCCGCTCGAAGGGATGGTCCAGATCCCAGTGATCCTTGAGGTGCTGGTAGTACCACACGATCTCGCCGGTATCGGCGTCGAGCGCCAGCGTCGAGTTGTGATACAGGTGCGCAAGGTCGGTGCCGCCGAGCATGAACTTCGGCGCCGGCGAGGTCACCGACGTCCCGATGTAGATCAGATTCAGCGTCGGGTCGTAGCTCGGCACCATCCAGGTGCCGACATGTTGCCGGTCTTCGAACGCCACGTCGCCCCAGGTCTCGTCACCCGGTTCACCCGGTGCTGGAATCGTCCGCCGACGCCACAGCTCCGCACCGGTCCTCGCGTCGTGGGCAGTGATGACGCACGAGTCAGGTTTGCGACAGCTTCGGCCCGAGATCACCTTCCCGTCCGCAATGATCGGCCCGGAGCTCTGCATGGCACGGTAGGTCTCGTAGTCGAGAATCTCGGTCTCCCACGCCATTTCGCCCGTGTTGGCGTCGAGCGCGAAGACGTGGTCGTCGATGCTCGTGTCGATGATCAGCGTGCCATAGATGGCGATGTTGCGGTTGTTGGTCACCAGACCGCCGTCGCCCACGTTCTCCGGCACCTCCCGTCGATGCTCCCACAGGAGGTCACCGGTGGTCGCATCGATCGCCTGGATGACATCCCGCGGGTTCGGCATGTAGAGCACCCCGTCATAGGCCAGCGGGGTCCCCTGCTGACTGCCGCGGCCCAGGGCGCGGGTCCAGACCATGCGCAGCTCGCCGACGTTCTCGCGGGTGATCTGGTCGAGCGGGCTGTAGCCCCAGCCGTCAAACGTACGGCGCCACATCAGCCAGTCCTCTGGCGCTGGCTCCCGGAGCATGGCGTCGGTGACGGGAACAAACTCCGTAGTGGACTGGGCGTGAACGCTCAGCCGACCAGCCGCACAGGCCATCACGACGACCGCGATCACCAGACCCCATCGTGACACACCAGCTTGCGTACGCATCGCATCGCTCCTCGTTACTTGGCGTCCGACGCCATCCGATCACGACGACGCCCACTGAGGCGACCAGCGTATCGCAGGTCAACTGAGGGTGCAACGGGGCGCGGCTTACGGCTCACGCGGGTGCGCGGCGTCCCACTCGCGGGCGCGGCGCTGGGCCTCGGCGAGCTGGTCGGGGGTCATCAGGCTCGCAAGGGTGTCGCGACCCCTGACAGCGACCCCCCGGTTTTCGCCCGTGAGTCGAGACGCCGCGAGGTTGCGCCACATATGGGCCTGTATGTGGTCCTGCGGGACACCGCGACCGGTGCCGTACATGAAGCCGAGGTCAGACATCGCATTGGCGTGTCCCTGCGCGGCCGCCGGTCGATACCAGCGGACGGCCTTGGTATCGTCCTGCGGCACACCGCGACCGGTGACATACATGGACCCGAGGTGGAACTGCGCCGCGGCGACCCCCTGCGTGGCCGCCAATCGATACCAGCGGATGGCCTCGGCGTCGTCCTGCGGCACACCGCGACCGCTGGCGTACATCGCGCCGAGGTGGGACAACGCTCCGGCGTGTCCCTGCGCGGCCGCCAGTCGAAACCAGCGGACGGCCTCGGCGTCGTCCAGGGGCACACCGCGACCGTCGGCGTACATGAACCCGAGGTCGAACTGCGCGTAGGCATCGCCCTGCGCGACCGCCAGTCGATACCAGCGGACCGCTGCGGCAGCATCCTGCGGCACACCGCGACCGGTGTCGTACATGACCCCGAGGTCGAACTGCGCGTAGAGGTCGCCCCGCTCAGCGCGCGCTCGGAGTTCGGCCATCTCTGCGGCTGTCTGCCCGTGCACCAGTCCACCCGGCGCCAGCGCGACCAGGACGGCGAGGCGGGCGACGGCGCGGCTGAGACTCGTCGTGTGGGCCAGCACGCTCCCCCTTCCGTCCTGGCAGGACAGACTCTCCGTCAGCGACGACAGTATGACGTTGGTCAGGCGGAGGTCCCGCCCGAACAACCCAGCGTTACGACATCGGTCCAATCTTCAGTACCTTGTCGTCGCCTGTGAACGGTCCGACGCCGCGCGCCCGGCCGTCGTGATTGCTGGTAGCGATGTAGACGAAACCGTCGGGGCCGACGAGCACGTCGCGCAGGCGACCGTACCGGTCCTCGAAGAGGCGCTCGATCGATGTCGCTCGGCGCCCGTCCGGTCCGAGGGTGACCCGGAACAACGACCGGCCCCGAAGCGACGTGACGAGGATGTTTCCCTTCCAGCCGGGGATGAGGTCGTGTACGTAGATGTCGGCCCCGGAGATCCCGACGGTCGGCGTCCACTCGGCCACCGACTCCACCACGTTGTGAGCACGGCAGAACTCCTGCTCTTCGGGGGTGTCGCAGCGGCCAGTGACGGCGGGCCAGCCGTAGTTGCGCCCCCGCACGATGAGGTTGATCTCGTCGTCGGTTCTCGGGCCGTGCTCAGCCGAGTATAGCGCGCCGGTGTCGGGGTGAAAGACGAGCCCTTGTGGATTGCGGTGCCCCCAGGACCAGACCTCGTTGTCGAACGGATTTCCGGGGGCCGGCTTCCCGTCGAGCGTCAGACGCAGGATCTTGCCGTTCAACGACGACGTGTCCTGGGACAACGGCCGCTGGCCGGCATCACCCATCGTCATGTAGAGCAGGCGGTCGGGACCGATCGCCAACCGCGACCCGTCGTGATTCCCTCGCCCGCGAATCTCGTCGATCAACGTCTCCGGTGATCCGATCTGGCCGTTTTCATACCGCACACGAACGAGCCGATTGCGGATGTCGTCGTCCGACCCGAACGAGTGAACAAGATAGATCCACGGTTCTGCAGGAAAATCGGGATGAAAGGCCATCCCCATGAGCCCGCTCTCGCCCCGCTCGAGGACCTCGATCTCGCCAACCGGCGTGACCTGGCCGCTCGAGACGTCGATCCGGGAGACTCGGCCCCCTCGCTCCGTGATCCACATCTCGCCGTCCGGCGCCCAGACCATATCCCAGATCGTGTCGAGATTCGTCGCGACCGGCTCCACGCGCAGCTGCTGGCCTGACGGCGTGGTGACGACCTCTCCCTGTTGAGCTGCCGGAATTGCGGCGATGGTTCCCAAGCCTACCGCGACCACAGCAAGCGTCACCCGCGACGTGGTCGAACGGAACGTTGACGACATGGTGTATCTCCTGTTCGAGGGGACGAGTTGTCCGTGATTATAATCACGCACCGCCGGATCCGTTGCCAGCAAGGTGTGGCAGAGCCGGTCATGTGCCGGGGTCAAGTTGATCTGAGAGGGCATGACGTGCAGACATGCGTCGGTGCGCCTCCCAGGTGCACATCTGAGCCGAAGGAATGAAGAAATCTGCTTTTCGGAGAGGTGATACACAAATTACGAAAGGGCTTGATCGCGTCGCGTGTACGCCGCAGAGTCGGGCTCCCAACGATCCGATGTCGGAGTCTGTCCGGAATGGTGCTGGCCGGCCCAATCATGGCGACTCAGCCAACGGTCTTCACGTTTGCGCACGAGGGGGGCGGCGAAGAGGCGAGTGATGTCCGATGCCGTCACACGCCCGAACGCAGTCCGGCCAGCGAAAAGTGTAGGAGTAAAAAGGTGACGCGTCTCCCCAAACACCTTGTCGAATCGCGATCTTCGCAGAATCGGATTCCTCTACTGGCGGTGGTGGTCAGCCTGGTCGCCTTGCCCGGCTCTGCTGCGGCTCAGACAGGCGGTCGCACCATACAGACGATGGCGTCGTGCACGAGCCTCTCCAGCCTCACGAACTTCCAGTTCTCGGTCGTCGAGGCACGCATGGAACCGGCGTCCGAAGATGGGCCGGAACACTGCCGCGTGTACGGCCGCATCCTGCCTGACATTCGGTTTGCCGTGTACCTCCCATCCGATTGGAACGGACGTTTGGTCATGCGAGGCAATGGCGGGTGGGCCGGCTTGATACCAGAAGGCCAGATGCGATTCGCCCTCCGTGACGGGAGCGTGAGCGTCGGCACGGATACGGGACACGACAGTCGCCGAGGACCCCGGGGGAGCTTTACGCTCGACCGGCAAAAGGTGATCGACTTCGCCTATCGATCCGTGCACCTGACGGTGGAGGCCGCCAAGCAGATCACCGCTGCCTATTACCCGTCGCCCATCCAGCACTCGTACTTCGTTGGGTGCTCGAC
>JADFPE010000189.1 GCA_022562495.1 Acidobacteriota bacterium
GAAGAGCGGACGCCTGGATCGGTCAGGCGCCAGCGTCGGCGGCAGCCTGCTCAGCTTCAATGGCTCGGTCGAAACGCCGCTCTTCAACAACACGGGGTCGGCGTTCCTGGCCGTGCGGCGGTCATTTCAAGGGCCGCTCTACGACAAGATTCTCAATCTCTTCGACAACAACGCCGCCGCCGGGCCACGGGCCGGCTTCGGGGGAGGGGCAGGCGGGCGTGGGCGTTTCGCGACGGTCGACACCCAGCCCTCTTCCAATTTCTACGATATCAACGGCAAGGTGCTCCTCAATCCGTCCACGCGCGACGTCGTGTCCCTAACGCTCTATCGGGGACATGACAATCTCGATAATTCCCGATCGATCCAGTTTCCGGAGGGCCTGCTCGATCGGCTCCGGGAGCGAGGCCTCGACCCGGCGGCGCTGGGGCTCGATCTGAACAGCAGCCTCGACATCAGCGATGTCCGCACGTCCGGCAATACCGGGGTTGGACTCATGTGGTCGCGGCAGTGGCACCCGCGCGTCCAGAGTCAGGTCTCGCTGGGGTACTCGCGCTTCACCGACATTCGCGATCGCAGCACGCAGGTCGGCTCCAACGACAACCCGTCGGCCGAGGAAAATCACGTCGAGGACCTGACGTTCAAGGCCACCGTGCCGATTACCCTGGGCGTCGGTCACACACTCGAGGGCGGACTAGAGATCACGTCGAACGACATCGCGTACACCCTGCAATCCGGGGCGGGCCGTCGCGGTGGCGGCGGTACAACACTGGCCGCCGTCCTCAATCAGTCCGAGCGGGGACGGCTGACGTCCCTGTTCCTGCAGGACCACTGGCTGATCGGGTCACGCCTGCTCGTGGTGCCGGGCGTGCGCCTCACCAGCTTCGACCGCACCGGCACCCGCTACACCGAGCCGCGATTCGCCGCGACGTTCTTCGTGAACGATCGCTTCAAGCTGAAAGCCGCGACAGGCCTGTACCACCAATTCACCAGCCAGGTCACGCGTGAGGATGTCCTGCAAGGCAATCGCGAATTCTGGAGTCTGGCCAACGGCACGACCGTGCCGGTCTCCGCGGCGACCCACCTCATCGCCGGGGGCGCGTACGAACGCGGGAACCTGCTGATCGATGTCGAGCTATTCTTCAAGGATCTGTCTGAGCTGACGCAGTTTGCCCCACGCCTGGCCACGGCGTCAGCCGAGATCAACTACGACGATTTCTTCTATCACGGCGACGGCACGGCGCGCGGTGCTGAAGTGCTCGTGCAGAAGCGGTCGGGTCGACATACCGGATGGGTGAGCTACACACTCAGCAAGGTGGAAGAGTCGTTTCCCACGCTCGAAACCGCGCCATTTCTGGCCAACCACGATCAACGCCACGAGCTGAAGATCGTCAACGTGTTCGAGCTCGGGCAGTGGCATCTCTCCGAGACCTGGGTCTATGCGACCGGCAAGCCGTACACGGAACCGGTCGGTCTGGAGCCGATCGAGCTCCCGTTCGGCGGCACGATCGACCGCGTCGTGGCGGGACCGAAGAATGGCGCCAGACTCCCAGCCTATCACCGGCTGGACGTGGCGGTGCACCGAGAGTTTCCAGTCCCGAACACCGGGGGGAAGGGGTCGTTCGGCCTGACGCTGTTCAATCTCTACAATCGACAGAACACCTGGTACAAGGAGTTCAACGTCGTCGAGGGAGAGATCATCGAGAACAACATTCTCCTCATGGGGCTCACGTTGAACGCATCGGTGAGCATCACGTTCTAGCAGTCCGCGGTGAACGTGCTGGCAGACGGCCGCCTCGGTATAATGGCCCGGTGAAGCAGCTCGGCGCCGTCGCCGTCGTCGTCGTCATCATCATCATCATGGGCCTCTCGGCCCATCCCGTCTCGGCGCAACACGGCGCGCCGAACGGCGAGTGGCCAACGTACGCCGGCGACCTCGGCGGGACCAAGTACTCGGCCCTCGACCAGATCGATGCCGGAAACTTCAACGACCTCGAGATCGCGTGGCGCTGGACGTCGGCCGACGGGGCGCTCGACCTCGACGCCCTCCGCGAGATTCATCCGGACCTGAGCATTCTCAACATGCGGGTCACACCGCTGATGATCGGTGGGACCGTCTACCTCGTCACACCGCTCAGGCTCGCGGTCGCACTCGATGCAGGGACCGGCGACGTGCGGTGGATCCATGACCCGGAGGTGATCCGGTCGACGAAGAAATCCATCAACGCGCCCGGGTACAGCTCGCGCGGGCTGGCGTACTGGACCGACGGGACCGACGAGCGGCTCTACTACGGCACCCCTGACGGGTATCTGCTGGCCATCGACGCGAAGACCGGGCAGGCGGTGCGGAGCTTCGGCGAGAACGGGCGTGTCGACCTCGGGTCCCAGATCCCACGCAATGGACGAGGCACGACCGACCACAAGGGCCATCCGGTGATCAGCGTGAACTCACCGCCGATCGTGGCACACGACATCGTCGTGACGCCGACGTCGATCTCGGATCAGCCGATCACCAAGGAACAACCGCCCGGATGGGTGAAAGGGATCGACGTCCGGACCGGCGAGACGAAGTGGATGTTCCGAACGGTGCCACAAGCCGACGACATCGGCGTCGAGACCTGGCAGGACGAGTCGTGGCGATATTCGGGTGGCGCCAATGTCTGGTCGATGTTCAGTGTCGACGACGAGCTCGGCTATATCTATCTGCCGACCGGCACCCCGACCAACGACTACTACGGCGGGCACCGACCGGGCGACACCCTGTTCGCGGAAAGCCTCGTCGCGCTCGATATCGAAACCGGCGAGCGGATCTGGCATTTCCAGGCGGTCCACCACGGCGTGTGGGACTACGACTTCCCGACCCATCCCAACCTGATCGACATCACGGTCGACGGCCGCGACATCAAGGCGATTGCGCAGGTGAGCAAGCAGGGCTTCACCTACGTGTTCGACCGCGTCACCGGCGAGCCGGTCTGGCCGATCGAGGAACGCGGGGTCGAGACCGACACCGACCTCGACGGCGAGGTGCTCTCCCCGACCCAGCCGTTTCCGACCAGGCCGTTACCGTTCGAAGACCAGGGGTCGTCGATTGATCAACTCATCGACTTCACGCCCGAGCTGCGTGCCATGGCGGTCGAGGCGGTCCGGCACCATCGGCTCGGCGGCCTCTTCTCGCCACCGATGCGGACAGTCGAGGACGGCATGCAAGGCACCATTCAACGGCCGGCGATCGGCGGCGGCGCGAACTGGATGGGGTCGGCGGTCGATCCGGACACCGGCATCCTCTATATCCCGTCGGTGAACGCGTACTCGGTGATGAAATACGTCACGCCAGATCCGGCCGAGGGGGGCAACCTCGCCTACACGCAGGGCGGCTTCCAAACGGCGCCGCTGATGCCGCAAGGGCTCCCGCTGTTCAAGCCACCGTACTCGCGCATCACCGCGATCGACCTCAACACCGGCGACCACGCCTGGATGCAGCCGAACGGTGACGGCGACCGCTACCGGAACCACCCGCAGCTCCGCGACCTGAACCTGCCGCCCCTCGGCGGTGACGGGCGCGGTGGACCGCTCCTGACGACATCGTTGCTCGTGAGCGCGCTCTCGGCCGGCGGCACCGACGGCGGACCGCGTCTGGTGGCACGCGACAAGGCGACCGGTGCGATCGTCGGCTCGCTCGATCTGGCGGCGGGGGCCATCGGCACCCCGATGACCTACATGCACGAGGGGACGCAGTACATCGCGCTGACAATCGGCGGAGACGTGCCTGAACTGATTGCCCTTGCGCTGCCGGACTAGCAGTCCGTGGTGAAACCCCGCGTCGCACCGAGATGGGCGATGCGCCCGACTGACAAGGCGCGCCGAGGGAGCATACCGGCAGCATTCGACCGAGACGCAACGCTGTCAGACGGGATGCAGCGCCCGTCGAATGCAGCGGGGCTTTCACCACGGGCTGCTAGCCCCGAACCTCACCTGGGTGACCAATATGGCGCAGGCCTTCAGGCCTGCATGGCACGGCTGAAGCCTTGCCCCACTGATGTCTCCAGACGTGCCTTCCGGTCTCGTGACACGTATGGGGACACAAGCGACGCTCCGCAGCACGATCGGCCACACGTGGTGTACCATCGCGCCGGAGGTTCCGCGATGCGCCACGCACTGGTCACTGTCGTCGTCGCTCTCGCGTGCGCGGCATCTGCCGTCCACGCCCAGCCAGTCCGCTCCACCGGCCCCTGGCAGACCTACGACACCGCGAACGGCGAGTGGCGAAGCTACGCGGGTGATATCGCCGGCACCAAGTACTCGCCGCTCGAGCAGATCGACGCCAGCAACTTCGGCGACCTCGAGCTCGCCTGGGAGTGGATGTCGGTCGACAACTTCGTCAGCAGGACGATGCCCGACGGCAGCGAGTGGTGGGCGCCACTTGACGCCATCGTCGAGACGCTCGTCGCAGACACCCCCAACCTCTACCGGATCGGCCACCCGCCCAACCCCTCCGGGTTCCAGGCGACGCCGCTCATGGTGGACGGCGTCCTCTACTTCAACACGCCGCTGTCGCAGGGGGTTGGGGTCGACGCCACCACCGGCGAGACCCTCTGGGTGTTCAACCCGAAGAGCTACGAGGAAGGGACGACGACGATGACCGGCACGTGGCGCCAGCGCGGCGTCGCGTACTGGACCGACGGCGAGGACGACGAGCGGATCTTCTGGGGCACCGGCAACGGCTACCTCGTCTGCGTCGACGCCAACACCGGGCAGCCGTGCCCCGACTTCGGGCCGGACGGCAGCGGCATGGTCGACGCCATGGTCGGCATCCCCCGGGCGAATCGGGACGAACGCGACTATCTCAACGCGATGCTCTACGGCATCCATTCCCCCCCGATCGTGGTTCGCGACACGGTGATTCACGGCTCCCAGGTTGCCGACCGGCGGATCACCAAAGAGGCGGTGCCGGGATGGGTGCGCGCCTGGAATGTCCGCACGGGCGAGCATGCGTGGGACTTCCACACGGTGCCGAACAGCGCCGACGAGTTCGGGGTCGACACGTGGCAGAACGAGTCGTGGCGCTATTCCGGGAATGCCAACGTCTGGTCGATGCTGGCCGGCGACAACGAGCTGGGCTACGTCTATCTGCCGACCGGGACGGCCACCAACGACTACTACGGCGCGGATCGTCTCGGGGACAACCTGTTCGCCGAGTCAATCATCGCCGTCGATGTCGAGACCGGCCAGCGCGTCTGGCACTTCCAGGCGGTGCATCACGGGCTGTGGGACTACGACTTCCCCACACACCCGAACCTGGTGGACCTGACGGTCGACGGCCGGGAAATCAAGGCGCTGGCGCAGGTGAGCAAGCAGGGCTTCGTCTACGTCTTCGACCGGGTGACGGGGGAGCCGGTCTGGCCGATCGTCGAGCGACCCGTGCCGCAAGAGACGAACCTGCCGGGCGAGGTGCCCTCGCCGACCCAGCCGTTTCCCACCAAGCCGGCGCCCTTCGACTACCAGGGTGTAGAAATTGACGACCTGATCGACTTCACGCCCCAGATTCGTGCAATGGCGGTCGAGGCGGTCAGCAACTTCACGATCGGGCCGTTGTTCACGCCGCTGAGACGACCGATCGAGGGGGGGACGCAGGGGACCATCATGCGCCCGTCTCCCGGCGGCGCGACCGGGTGGGGCGGCGCCGCGCTCGATCCCCAGACCGGGATGCTGTATGTCCCGTCGCGCAACCGCCCCGGGTTCATCCAGCTCTATGCACCGGATCCCGCAATCGGCTCGACGATGCGCTACACCCACGGCGCACCCGAGGCCCAGCGGATGGCCAACCTGCGCGCCGGTGTGCGGACCGGCCCACAGATGCCGCAGGGGCTGCCGTTGTTCAAGCCGCCCTACTCGCGCATCACGGCGATCGACCTGAACACCGGCGAGCACGAGTGGATGGTGCCGACGGGTGCGGGAGACCGATACCGGCGGCATCCGCAGCTGCGCGACCTCGACCTGCCGCCGCTCGGGGGAGACAACGCCAACAACGGCCCGCTCCTGACCAGGACGCTCCTCATCTACTGCTTGACCGCCGGCGGGACAAGCAACGGACCGCGGCTGGTTGCCTACGACAAGACCTCGGGGGCGGAGCTCGCGTCGGTCGATCTCCCGGCCGGCGCGATCGGCACGCCGATGACCTACATGGTGGACGGCAGGCAGTACATCGCCCTCACGGTGGGACGTGGGCCGCGGCTCGTGGCCTTCGCGCTGCCACGCTGACAGACCAGGTACAGGAACACTGTGATGCCGGCGGGCAGCCGATACAGGTCTCTGGTGTGGCTGGTATGCGGCGTGCTCGTCTGGCTTGCGCCCGCCGAGCTCGCGGCCCAGGCGATCCCGGACCTGCCGGGCAGCACCCCACCCGTTCGGTTGACCGCCCCGCGGATCCCACCGCTGCCAGAGGCACAGTGGACCGACGAGCACCGCGCGATCGTGGCGACCTACGGACCTGAGGTCCGCATCGGCAACGCCTTCAAGACGCTGCTCAACGTCCCCGCCCTGGTGGAGGCGGTCATGCCGTTCCTCATCTACATCACGAGCGACTCGACGCTGTCGGCGCGGCACCGCGAGCTGCTGATCCTGCGCACGGCCTGGCTGTCCCAGAACGCCTACCTGTGGGCGGACCACGCGCCGGTCGCCAGGACCGCCGGCGTGACCCCCGCCGACAGGCATCGGATCGCCGAGGGCCCTGACGCCACCGGCTGGGACCCGTTCGAGGCGACGCTGCTCCGTCTGGCCGACGAGCTGTTCCGGAACTCGGCTGTGAGCGACGCGACCTGGAGCGCGCTCGACGCGCGCTACGACCTCTATCACATGGTCGACGCCATCATGACGGTGAACGAGTTCACGCTGCTGTCGATGCTCTTCAACTCGATGGGCGTCCAGCCCGACGACGGCGCGACGGCCCGCTTCCCGGCCGATGTCCCCTACCGAGTAGCGGTGCCCGCACGAGAGCGCCCGCTCGACGCGCCGCGCGTCGACCCGATCGAGGGCCCGGGTCTCCGGGTCGGTCGCACCTTCGCGCGGCACCCGAGAGTGGCCGAGACGCGGCGGGGCAACTCCAACTATGTCAACCGCGTCTCGCCGCTGACGCCCCACTATCGCGAGCTGCTCATCCTCCGGATCGGATGGAACTGCCAGTCGGTATACGAGTGGGCCAAGCATGTCGGCAGCGTCGGCCGCGCCCGCGACCACGGCCTGGAACCGGCACTGATTGCCGCCGGGCCCGACGCGCCCGGCTGGGACGCGTTCGAGATCGCGCACCTCACCGCCGCCGACGAGATCTATCGCGACGGGATCGTGTCCGACGCCACGTGGACCGCGCTGGCTCGGCGCTATGACACGCGCGAGATGATGAGTGTGCTGATGACCGTCGCCAACTATCGCCTGGTGTCGATGTCGCTCAACGCGTTCGGCGTGCAGCCACAACCGACGGACGAGCTGTTCCCGACGCTGCCCCGCCCGTGACGCGGCGGGCAGCGGCTGCGGGCCCTTGGGAGATGACAGGTGCTCGAGAAGTGTGTCGCGACGTTCTTCGCCTTCACCTTCGTCCTCACGCTCGTGCCGCAGCCGGCTGCCGCGCAGCCGACCCACCGCACGATACCGATGCGGACGCCGGACGGCCAGCCGGACATCTCCGGCAGCGAGCTGGAGCAGCAGGGCCGCGAGCTGCGCCGCTGATACCGGACCGACCTCCTGCATCGAGCCGACGTCCTTGCAGACGACGACTCGGAGGCAGGCCGAATATATCTGTCATCGATATATCGAACTATGATATATCTGATGTCGATAGATGACACTGACACCGGCTGAATTCCATATCCTCCTGACACTGGCCCCGGGTCCTCGCCACGGCTACGGCATCATGAAGGATGTCGAGGCGGACACGCGCGGGAGCCTGACGATCGGTCCCGGCACGCTCTACAGCGCGATCAAGCGTCTCCGTCGGGACGGGCTTGTCGAAGAATGTAAGCCTGACGCGGCCCGGCGTCGGTGCTATCGATTGTCCCGAAAAGGCAGGAGAGTAGCGAAAGCCGAGGCCCACCGCCTCTGGGCCCTCGTTCGTGTCGCTGACGAACGCGGCCTCCTGGCTCCGACATCATGACTGCCGAGCGTCTCTATGCAGTGTTGCTCCGTCTGTACCCCGCAGTCTTCCGTCGGGAGTATGGCGAGGCGATGGCGGAGGCCTTCCGCGACGGGTATCGAGACCACAGGCGGAGACGCGCCCGGTTCTGGCTGTCGATCATCGTGGATGTCGGTCTTTCGGCGTGTCGGGAACACCTGCAGGTGTGGCGGGAGGGGGGACAAGTGACCACAGTCGGCCTCGCGGCCGATCGGCGCATGCTGTGGAAGCCGGCGCGCACGTCGGCCCTGTCGCTCGTTAGCCCGAAGTTCCAGAGGCCAAAACAGGATAACCCCTTGTACTTCACACTGATAGAAGCATTCAATGTGCAGGGTTACTGGGTACAGTCTGTCATGGCGTGAGTCCGAGCAGGCTGAAGACGTGTTGTTGGAACGGACTGGTTTCTGTCAGTTGCTCGAAACGCAGGACGTTCTTTCCTTCGCCGGCGCGGCAGGTGTTTTTGCACCGCGTCCCAAGGTTGCTCAGCAGGGTGCGCAAACTCTGCACGGGCCAGCCGTCGTCGGTGGTCTTGGTGCGTTTTTTCGCGCGGGCGCTCGGGGACGGCTCAGCCTTGGCCACAGGGTCTCGGGTCCAGCGGGCCATGTCAAGTTCGTCGTCTTGGAAGAGGATGGTCGACAGGGCCGTACGCAGATGGTATTCGACGTAGTACGCGAGCATGCACAAGAAGATGTGCGCGCGTACGTGCACTTCGTTGCGATGCCGGATGGGCCGCACGTGCAGGTCGACGCTTTTCATGCAGCGGAAAGCCTGCTCGACGTGTCCGAGACTCTTGTAGGTGCGCACGATGTTCTCGGCGGTCACCGCGTCCGCGCGTTCGCTGGTGCGGATGATGTAGATGCCGTCGAGGCGCATCTCGCGTTCGATGGATACGTCGTTGCGCTTGACACGTAACCGGTTGTCTTCAATGGTCAGGTCGAAGTGTTTGCCGACCTTATAGCGGTTGATGATCTTGCCCACCTTCAGGCCGATCGTGGCGGCGGTCATCGGCGTCTTGGTGCGCCGTGCCACGGCCGCAGCGATCTGTGCGAGGCGCGCTTCGGTGGCAACGAGGAGTTCTCCACGCGTCCGTCTACGGTCTTCGGCCAATGCCGGGTTGTAACACACGACGAGCCGTTCGCCGGGATAGTCGTCGCTGGTGATTTCGGCGAGGTTCTGCGTATCGAAGAGTGAGGGTTGGAACGCGCCGTGCTCGGCCAGCGTGCGAATGGCCGGAAAGCGCAGCGCGGACATCCAGCCCACGCCGGGATACCCGCGCAACGCGTCGATCTGCGTGTGGGTCAGCATGCCCCGGTCGCCGACCAGCACCACGCGCTGCAGCCGAAACCGCGCGCGCAACTTCTCGACCTGGTCCGGCACGGTCGAC
>JADFPE010000190.1 GCA_022562495.1 Acidobacteriota bacterium
AGGGAGCAAATTGGGGGATGTGTGACCGAGGAGCAACGCCGTCCAGGCGGGATGCATCGCCAGCCGAATGCTACCGTAATGATGACCGGGGCCACGAAGGGCTCACGCGGGGCAGGCGCTACGATGTGGGCGTTGCTGGCGCCACCGCTCTGTCTGCACCGACTCTTGATGCCGATGTGTAGGGCAACGGTCTCTGCTGCGTCCCGGCTGAACGTGCTCCTGGGCGCGGCGCTCTGTCTCGCCACCGCCGCCGACGGCGCAAGCGGCGTGGTGCCGGTCACCGTCTCGGACGGCCGCAGCGGGTCGGCGTGGGCGTCGGTCAGTATCTTGGTCAGCGCGCCCAAGTAGCGCCCGAGACCGGCTCGTGCTAGTCGACCGTCACACACAACAGGTCCGAGGCAATCGTCAACGGACCACTGTAGGTTGAGCGAAGGTGCGCCACGTTCTCGTCGAGATCCTGATTCGCGGACAGGTGGCTCAGGACCAGCGTCCCGACCCCCGCATCGGCGGCCATCTGCCCCCACACGCTGGGCTTGGCGTGCAGGTCGGTGGCTGCCCCGGCGGACGCCTCTGACGCGGCGAAATGCACCACCAGGAGGTCCACGTCTCGAACGAAGTCGGTGAACGCCGGGTTCGACCCGTTCTGGTCGCTGCTGAACGCGACACTGGCGTCACCCACGTCGACCCGGTAGCCGACCGCAGGCACCGAGCCGTGTGGGACCCCGAGACCGCGCACGCGGACCTCGCCGTCCCTCAGTACATCGGTCGCTTCCGAGTCGGCGACGTTCACGGTGACCGTGTCGAGCATCACCCGGCCGTTCAGCACGCGGAACACCCCAGCCGGTCCGAACAACCCGCTCAGGAAGTCATCCACCGAGGGAAATCCAGCGCTCCCGGATGGGCCGGCCACCCGCAGGCTGCCGCCACGGGGCCAGAGCAGCGCCGGGACGTCCGAGGCATGGTCGGGATGGAAGTGACTCAAGGCCAGCAGTTGGAGGTCCGCCAGGGTCGCACCCGCCTGATGAAAGCGCGTGAAGGTGCCGCCTCCGGCGTCCACCATGATGCGACTCACCCCGTCGACCCAGACGATGTACCCGGCCGAGGCACGTCCGGCGCCGAACGGTCCGCCGGACCCGAGCACCTGGAGCCAGACGCCGGTGTCGCCGCACGCCGCCCAGGCGGGGCCTCGGCCTGCTGTGGCGACCAGTAGTCCGGCCAGGATACTGAAACGAGCGAGCGTCCTCACGGTGACCTCCTCTTGGGCGGTAATGACCCAACGGGTTCAGTCTAGCAAGGGAGGCTGTGTCGAGGGCGACGCGGGTGGAACATCGCGTGCGGTTGGAGGACGATGTGACCCACACACGCCTGCCCGCGCACCCTCGCCTCATGTCCGCGCTGATCGCCTGTATCGGCGCCACGGCCTGCTCGACCGGGCCCGCCATGTCGCCGGACCCGTCCGCGGTGTTTGATGCCGAGCGCCTCCGCGCGTCGGTCGGCGACAAGGTCACGCTGCGTCTCACGGGCCGCATGGACGAAGCGGCGGAGGCTGTCAACGTGGCGGGGCGGCTGGTGCGGAACGAAGAGGCCGACTGGAGTGTCATCTCGACCCCGTCCAGCGGATGGTTCACATGCGCGGGCGAGCGCGGGCCTGGCATCGCGGCGCTGCTCGCGTTGGCCGAGTGGGCCCACTTCGACCCGACAGCCTGAACTATCTGTTTGTTTGTCGCCACCCGGAATGTGCGTGATTTCGAACACTGCGGGGTCGATCTCGTCAACCCCTTCGAATCCCAGGGGCGTTGACCCGCGAGCGCACTCCGGCGGTGGGCTACCGGCGACGTGGCTGCGGTCGGGGCAGCGGCTTGCGTGGCAACAGCTCGTCGCGGTTCGCGGCGTGATAGACGAACGAGGCGACGATGACCGCGTTCTTCATCATGTCGGAGGCCTGCACGCGCTCGTAGACGTCCATGTTGGTGTGGTGCGTGCGCGAGCCGTACTCCACCGGGTCCTGGATGAACTGGAACCCGGGCAGCCCGACGGCGTCGAACGCCAGATGGTCGGTGCCGCCGGTGTTGCGGATGCTCAGCGTGGTCATCCCAAGATTGGCGAACGGCGCCATCCAGGCCTCGAAGACCGGCGCAATCGCCTCGTTCCCCTGCAGATACACCCCACGCAGCAGCCCGGTGCCGTTGTCCACGTTGAAGTAGCCGGACAGCCGGGCGTGGTCCGGCTCGAGCGCCATCGTGCGCCGGTCGCCGAAATGCGTGGTGACGTAGGCGCGTGAGCCGAGCAAGCCCTGCTCTTCACCGGTCCAGAGCGCAATCCGCACCGTGCGACGCAAGGGCAGCCCGGTAGCCTTCAGAATCCGCATCGCCTCCATCATGACCGCCGAGCCGGCGGCGTTGTCGGTGGCGCCGGTGCCGGCATGCCACGAGTCGAAGTGCGCGCCCAGCATCACGACCTCGTCGGCCCGGTCGGTGCCCGGAATCTCGGCGATGATGTTGAACGCATCGAGGGTCTCATCGTGGAAGCTGTTCCGGACGTTGAGCTCGAGCGTGACCGGGATGTCCTTCTCGAGCGTGCGCACGATGCGGCCATAGTGCTCGGTCAACAGCACGACCTGCGGCGCAACCGGCGGGTCGTCCGGGTTCCGCGAGCCACCGCTCCGCACCCAGACGCTGCCGGTGTCACCACGCCGCGACCCTGGATTCGGCCCCGGCTCGATGAGCGCGGCCACGCCCTCCTCGACGAAGAACGCCATCCGTCGATCCGCGAAGCCCCGGCCCCCGCGCCCACCACGGCGCCGGCCCCGACGCCCTGCCGGGTCGGGCTGCGCGGCGAGCCCGGCGAGCTGGTCGTCGGTGTAGCGGCGCCCCGGCGCCTCGAACAGCGCCTGCACGTCGGGAACCGGCGCGGTCAGTACGAACTTACCGGCCAGCGTGCCGCGATGCGTCTCGATGTCGGCGTCGTTCCCGATAATGGCCAGGACCGCCTCTCCGGCCGCCACGCCGCCGGTCCCCGGTGTCCAGGCCTTCGAATAGCCAATGAGTGGATAGGCCTGCGGCGCGATCGCGTGGGCATAGAACCGGTCGTTGCTCCAGCCACGGCCGAACTCGCCCCACACTTCCTGCGCGATGTTGGTCAGGCCCCACTCGGCGAACTGCTCGACCGTGTAGTCGGCGGCGGCCTGGAGATTGGGGGACCCGGTGAGCCGCGGGCCGTGAACATCGGTCAACCAGCTCATCAGCTCCATCACCTGGGAGCGTTCGAACCCTTCGGCCTTGATCGCATACACGGCGCTCAGGTCGACCGGCTCGTCGCTCTGCCCGACGAGCGGGAGCGATGCGGCAAAGCCGAGGATGACGACCGCAACAGCAACGCGGGCCGCCGCGGACAGTCGCTCCATAGCGTGGCCGGGCATGGTGTCTCCTCCGAAGGGTCGAGAGACCAGGGGACGGTCGACGACAGTGTGCCGACTACTGTATCTCTTCGGTCGCGGGACCGCCACGGGTCCGGTCAAGCATCGCGTCACGTTCCTGGGCGTCGAGGCGCCCGGCTGGCAAGACGCGAGGAGAGAGCATACCGGCAGGGTTCGACCGACGAGGAACGCCGCCAGACCGGATGGATCGGCGGCCACCAACGTGACGCGATGCTCGACCTGGCCCTCAGGGGACGAACGCCACGATCCTGAGCGGCCCGCCGCTGCCACCCTCGATCTTCATCGGCAGCGCGACGACGTAGCTCCCGGTGGCGGGCAGCGCCGAGAGATTGGCGACGTTCTCGAAGCCCGAGATGCTCTCGGCGTAGAGGATCACGTGCGCGCGGAAGTCGGTGGATTGCCCGCGGTCGATGCTCGGGGTGTCGATCCCGACGGCGACGATGCCGCGGTTGTCCACGAGCCAGTGGGCCGCCTCGGCGCCGATCCCGGGGAAGTGCAGCTCGGCCACCGCCGCGTCCCCCGTCAGGTCGGTGCCGAGATACGCCGTGCGGTCGCTCCAGCGGTCGGCCCACCCGGTGCGGATCAGAAGGATCGCGCCGTCCGGAATCGCTCCGTTCGCCGCCTCCCACGCAGTGAGATCGTCCACCGACACGAGGTAGTCCGGCGTCACGTGTGCGGTGACGTCGACCACTACCGCGGGTCCGATGAGCCCCGAGAGCGGGATCTGGTCGTTTGTCAGGCCACCCTCCGCAAAGTGCAGCGGCGCGTCCAGATGGGTACCACCGTGCTCCGCCGACGCAAACTGATACGACGCGTAGAACCAGCCGCCCTCGGTGGGTCCGAACGCCAGCTCCTCCAGTTGAAACCCCGCGGTGTCGGTCGGCCAGTAGATCGTCGACTCGGAAAAGGCGTGCGTCAGGTCGACCCACCGTCCCCCAGTGTGGTCGAAGACGGCGCCATAGTCCGCAGCGGGCGGCCCACAGGCCGCGAGTCCGGTCACGAGAACCAGCGGTGCGATGTGGCGCATGATCATGACCTCCCTCACTGCGCTGCCGGTGTCACAAATACGGCGGTACGTATGACACGGACCACTTGGATTCGTCAGCCGGTGTCCGCTTCCACACGCGACAGCAGACGAAACCAGCGCCACGCCACGAACGCGACTGCGGCCACCCCGACGAGCGATCCGACGAGCGCCCCACCGTAGGCCCGCTCAAACCCTCTCTCCACCACTCCGGGCACGATCAGCGCCGCAGTCGACAGAACCACGAGGGCAGGGTAACTGCGCAGCACCCAGATGTACGCGACCAGGAGCAGTGCCCCGCTGAGGAGACCCGACACCGCCCAGGACGCCAGCGTGTCCCGCGACGGTCCTGGCGCCAGCAGGGCCCCAACGAGGATCAGGGCGATCGCCCCCACGACGCGGCGCCTGGCCCACCCACCAGTCAGCGCGTTGACGGACGTGATGACCAGCATCGCCACCACCGTGAGCAGGAGATACGCAGGCACGGGGCCCAACGCGGCGGTCAACCAGGGGACCATCGCATCCGCCGGGCCATACGCGGACCACGGCGGCAGCGATCTCCCAAACAGGGTCCCGACCGACGCGACGCCCCCAAGGAAACCGACACCGAGGGCCACCCCCGTCCACACGGCCAACCTCGTGTCGGCCCTGGTCGTGAACCGGCCGTGCGCGAGGACGTGGCAATGGCCGGCCAGCAGCCCGACCAGCACCGCGAGCACGCCCTGGCCGATAAGTCCACCCACAATGAAGAGTCCAACCTGTAAGAGCAGCGGTTGGGCCGTGTCCAGCCCGTTCATCAGGCTCGGCCAGTCGTTCGCCAGCTGGACCACGGAGACGACCAACACGAGGCCGGCAACCGTCAAGGCGGTCTCGAGGTGGAACTGTCCACGTGTCCACCGAACGATGGCGGCCACGGCGCCCCCGACCAGCAGCAGGCCCAGGAGGGTACTTGACGCGACGGCGACGACCGACATCGTGGCGCGTCGCTGGTTCTCCCGGCGCCGCCATTCTTCCGGCAGGTAAATAGAACGCCCCGTGTCGACAACCTCGTCGCCCCCAATCTGCACCGCCACCCTGGCCTCGCCGCCCGAGAGGCCACCGACCGCCTCGTCGCGAAAGGTGAAGGTCCAGTCGGTTCGCGACGGCCGGCGGGACGACTCGGCCGAGATCTCACGCAGGCTCGCGACCCCCTCGAATCGATCGAGCGCGTCCCGCGCCAGAGACCGCGCGGCGTCTTCCGAGAGCGCCGGCCCTGCCGTATCTTCGGCGAGCCGATGCTCCTGTCGCCCCAGGGTCCCATCGGCAGCGACCCACACGATGTGCTCTTCGGCGCGAGCCGCCACGTCACCTTCGAACCGGGCGTAGCGCACACGCCAGCGCGGCCCGGACAGATACTCGCCGAGCAGCGCGCGATACCGCTCCTCGCCTGCCTCAGTCCAGACGAAACGGTCCTGTTGATCGAGACCGCTCACCACGACGCTCAGCTCGCGCCAGTCGTCCACGTCGACCCCTCGCTCGGCGAGCGCCGCGCGCGCCACGTCCAGCGCCGTGCCGCGACCCACCTCGAGTGGGGGTGATTCGCTGGGGGTGACGGCGCCATACCCCCACAGCCCGACACCGAGTACCGCGACCCCGGCCACGACCGGAAATCGGGGCAGACCGAGCGGCTCCCGAGGCGCGGCGGCTGTCGTCCCGTCGGGTGCCGCAGGTTCCGGGGGGCTCCAGGTTCTGTTCAGCAGCGCCGACGGCACCCCGATCCACCCGCCGCCTCGCAGCCGGGCGCTGAGCACGACCCAGACGGGAACGAGCACGAGCAGCAGGAAGATGCCCTGGTCGACCCATGCCCCGGGCGCCGAGGACACGAACAGCGGGATGCCGAACAGCACCGCGTCGAATGCGAAGTGCATGACGATCGCCGGGAGCAGTCCGAAACGAAGATACAGCAGGCCGAAGATCGTCGACGGCACGATCAGCTCGATGAGGCGAGCGTAGGACGGCTGTGTGGGGTAGGCGGCGTGACCGGCCCCGAAGATGACGATCTGCACCACGAACGCCGCCGTGATCCACGCGCGGCGACCGCCAAACCGATTCCCGAGGAGGGCGGCACCCGCCAGGGGGACAGCCCGGAACAGACACTCCTCCCAGAAGCCAGCCTGGAGCGACAGGGCGATCGGGTCGAGCCACGGGAACACCGTGGCCAATGAATCGGGGTTCAGCAGCGCATCCGACGGCGACCACCAGCCCAGGTACCGGGTGACGAACCAGTAGAAGGTCACGAGGAACGCCAGGTCGACGCCGACGATCAGGTAACCCGCCACCGTCTGGCCCAGCACCTGCCAGGAGCGCGCCGCGTCCAGCGACCAGACGCGCCAGAGCTGCATGTGATGCGGGAAGGCGCGTCGCGACAGGCTCTCGGCCGCCATGAACGACAGGGCGAAGACGCCGGTGAACGCCAGAAACAGGGCGCCGAGCAACGCCACCTGCTGCAGGGCGAAGCTGGTTTGCGAGACCGCGGTGTCGTACTCCATCCACAACAGCGGCCACGAATTCAGCCCCACCAGCAGCTGGGTACCGGCAATGCACGCACCCCACAACAGGGGCGTCCGCCACAACACCCACCGCTGTCGGAGCAGCACGAAGAGCCCCACCCCGATGCCGCCGATGCCATAGATCAGGAGCAGGGCGAAGCTACCGCCGATGGTGATGCCCTCGTTGGCCGATCGCATCTCTGCATACCGGCGGTCGAAGGCCTCGGGAATCTGCAGGACGTGGGTGAGCTCGGTGAAGCGGTCGCCGCTCACGACCAGACGCAGTCGGAACCTGCCGTCGCCGACCACGACGTCGGCGCGTTCATAGACGAACGTGTGGTCGATGCGTCCTTGCGGTTGCTCCTGCTGAGACGACTCGACCAGCGCGTAGCTGTCGAGCGCGACGTTCCATGGGGCGCCGGCGTTCCTCTCGGCGATCGCCCGGGCGTCGTCGGCGTCCAGGGCGGCGCCTGGGGCGTCGTCGGACAGCCGCTCACGGAAGCCATAGGGAGCCCCGTCGGGGCGGAACCGGATCTCCACCTCCCGCACCTCGCCGGCACGAAAGTGACGCACGACCCACTGGTAGGGATGGAAGGGCCCCTCGCGCAACAGGCCCGTGAAGGCGTCGGCTCCACCCGCTTCTAGCTCGACAAAGCTTCTCGCGCGATCGTCGAGACGGAAGCTTGCCGCCTGACGGAAGTCGGACGGACCCCACTCGAGCTGCGCCGCCAGCCGCCGGGCCTCGGACAGCGCCGTCTCCCGGTCCATGTCGAGGTCGAGCTCCACGAGGGAGAACGCCCGAGGAAAGTTGAGGACCGCGAAGGTCGCACACGCCAGCGCCAGCACGGTAAACGCCACCCAGAAGACAGGTCTCTGAAACACACGCACCTCCTCTGCCACCGGCGCCATGCACGACGCCTGGTCGAAGACCCCTAGGGGATATCGTGCCGATTATCGCCCAGACCCGTGAGGTGGCAAGGGCTGTTCCGGCAGATCCCAGCGCGTCTCGGCGTAGAATGGCTGACACGGGTGACAGGGGATGGAGGATCATCTGACTCACGGGCCGGAGCTGCGGTGATGCCGGACGTGGTCATCCGAGCGGCAACCGTCGGCGACCTGGAGACGATCGCTGACTTCAATGCCCGCCTCGCCGAAGAAACCGAAGACACGTCTCTCGATCGCCAGACGGTGCGTCAGGGTGTGCGGGCGCTGCTCTCTGACCGGACGCGCGGCGCGTATTACGTCGCCTGTGCCGATGGCCGGATGATCGGCCAGATCATGCACACCCGCGAGTGGAGCGACTGGCGAAACGGTGACATCTGGTGGATCCAGAGCGTGTATGTGCACCCGGCACACCGCCGGCGGGGCGTGTTCCGATCGCTCTACGCTCATCTGAAGGCGCTGGCGGAAGCGGACCCGCGGGTCGTGGGGCTCAGACTCTATGTTGAACTGGACAACCACGCGGCTCAGGCGACCTACCAGGGTCTGGGGATGACACGGGCTCGCTACCAGGTCATGCAACACCTGTTCGTGGATGATTGAGGAGGCGACCGTGTCAAAGCCGGCGGTTCACTGCGCCCTGCGCATCGGTGCCCTCGCCGTCGCCCTTGCCCCCCTGGGGGCGATTCCGAGCGCGGCCGGCCAAGCGGATGAATGGCGCGCGTACGCGGCCGACAAGGCCGGCACCAAATACACCCCGCTCGATCAGATCGACGCGCGTACCGTGCACGACCTCCGCGTGGTCTGGCGACAGTCCACGATCCCCGACGACACACGGCAGGGAAACACGATGCGCGCCCCGAGCGCGTCCCAGAACACGCCGCTCATGGCGGGTGGGCTGCTCTACATCAGCACGGGCCTCGGCATGGTGGCCGCGCTCGACGCCGCCACAGGCCACGTGGTCTGGTTCGACGCACCGCCGGCGCGCGAGGGTCAGGAGACCGCGCGAGGCTTCGCGACACGAGGCGTCGCGTACTGGACCGACGGCAGCGACGCGCGTGTCCTCGCCGTTCTCGGGTCGCGGCTCGTCTCGCTGAACGCGAAGACCGGCGAGCGCGACCCGGATTTCGGTGACGGCGGCGAGGTCGACCTGATCCAGGGCTACGACGACCGGACGGTCGACCGCTTCCGCTGGCGGTCGGCGCCGCTCGTCGTGAACGACGTCGTCGTGATCGGCTCGGCCATCGGCGACATCATCAACGCCACGATGCCAGCGCTGAAGGAGATGCCGCCCGGAGATGTGCGCGGGTTCGACGTACGTACCGGCGAGCAGCTCTGGATCTTCCACACCATCGCGCGTGAAGGCGAGCCGGGCAACGACACGTGGTTGACCGGCCTCAACGAGGACCGCGCGTCGTGGGAATACACGGGCAACACCAACATGTGGGCGTCGCCGAGCGCCGACGAGGAGCTCGGCTACGTCTACCTGCCGCTGTCGACTCCGACCGGTGACTACTACGGCGGCCACCGGCCGGGCGACAACCTGTTCGCCGAAAGCCTGGTCTGCCTCGACGCGACGACCGGCGAACGTATCTGGCATTTCCAGGCG
>JADFPE010000191.1 GCA_022562495.1 Acidobacteriota bacterium
GGCGAGGCGCCCGGCTGGCAAGGCGCGACGAGGGAGCAAATTTGGGGGATGTGTGACCGAGGAGCAACGCCGTCCAGGCGGGATGCATCGCCAGCCGAATGCTACCGTAATTATGACCGGGGCCACTTAGTTGGGCCAGCCAGAGCACCCAAAGCCCAAAGCCGATGAGCGCACCGCTCGGGCGCCCACAGCCCAGGGACAGCGGAGCTAGCGAACCTGCTCCAGCACGATCCCGATCAACCCAGGGCCGCTCGCGGTCGGGTCGCTGATCCAGCCTGGCGGGACGATCCAGACGAACGCGAGGATGGCGATCACCATGAGGTCGTATTGCCAGGTGGCGCGACCGAAGGTCCAGTAGAGGGCGTGCCAGACGGCGCGTAACGGCAAGGTCAACACCGATTGCCCCAACCAGGCTGCGCTCGCCTCCTGCGCCTTGAGCGCGCGCCACGTGAAGTAGATCCGGTCCAGCACGGTCACCACTGAGAGCACCAGGATGATCCAGAGGATTGCGGCCATCCGGTTCGTGAAGGCGCCGATCATCACGAGCACGATCCGCTCGGGTCGTTCCATGAACCCGACTTTGCACTTGTCGATCATCGACTCGGCGCGCGCTCGGGTGTAGCTGGTCATCACCGAGAACATCATCGCGAATGCCGCGATCACGACGTAGTCGGTGCGCCCGAGCTGGGCATAGAGATAGATGACCCCGATGAACAGCGACAGGTCCGAGAACCGGTCCATCACCGAATCCCAGAATCCGCCGAACCGCGAGCTCAGGTGTGCCGCCACGGCGACCTTGCCGTCGATGAAGTCGAAGATATTGGCGACCAGCATGATGAAGCCGGCAGTCACGAACCGGCCCATGGCGAACTGCCAGGCGGCGGCGAAGTTGATGATCACCCCGACCAGGGTGAGCACGTTGGGGTGAATCCGGAGCGCCACGCACACGCGGATGATGGCGCGGAGCGGGAACATGGACGCGGCGCCGATAGCGCCAGTGAACGTCATGCTGGGGGCTATAATGCCGTCAGGGATGCACGACCCGGCCGGGACCCTCCATGGGTGCCCCCGGCGGCGGCGCGAACCTTGCAGTGTAGCCCATGGCCATTCGCGATCTCAAGACGCAGATCACACGGTTGCCGGAGCAGCCCGGGGTCTACCTCTACTTCAACGACGCCGGCGACACGCTGTATGTCGGCCGGGCTCGCGCGTTGCGCGACCGGGTCCGCAGCTATCTGAGCGCCTACGGTTCGAGCCCGAAGACCGATGCCCTGCTCGACGAGGTGACGCGGCTCGAGGTCATCGTGACCGACTCGCTGGTCGAGGCGCTGGCGCTCGAGAACCACCTCATCAAGCAGCGCTCACCGCGGTTCAACATCCTCCTGCGCGATGACAAAAACTATCCGTATCTGCAGCTGACCACCGCCGAGGCGTTTCCGCGGGTGCTCGTGGCACGCCGGGTCGCGCGCGACGGCAACTACTACGCCGGCCCGTTCCTGCCGGCGACCCTGGCGCGCAAGACGATGTCGCTCACCCACAAGCTGTTCGGCATCCGGTCCTGCAACGAGGTGATTACCGGCCGGCGCGACCGCGCCTGTCTCGAGTACGACATCAAGCGCTGCGTCGCGCCCTGTGTCGCGGAGATCTGCAGCTCGGCGCAATACGCCGAGGCGGTGGAGCACACGCGGATGTTTCTCGAAGGGCGCAACGACGAGCTGCTCGTCGAGCTGAAACGCCGCATGCTGGCGGCGTCCGACGACCTGCGGTACGAGGAGGCGGCGCACACCCGGGACGCCATCGAGACGGTGGAAACATTGCGGGACCGCCAGCAGAAGATGTCGACGGTCCGGCTGGGAGACCGTGACGCGTTCGGTGTGAAGACCGGGCCGGCGGGCGCCATCATCCAGGTGTTTCAGATGCGCGGCGGTCGGGTCATCGAACGGGTCGAGCTGGTGGCCGAGAAATCGCCGGGTGATGCGCCGACCGAGCGGGACACGGTGCAGGCGGCCGTGCAGCAGTTCTACGACGTGCGCGTCGCGCCGCCCGAGGTGCACGTGCCGGTCGAGATCGAGGACCGGGAGGCGATCGAGCGCTGGCTGAGCGAGCGGGCCGGGCGCACGGTCAAGCTCGCGGTGCCGAAACGAGGCGACAAGCGGGGGTTGCTGGATCTGGCGACCCGGAACGCCGCCCTGGGGTATCGCACGCGCTATAGCGACGAGGCCCGGGCGCGCGGCGCAGCGCTCGAGGAGCTGCAACGGGTGCTGGGTCTGGGGGTGTTGCCGCGACGGATCGAGTGCTTCGACATCTCGACGATTCAGGGCAGCGAGACCGTCGGGTCGATGGTGGTATGCGAGGATGGCCGGCTCGTGCGCAAGGAGTATCGACGGTATCGGGTGCGCGGCGGCGCGTGGGGCGCGGAGCGCACGGCGGTGCCGGGCGCACGCCGGCGCCGCTCCCGTCGACGCGCGGGTGGGGCCACGCGCCCCGGGTCGCAGGCGGCGGCCCGCGTGTCCCCGGCCCCCGATCCTCGGCTCTTGGACGATTTCGCGGCGATACACGAGGTGGTCGGTCGGCGATGCCGCCGGCTGCTGGATGACGGCGATCCGCTGCCCGACCTGGTGGTCATCGACGGCGGCAAGGGGCAGCTCTCGGCCGCCTACGAGGCGTTCGGGGCGCTCGGGCTCGCCAACCTGGTCGCGGTCGGGCTGGCCAAGAAGGAGGAGCTCATCTTCACCCGCGACGCCACCGACCCGATCATCCTCGAGCCGAACAGCGCGGCGCTGTTGCTGTTGCAGCGGCTGCGCGACGAGGCGCATCGCGTCGCGGTGACCTATCATCGCGGCGCACGCGCCAGACGAGATTTCCGATCGGAGCTCGATGACATTCCGGGGGTCGGCGCGCGCCGGCGGAAGGCGCTGCTCACCAGGTTCGGCAGCGTGGCCAATGTGAGACGCGCGACTCGCGAGGAGCTGGTACCGGTCATCGGCGCCCGGGTCGCCGACGCCGTGCTCCGCCATTTCGCCGATGACCCCGGTCGGCGCACCGACTTGCCCTGACCTAGCTCCACGTCATATCCTGATGGTGGTCTGCATAGGGTGCATCAGTGGCGGTCGCGTTAGCGCGGCGCCCGGCTGGCAAGGCGCGACGAGGGAGCATACCGGCAGTATTCGACCGAGGAGCAACGCCGTCCAGGTGGGATGCCCCGCCAGGCGAATGGTACTGATTCACCCTATACAGGCCACCTAGTCTTGCCAGATTTCGGTCAGCTGCTCATCATCCTCCCCGTTCTGCTGTTCTCCCTGACGATCCACGAGATGGCGCACGCCGTGACTGCGGACTGGTACGGCGACCCCACCGCGCGGCGGCTGGGCCGGATCTCGCTCAACCCGCTCGTGCACCTCGACCCGGTGGGTTCCTTGTTGCTGCCCCTGATGGGCTTCTACTTTGGCGGGTTCATCTTCGGCTGGGCGAAGCCGGTGCCGGTCAACCCGGCCAACCTGAAGAACCACCGTCGCGACTTCCTGGTGATCGCGGCGGCGGGCCCGGCGAGCAACATCGCTCTGGCGATCGGCGCGTCCGCCCTGCTCGGATTCGTGCCGGGCGGTCTGGGCGCCGCCGAGGGAATTCCGGCTGTTCTGGCGACGCTCGGGCTCTTCATGGTGCAGCTCAACCTGTTGCTGGCGGTGTTCAACATGCTGCCGATTCCGCCGCTCGACGGCGGGAACGTGCTGGCGGGTCTGCTGCCCGAGACGCTGGCCGCCAGCTATGATCGGCTCATCCGTCCCTACGGGTTCCTGATTCTGATCGTGCTCATGGCGACCGGGTGGCTCTCTCGGCTCATCGATCCGCCGTATGCCTTTCTCCTGAGGTGGTTGCAACCGTGAAGCCACGCGTCGTCTCCGGGATGCGTCCGACCGGCAAGCTGCACCTCGGCCACCTCGTGGGCGCGTTGCGTCAGTGGGCCGAGCTGCAGTCGGACTACGACTGCATGTATTTCGTCGCCGACTGGCACGCCCTGACCAGCGAGTACGCCGACACCGGTGGGGTGACCTCCTACGCGTATGACAACGTCGCCGACTGGATCGCCGCCGGCGTGGACCCGGACCAGAGCACGCTGTTCGTCCAATCGCTCGTCCCCGAGCATGCCGAGCTGTACCTGCTGATGTCGATGGTGGTGCCGATTCCGTGGCTGGAACGGGTGCCGACCTACAAGGAGCAGATCGCCGAGCTGGCCGAGAAGGACCTCTCGACGCTCGGGTTTCTCGGCTATCCGCTGCTGCAGGGTGCCGATGTGGTGATCTACAAGGCCGAGTATGTGCCGGTCGGCGAGGACCAGGTGCCGCACCTCGAGCTGATTCGCGAGGTGGTCCGCCGGTTCCATGGGTTCTACGGCCGGCTGTTTCCGGAGCCGCAGCCGTTGTTGACCCGGTTCCCCCGCTTGCCGGGACTCGACAACCGGAAGATGAGCAAGAGCTACGGCAACACGATCGACCTGTCGGACGACGCCGAGGCTGTGACGAAGAAGGTCATGCGCATGTTTACGGATCCGAAGCGGATTCGCGCCGACATTCCGGGTACCGTGGAGGGCAACCCGGTGTTCGTCTACCACGACGCGTTCAATCCGGACGTGGCGGAGGTCGAGGACCTGAAGACGCGGTATCGCGCCGGCACGGTGGGAGATGTCGAGGTCAAGCAGAAGCTGGCGCGGGCGATCAACGCTATGCTCGACCCGATGCGCGAGCGCCGGGCCGCGGTGCTGGCGCAGCCCGCGCGGGTGCGGGACATTCTGATGGACGGGTCGAGCCGCGCGCGGGCGATCGCCCAGGAGACGATGCAACAGGTTCGGGACGCGCTGAGGCTCGATTACTCCAAGCTTCGCTAGACGTCAGAAGGCAGGAGGCAGAAGATCATCGGACGGCTTCGCCACCTTCAACACGGCAGAGCTGGTCTCATTCGATGCCGCTGGCGCATGAGCAGCGCCCCGGCCGCCTGCATGCTGCCGTCTCACTGCTGACGTCTTCGTGAGTTCGTGCGATGTCCGACTTTCCCAACTCCGCCGACGATTTCGAATCGGTGCTCGAGGACTATCCGATCAAGCTGGAGCACTTCGAGGGGCCGCTCGACCTCCTGCTGCACCTGATCCGGACGAACGAGGTCGACATTTACGACATCCCGATCCTGTCCATCACGACGCAGTATCTGGAGTACCTCGACTTGATGGCGGAGCTCGACCTCGACGCCGCCGGCGAATTCCTCGTGATGGCCGCCACGCTCATCCATATCAAGGCGCGCATGCTGGTGCCCCGTCTCGTACAGGAGACGGAGGAGGAGGGCGACACCGAAGACCCGCGTGACGTGCTGGTGCGACGGCTGATCGAGCATCAGAAGTACAAGGCGGCGGCCGAGTTGCTGCACGATCGAGAGACGGTGCGCAGTGCACAGTGGGGGCGACCCGACGAGCGGCTGACCGACATTGCCGGCGCGCCGTTCGAGCGCGAGCTCGAGGTCGATCTCTTCGGGTTGCTGCAGGCGTTCGAGGCGGTGCTCACGCGGGCGCGCGAGCGCCCCGGCGTGCCGGTGCCGGGCGAGCAGGTCTCGATCGAGACCCGGACGCGCCAGCTCATGGCGCGGCTGTCCGAGACCGAGGCGTGCGGGTTCGAGGATCTGTTCGACGGGGCCCACAGCCGTGAAGATCTGATCACGACTCTCCTCGCGCTGCTCGAGATGATCCGAGTGAGGCTGATCCGCGTGTTTCAGTCTGTGGCGCTCGGTCCGATCCGGGTCTACTTACGCGGGCTGCCTCAAGGTACGCCGCCCACGAAGAAGTCAGAAGTCAGCAGGCAGCAGGCAGAATGAAAACCGGTTGGCTGGCATGTCGCGCCTGAGCCAGCCCCATCGAGCTAGACTCACGTGACACCGTTGAGGCGGGCGAAGCCCACCGATGATCTTCTGACTTCTGACTTCTGACTTCTTGGGAACACGATCCATGTCCGACGAGCTCAAACCGATCATCGAGGCGCTGATCTTCGCGTCGCCGGAACCGCTGACGCCCAAGACACTGTTCCAGTTGCTCGACGAGGAGCCACAGGAAGACGTGGAGCGGGCGCTCGAGGCGCTCCGGGTCGAGTACGAGGCACGAGGCGGATTGCAGATGGTACAGGTGGCTGGTGGCTACCAGATCTGTACCCGGACCGAGTTCCACGAGTGGGTGCGACGCCTGTTTCACCAGCACTCCAAGCAGCGGTTGTCGGTACAGGCGCTCGAGACCCTGGCGGTCATCGCCTACAAGCAGCCGATCACCGGTCCCGAGATCGCCGAGATACGCGGGGTCAACACCTCGGGCGTCGTCGGGACGTTGCTGGAGCGCCACTTCGTGAAGGTGATTGGTCGAAAGCCGGTGGTCGGACGGCCGTTCCTCTACGCCACGACCCGCGAGTTCCTGAACCGGTTCGGGCTCAGCGATCTCAGCGATCTGCCGAAGGTGGAGGAGATGGCCGAGGCGCTCGGCATGGAGGTGCCCCCGGGGCTCGCCGCCACAGGGCCGGCGACCGAGTCGCTGCCGTTCGAGGATGAGCCTGAGGTGCCGGAGGCCCCGGAGACCGCACCGCCCGAGCAGGTGCATTAGGCGGATGCCCAAGAAGACAGCAGTCAGAAGTCAGGAGTCAGGAGGAAGCAGGAGGGCGTCGCCGACGTCTGTGGTTTCGCTGCTCGTCACCAATCTGGCAGGCCGCCGCTACCTGGGCAGCTTGCGGCAGGATGTTGCGGAGACGGTCGGAGGGGCTGGCGATGTACCCCGGGGCGCCTGTCGCCTGTGCCCGTAGCCGGGGCGCCCGAAGCCTGTCGCCTGAGAGAGCCCGCGAGGATGTGAATGGCGTCCGAACCGACCGGTGTCCGGCTACAGAAGGTTATCGCGACCGCTGGGGTGGCGTCGCGACGTGCGGCCGAGACGCTCATGCGGAATGGCCGTGTGACCGTCAACGGTGCCGTCGTCTCCACCATGGGCTCGCGCGTCGACCCGGAGACCGACGACATCCGGGTGGACGGGCGGCGGGTCGTCCTGGGAGGCAAGCGACGGTATCTGCTGCTGAACAAGCCGCGTGGCGTCGTGACGACCCGTGACGATCCTCAGCGACGCCGAACCGTGATGGACCTCCTGTCGGGCGTGCGGGAGTCGGTCTACCCGGTCGGCCGCCTGGACTACGACAGCGATGGCTTGCTGCTCCTGACCAACGACGGCGATCTGGCCGCTCGCTTGACCCATCCGCGTCACGGTCTGGAGCGGGTGTACGAGGCGCGGGTGCGGGGAGTGCCCGACGCCATGGCCTTGAAACGGCTCGCGCGCGGGGTGATGCTCGACGGCCGCCGTACGGCGCCGGCGACAGCCAGCCTCGTCCGGGCCGGGCAGGGTCTGCACGGCAACCAGGCGGTGGTGAGGATCATCATCACCGAGGGACGCCAACGGCAGGTGCGTCACATGTGCCAGGCGATCGGACATCCGGTGATGCGGCTGCGTCGTGTCCGGATCGGACCGATCCAGGACGCGACGCTGAGGCTCGGACAGTTCCGCGACCTGACGCCCGGTGAGGTGACCGCGCTGCGCCAGGCCGTCGCGTCTGAGGCGCCGCTCGCCGGCCCGACCACGCCCACAGCCCACAGCCGCAAGCCCGCAGCCGGCGAGGCTCCTGCGAGCAGTCGACGTAGTGCGGTCACCCAACGTGGCAGCGAACGGCGGCGGACGCCTGATGGGCGACGCCGCGAGCCTCGAGCAAAGCGTGGAGGCAGGCCGTGACGGAGCACACACCACGCAACCCGGTGATTGCGATTGACGGCCCATCGGGTGCCGGCAAGGGCAGCGTGTCGCGCGCCATCGCCCGGGCGCTCGGGTGCCGCTATGTCGACACGGGAGCCATGTATCGGGCCGTGGCCTGGATGGCGACCCACGAGGGGCTCGCGCTCGATGACGAGCCGGCCCTCACGGCGTTGGCCGAGCGGGTCGAGCTGATGCTCGACGACCGGACCGTGCTGGTCGAGGGCCACGACGTGACCCGTGCCATCCGGACCGCGGAGATCGACGCCGCGGCGGCCCGTGTCGCGCGGATGCCCTCCGTGCGGGAGGTGCTCGTGCGTCGGCAGCGGGCCTACGGCGCAGCGGGCGGTCTCGTCATGGAAGGCCGCGACATCGGCACGACCGTATTTCCCGCAGCCGACGTGAAGATCTACCTGGACGCCTCGCCCGAGGTGCGTGCCGCGCGCCGGGCGTCGGACCCCTCCCATGGGCTGGGCAGTGCCCCGGCAGCGCTGTCCGATGTGGCCAGCGCGCTCGACGCCCGGGACCATTCAGACCGCACGCGGAAGAGCTCGCCGCTCACGATGGCCGCCGACGCGGTGCGCGTCGACACGACCGGGATACCGCTGGAGGGGGTCGTCGAGCAGGTGCTCGACATCGTGCGAGAGCGTCTCGCCGCGCGGTCCTGATTCTGACCCGTCTCATTTGACGGGGTGGCGATAAGTGTCGTACAGTTCAAGACTTATCGCCTATTGACGAAGGCGGCATCATGGCCACCATGCCCGATGGGGGCCAGGCGCGGCGTCGATGAGGCCATGGCTCGTGAGGCTCAGCGAAGGATTGGACCCTGTGCCCGCTGCATCAGGAAGTCTGTACTCGTTCGGGGCCGTCGGGGACGGCCACGCCGCGCGTGTGCGCGGCTCGCGGGCGCAGCCCCGTCTAGCTTATAGGGAGGACTGGCAGTTTCATGACGAAGGTTGAAGACGTCGAGCAGGTCGCTGAGCCGACAAAGACCGGGCGACCGGCTCCCATGATGATCCTGAACCGCGACGATGATGACGACGAGCGGCCCAAATCGGAGGAGTACGAGCAGCTGCTCCAGATGTATGAGGGCAGCTTCCGGAACATCGCCGAGGGCGAGGTCATCACAGGTACCGTGTTGAAAGTGTCGTCGTCGGACGTGGTGGTCGATGTCGGGTACAAGTCCGAAGGCATCATTGCGATTCAGGAGTTTCTCGACGAGCAGGGCAAGTGCATCGTCCAGCAAGGGGACACGGTCGCCGTGCTGCTCGAGCGCACCGAAGACCGGAACGGCCACATCGTGCTGTCGCGCGAGAAGGCCGAGAAGATGAAGATCTGGGACGAGGTCGAGAAGGCCTATACCGATCGCAAGGTGGTGATCGGCCGGGTCATCGAGCGCATCAAGGGCGGCCTCGCCGTCGACATCGGGGTCCGGGCGTTCCTGCCCGGCTCGCAGGTGGACGTGCGCCCGGTGCGCAATCTCGACGCGCTGCGTGGCCAGGAGCTGCGCATGCGTGTCATCAAGGTCAACAAGAAGCGGGGCAACATCGTGCTGTCTCGCAAGGCGCTGCTCGAAGAGGAGAACGCGGAGAAAAAGAAGCACACGCTCGCCACCCTGGAGGAGGGCAAGCTCCTGCATGGCGTGGTCAAAAACATCACCGACTACGGTGCGTTCATCGACC
>JADFPE010000192.1 GCA_022562495.1 Acidobacteriota bacterium
GCTTCGTCGAACACCGCCGAGCTGTAGACACCCTCGCCGCTCAGCAAGGCGGTCACCTCGCCGTCGGCGATGGACACGACAGAGACGCCATCCGCCGAGCCGTCCTCACTCGATGCGACAAAGACGAGTCGTCGCCCATTCTTGGCCGGCGCATACTCGGTCACGTCTTCATACCGCTGCTCGTCGCCGGTGGACAGCGTCCTGAGGACCAGCGTCGAACCGGTCTCCTTCGGCTCGTCCTCCGTCTCCGCGTGCTCTCCCTCCGCCTCACTTTCTTCCGGGCTCTCCTCCTCCGTCTCGTCCTCTTTGTCCTCTTCTTCCGGCTCCTCCGGCTTCTCGAGCAGATAGGCGACCCAGTCTCCCGCCTCCTCGGGCAGCTTGAACGACTGCACGCGCTCGACCCGTGTCACGTCGCCGGTCGAGAGGTCGAGAATCCCCAACATATCCTTCGGTTGCTCTTCCGGCTTCTTCTTCTCTTTCTGTGCTTCGCGGATCGCGGCCAGCTCCGGTGTGATGAGGAACACCGCGAAACGCCCATCGCGCGTGAACGCCGCCTCGCGCCCACGGGGAATCTGGTAGGCCGTGCCCGAGCCGAGGCTCTTGACATGCAGCTCGGCGTCCCCTTCCTGCGGAACAAGCGAAAAGAGCGCCCAGGCACCGTCGGCCGACAGTGCCTCGTCTTCGATGCTCATCCACGAGTCATAGACCTCGTGGTCCAGCGGCCGCTTCGACTGAGCGTGAATGCCAACAACACTGGACGCGACGAACAAGACGACGAGAATCAGAGGCGCTCGACGCATGGTGTTCCCCCCGGTCCTACTGGTCGCCCCGAACGTTGCCACTCTGAGACACCGCCGGGAAACCGTTGAACGCAATGTCGGAGCGTAGCACGGTTGGATGCCGTGGGAGAGAGAACCCAGGACGTGCTGAACGACGCGAGATGATCCGTACGTAGCGGGTCTCAAGACCCGCGGCTACGCATCGTTCTCAAAGGTGCTCGTTCTCGGTGCTCAGTCCCCGCCGAACTCGCCGGGAGGGTTCAGCTCGACCGGTGCTTGCGCCGTTGGCTGTTGGTGGTGTGAACGTATCCCCTTGCAAGAAAGGCGTTTACGCCACATTCGGCACACAGCAGAGGCCACAAGCGCTGTCTGGGCTGTAACCTACTGCATCATAACGTCTTAACATCACATCACCAACACTAAGCGGCGCAAGCACCCAGCACCGGGGCGTCATGCCAGACCGCGTCCCCCAGGACGTCCCCGTCGACGTCGGGTCCTCGGACGACTCGGCGCGCGCGCGCCCGCTGGACCCCCGCCGACGTCGTCTCGCGCGTCCGGGCGGCCGGCGGCTACGCGAGGACCGGGACGGCCGTCACGACCGCGGCCAGCGTCACGATGGCGCCGATGGCGACGGAATCGGTCCACAACAGCGGATCTCGCGCTACCATGGCGGCGGGGAACAGAGGGCGCGCAGGCTCGACGCGCAGCGCGACGCGAACACGATCGAGCGATCGACCCATGCAGAGACTAGAACGACGCCTGATCTGGCTCACAGTGTATGCGGTGGCGATGGCCTATCTCGAATCGGCCGTCGTGGTGTATCTGCGCGTCATCTACTATCCAGACGGGTTCAGCTTACCCTTCGTGCTCATCGAGCCTGGCATGGCCGCGATCGAGGTCGGCCGGGAAGCGGCCACGCTGGTCATGCTGCTTGGCGTCACGGCGGCCATGAGCGTCGACCGCTGGGAATGGTTTCTCGCGTTCTGTCTGAGCTTCGGGGTCTGGGACATCTTCTACTACCTCTGGCTGAAGGTGTTCCTGGATTGGCCGCCATCGCTCCTCACCTGGGACATCCTGTTCCTGATTCCCGTCCCCTGGATCGGACCGGTCCTTGCCCCCATCATCGTCAGCGTGGGGCTCATCGTCGGGTCGCTCCTGCTCTTTCGCATGAAGCGTCAGGGATCACGGCTGCGCTTCCCACCGTGGGTGTGGGGTCTGGCGGTCACCGGTGGGGCCGTCGTGCTCCTCTCGTTCACGCTCGACTTCCGCGCTGTCCTGGCGCAGTTGGAGCCGCCACCTTTCCGCTGGTGGCTGTTCGCCGCCGGGATGACGTGCGGGGTGGCTGCCCTGGCGTTTGGGGTGTCACGCCATGGTCAGGTTGAGACGGGGGCGGCAGAGTAGGCCGATGACGAGTCAGCGTCCCAGCTAATCACGCCTGTCGACGACGGCATCGGTGGCGTTGCGGGTCAGGTGGGTGACCCATGCCCCATCCGGCTCGGCGGTAATCCCGGCGACCTGGACTCGGCGCGTGGCCAGCTCGATCAGCACCAGGACCGTGAACCGAGTCAGTCCGCGCGGCATCCACACCTCCACAGTGAAGAAGTCGGCGGCGGCCAGGACATCCCAGTGTGCGGCGTTGTTGAACAGCGGGGGATAGAGGCCCTTCGTGTTTTGGGACACTACGCGGTACCAGGCTGACGAAGCGTTGATGCGGCCCACCGCAACGGCTGACACCCTGTCCTATGATTGGACGGTGAGGCGCGCCAGCGCTCCGTCCAGCGCACGCCGGGTGAAGACCGGGATCATCGCCCGGCGATAGGTCTCGCTGGCATGGATGTCCCCATTGATATCCTCGAGGTCCGACCCCGCGAGCCGAGCGGCCTCGGCGCAGGCGCGAGACGTCGGCTCGCATCCCGCGAGCGCCGCTTCGACGGTGGTCAGACGGACGGCGTGCGAGACGGCGCCGGTGAGACCGATACGCGCGGATCGGATCACGCCGTCGCTGACGTCGAGCGCCGCCGCCACGCCGACGATCGCGAACCGCGAGGCACGCTGGTACAGCTTGGCGTAGCTGGCCGCTCGCACCGGGGCGAACCGGACGGCCGTGATGATCTCGTCGGGAGCCAGGTCGACGGTGAGCACATTCTGGAAGAAGTCGCGAGCCAGCACCACGCGCGCCGCCGTCGAACTCCTCAGGTGGATCTCCGCATCGAGGGCGAGCATGACCGCCGGGTAGTCGGCGGCCGGATCGGCATGCGCCAGGCTCCCGCCGAGCGTCCCGCGGTTGCGGACCTGGGGGTCGCCGATCGTCGCCGCCGTGTCGGCGACCACCGGGCAGTGCTGGCGTAACACCGGCGACGTGGCGACGTCGTGGTGCACGGTGCCGGCCCCGATCTCGAGCGTACCGTCTTGCTCGCGAATACCGGCGAGGTCGGGGATGCGAGCGATGTCGATGAGCATCGTCGGCTCGCTGAGCCGCAGCTTCATCAGCGGGACCAGACTGTGGCCACCGGCGATGAGCTTGCCCGCGCCGTTGCTCGCGCTGAGCTTCGCCAACGCGTCGTCGAGCGACGTGGCCCGTTGGTAGTCGAAGGCGGTCGGGATCACGGCTGGCCCCCGTGGATGATGCGCCACAGTTTCTCGGGCCGTAGCATCATGTCGATGTGCTTCACACCGAACTCGCTCAACGCGTCGACCGCGGCAGCCACGACGCACGGCGTCGAGCCGAGGGTGCCGGCTTCACCGACACCCTTGGCGCCAAGCGGGTTGACGGGCGTGGGTGTCACGGTGTTGTCGAGCTCGAAGCGCGGGAAATCGGCGGCGCGCGGGATGGCGTAGTCCATGAACGATCCGGTCACCGGCTGGCCGTCTTCGCTGTATCGGAACTCTTCGATCATGGCCTGGCCGATACCCTGCGCGAGCCCACCGTGAATCTGACCGTCGACGATGAGCGGGTTGATCAGGTGGCCGGCGTCGTCGACCGCGACGAGCCTCAGCAGCGTCGGTTCGCCCGTCTCGCGGTCGATTTCGAGCATCGAGATGTGGCAGCCGAACGGATAGGTGTTGTTGGCCGGCTCGAAGAAGGCCTCCTCGCTCAGCCCGGGGTCGAGGCCCTTCGGGAGCGGGACCGGCACGTAGGCGTACTTGGCCACGTCGGCGAACGACTTCCCGGACTCCGGCGATCCCTTTACCGAAATCATCCCGTCCTCGAAGACGAGGTCGTCCTCATGCGCTTCGATGAGCGCAGCCGCGAACTTCGCCATCTTCACCTTCACCTTGCCGCCGGCCAGGTGCAGGGCCGTGCCGCCGACCGCCTGGGAACGGCTACCGAACGTGCCGATGCCCTGCTTGACCACGCCTGTGTCGCCGTGGTGAATCGTGATGTGCTCGAGCGGTACCCCGAACTGGTCCGCCAGCATCTGCGCAAACGTGGTCTCGTTGCCCTGGCCGTGGGGCGAGGCACCGGTCGTTGCGCTGATCCGGCCGTCGCGTTCGATGGTGACCTGGGCATATTCCCAGCCGCCACTTGGGAACGATGACGAGGGACCGACACCGCACACTTCCACGTACATAGACAAGCCGAGACCGACGAGTCGCCCCTTGGCCCTGGCGGCGTCTCGCTGCTTCTTCAGGTCGGCCCACCCGGCGTTCTGCAGCGCGAGGTCGAGCGCCTTTCCGTAGTCGCCCGAGTCGTAGACGGCGCCCATCTGCGTGGTGTATGGGAACTGGTCAGGTGTGATGAAGTTCTTGCGTCGCAGGTCGGCCGGGTCCATCTCCAGCTCGCGGGCCAGCATGTCCATCGCTCGCTCGACGAAGTAGGTCGCCTCCGGGCGACCGGCGCCACGGTACGCAGCGGTCGGAGTTTTGTTGGTGAAGACCTCGGTGAGCGTGGCGCGGATCGCGGGGATGTCGTATGTCGCGCTTGCCATCTGCATCGTCAGCGTCGGGATGGCGGCGGTGAGCAGCATGTTGTACGCGCCGATGTCGGCGATGAGCCGGAGCTTCAGGCCGACCACGGTGCCGTCGCGCCGAGCGGCGATGTCCACATAGCCGATGATGTCGCGGCCGTGCGTGGTGGCCACGAACGCTTCCGAGCGATCCTCTATCCATTTGATGGGGAGGCCGAGGCGTTTGGAGAGCGCCGCGGCGACGTATTCCTCCGGGTAGATGTTGATTTTTGCGCCGAAGGCACCGCCAACTTCCGGCGCGATCGCGCGCACCTGGTCCTGTCCCAGGCCGGTCATCGTGGCAATGAACGTGCGCAGGGTGTGGGGGTTCTGCGTCGACGACCAGATCGTCATCGTGCCCTTCCCCGGTTCGAAGTGGGCCAGGACACCCCGCGTCTCTATCGGCGTCGGCGCGAGACGCTGGTTCACCATCCGCTGCGAGACCACGACCTCGGCGTCGGCGAACGCCTGGTCGACCACGGTGTCGTCGACCGTGAAGTCGGCGGCGACGCCGGTGCCGCCGGGCAGGAATGGGAGCGCCAGGTTGTCGGCGAAGTCCGCATGAATGACCACCGGCGTCCCGGTCATCGCCTGTTCGGGGTCGACCACGGCGGGAAGCTGCTCGTAGTCGACGACGATGGCGTCGGCGGCGTCTCGGGCGACGTAGCGGTCGGCGGTCACGACCACGGCCACCGGTTCGCCGACATAGCGCACGATGTCCACGGCGACCGCGCGGTGGTCTGGCGAGGGGAAGGGCGTGAGGATCGGCATCGGCGCGAGGAGCTCGGCGATCTGCGCGCCGGTGAACACCGCCTCGACGCCGTCCATAGCGTCGGCGGCACTGGTGTCGATCGACAGGATGCGGCCGTGGGCGATGTCGCTCCGCACGAAGGCCAGGTGCTGCATGCCGACGACCTTGATGTCGTCGACATACGTCGCGCGGCCCTGGATGAGACGCGGGTCCTCGCGTCGCTTGATACGCTGGCCCACCAGTTTCGGTAGCACGAGGGACGCGGCCATGCCTCACCTCTTGTTCGCGGCGTACTGAATGGCGTTGACGATGTGCTCGTAGCCGGTGCAGCGACAGAAGTTGCCGTCGATACCGTCTCGGATTTCCCGCTCGGTCGGCGACGGGTGCTCGTTCAAGAGATCGACCGCCGACATGATCATGCCGGGTGTGCAATAGCCGCACTGGAGACCGTGCTCTTCCCAGAAGCCTTCCTGCAGCGGATGCAGCCGCCCGTCCCGCGCCAACCCCTCGATTGTCGTGATCTCGGAGCCATCGGCCTGCACCGCGAAGATCGTGCACGACTTCGCGCTGCGCCCGTCGACCAGGACCGTGCAGGCGCCGCACTGACTCGTGTCACAGCCAATGTGGGTACCCGTCAGGTTGAGTTGTTCCCGCAGGAAGTGGACGAGAAGCAAGCGTGGCTCCACGTTCGCCGTGTGCGTCTTGCCGTTGACCGTGACCGACACCTGGGCCATGTGTCCTCTCTCGAAGTACCGAACAGCCCAGCGCCATCGGTACCCGGTCGCACGGGCTACTCTGTCCGCCGGTCAGCCGACACCACTCGCAACTCGCAACGCCCGGCTGACTTCGAGGTTGGCGTGGTGTTCGATGACGCTAGCAGCCCGTGGTGACAGTCCCGCTGCATTCGGCCGGCGCCCCACGTTCCTCGACGGCCTGCTCCTTCGTCGTGATCCGCGCCTCGTTCATCGCGTGCTCCAGTAACCCACGGAGCGCGTCGAAGTGGCCGCCCCGCCAGTAGATCCGGCCGCATCCTGGGCATCGAAAGAACGCATCGTAATACTGGCGAGTCCGAGGCGGCAGCTTCGTGATGACATCCGCCTTCGGGACGGGGTGCACCTTGGCATTGCACCGGAGGCAGCGGCAAAACGGTCGGACCGCCCTCAGCAGATCGAATCGACGGAGCACCTCGGCCAACTGCGTGCGAGGCGAGGTGGCACGGAGCCAGTATCCTCGCGTCACCGCCCGGCGCTTCAGCAGCCCCCGGTCGCGCGTCAGCAACACACGCCCCCCCGCCGCGATCCCGGCCAACTCCGCATCGTCGAGGTCGTTCCGATAGACCGTATCGAATCCGGCAAGTCGGAGATACGCGGCCAGCCGTCCCAGATGCACGTCCAGGACGAACCGCAGCTCACGCAGCGGCTCCGGCCGAACTCTCGTGACCGCCGCGATGTCGAGCGACTCGAAGACCGGGTAGACGCTGATCCGGTCGCCGTCACGCACCGGATAGGCAAAGTCCACCGACTCGCCGTTGACCAGCAGCAGATCCACTTCCGTATGCGGCACGCCGGCGGCCTCGATCAGATCCTTGATCGACGGGCGGACATTGAACGGTCGCTCCACCGACCGGTCGCGGTCGTCCGGCGGCAAGAAGTCGTTGAGCTCCGCATAGAACCGGAGCGTCGCGTGCGGCATGTCCTCTCGTGGCGCGGCCCTAGCATAACAGCCCAGGGCGGAGACCGGGCGGGCAAGACCTTCCCGACCCCAGTGAAGGCGACCTCCGGAGCGATTTCTGTTCACTGTGCCTCGGGCGCGAGTCTTGGCGCCATCCTGCTACATCAAGTGCCCTTCGGTCCCACCTAGAACGCCCACCCCAAACTGAAGCGAAAGTTTGGCGCCGCCGCGAAGCCTTCATCGTCAAACACGATGGCGCCGGCCAAAGCTCTGAACGACAGACCGCCATCGGGCAGAAAAATGTAGCCGCCATAGACGCCCACATGCCCACCCAGGCGATCCCCTCTCGTTTTCACGTCGAGCGGTCGCTCGGGATTCACACGCACTTCCCCACTCACGAGCCAAGAGCGTCGCGCTGGGCGAGGCCCCTGCGATGAGCTAACGTAGTAGGTCAATGCGGGCCCCGTGCTCCAGTTGAAGACGATGTTGCCGGTGCGCCACTCCACATGCCATTGTGGGGTGATCAGCCATCCCAGATCCAGGTGGATGAGCTCGCCTAGCCCGATGCCGCCATAGATGGTGACGTGGACCGGTTCCTGGCCTTCGGTTTCCGAGGCCGTAACGGCCGCCGATATCGGAGCGGCGACTCCAAGAGCGAGCAGGGTGAGGGCAATAGCACGCATGGGCCGCACGATCGTCGACATGTGGGTTTCGTGAAGGGTCGGCCGCCCCATCAAGGCCCTTCCACCTCTCTTGGCTGACGTGCGCGTCGCCACTCGCACTCCGCTGATCTCACCGAGCGCGTTGCTGATCTCCTCGTACGGGTTCGGTCTTGACGTCCGCCCTCCGCTGCGATCATCCTATGAGCGAAGCGGCGTCGTCCTCTGCCGCCTCTCGTTCCCCTCCTGTGAAGGGAGACGTGCTATGCGGCGTCTGCTCATCGCGTCTGTTCTCGTCCTCGTGGTTTGCGCACCCACTCTCGGTCAGGGACCCTCCGCCACGGTCTCCGATCTCGCCTGGATGACGGGGCACTACAAAGGCAACACCGGCAACGGGTCGCTCGAGGAGAACTGGGCAGAGCCCGAAGGAGGCTCGATCGCCGCTCTCGTAAGGTCGACCGACGGCGGGGCGACGAACATGATCGAGCTCATCGTCATCGAGGAAGAGGGGGACTCCTTGACCCTTCGACTCAAGCAGTGGAACCCCGGGATGGAGCCGCGCGCGGAGGGCTTCCAGGTGATGGAGCTGATCGAGATCGGCGACAAGAAGGTCGTCTTCAAGAACACCGGTGAGGTCGGCCTGCAGCAACTCGGCTACAGTCTGAACGGCGATCAGTTCACGGTCTCCGTCACGACGGCTCAGGGCGCGTTCGACATTCCGCTGACCCGACAGTCGGCGCACTAGCAGCCCGTGGTGACAGTGCCGCTGCATTCGGCTGGCGCTGCATCCGCCCTGCCTGCGCCAGCCGCCGCCCGGCCAGTTCATGTTCGGGCTATGGACAGGTCTCGCCGAAGCCGCGGCACAGGCGGATTGTTCCGCGGTCGAATACCGCGGCATGCTCCCTCGTCTCGTCGTGCAGGGGCCCTGCGCGGCGTCGATGTCGACGACCCTCGGTGCGACGCGGTGGCCTGGCAGCGCGTGCCTGATGCCGGCCACCGTGGCCAGGGCGGTCATGGGGAGGGGGCGCCGACCTTTGCCTTCTCGAAGCGATTGAGCACAGACGCGATTCGTCAGCCGGCCTGCTCGCCGTCCGGTCCGGCCGCCCCTCCGTGATCATCAGGAGACGATAGGACGGCTTGGCCCACTTGCCACGCCTGTTGAGTCATCAGGCGGCCCGTCATCAGACGCGGCGTCCGGGGGGCGACGCTGCCCCGTCGGCAGCCTCGCTCGACCGCCTCGACGCAGCCAGCGCGTCCGCAACGGCGGGGGGGAACAGCTCGACCACGTCCCCGTCGAGCCGCAACGTCACGGCGGCGTGACCATCGTGGTCCGTCGCGCCGCGGTTGACCACGACATAGGGTACGCCCCGCTGCGCAGCCGCCAGCGGGAAACCGGCCGCCGGATAGACCGACAGCGTCGAGCCCAGCGCCACGACGAGGTCCGTCGCCTCGACGGCGGCCGCGGCCCGCTCCAGATCGTCCGGGTCGAGGTTCTGGCCGAAGCTGATCGTCGCGGGCTTCAGGTATCCGCCGCATCCGCACAGCGGCGGCTGCCGCGTGTCGGCAAAGCTCTTCATGTGAGCATCGGGGTCGCTGCGCACATGGCAGCTCATGCATTCGATCGCCGCGTTCGTCCC
>JADFPE010000010.1 GCA_022562495.1 Acidobacteriota bacterium
ACATGTAGTACCCCGGAGGCGCCACAAACGCGTTTGGGGGTGCCGTGAGCGTCAGCGATCCGCTCTGGGCGGTGACGATACTCAGACCCACGTAGCGCTGCTCCTGGTTGAAGGAGTGTGTTACCGCGCCCGGCCGAATGAGCGCCGCCGACACCACCGCGCCGGCGTCCGGAGCGATCACGTCGAAGTTCGCCCCGTAGGCGACCGTATCCGGCGCGCTCGTCACGTTCGGTCGTGGGCCTTGGAACAGGTACGGCGGGCTGTATATTTCCACGCGGTACTCGGGATAGTGGAACGGGTGGGGGTTGAACTCCTCGTCCTTCCCGGACGTGAGCACCCGCCCGTCCGGCAGCAACAGCGCCGTCGCGTGATACAGCCGCGGCACGCGCATCGGGCACAGGGCGGTCCAGGTGTCGGTCGATGGATCGTAGCGCTCGACCGCGAACACCGGGTTGATGCCGTTGTCCGCCACTCCGGTGCTGCTGCCGTTCATCACGAGGACCGTGCCGTCGGGGAGCAGCACAGAGTCGGGCATCACGCGCGGATGCGACATCGGCGTGGCCGGCGCCCAGGCCAACGGGGCCTGACCGAGGTCGAGCACTTCGCACGTCGCGGTGGCCGGCGTCGTATCGGTGGCGGGCGTCGGACAGGAGACTCCAGCCCCCCCGATCAGCATCACGCGCGCCCGATAGGGTGGATTCGATGTCGGCAGGAGCGGGAGGAGCACCGACGTCCCCTCAGACGGGTACGTGCGCGCCGTCTGCGACAGCGTCGACAGGCGCGTCGCATCGAAGGTGAAGCTCGACAGATCCAAGAACGCCGTCGTCGTCTTCGCGTGGATCAACAGCTTGCCGGAGGGCAGCACGTACACGAAGGGATACAGCCAGTACGGGTCCACCTCGTTCATGAACGGCGCCGGTTGCGGAGGTTCGAGACCGGACGCTGGATTGAAGATCTCGTATGTCGCCTGGATGGCGCCGCCGGTAATCTGGCACGAATGGGGGTTGACGCGTGGTCCGCCGCCGGTGCCTCCGATGATGAAGATTCGACCGTCGGGCAGCGTCGTCACCGTCGGATACCAGCGACCGGCCGAGATGTTGCCCAGCTCTTGCCATTGGCCGCCGCCCCCGTTCGGCGTGAACGTATGTAGTGCGTTCGCCCCGCCGAGATTGCCACCGACCACGAGTACGCGTCCATCGTCGAGCGTCGAGTGACCGCAGCAGAAAACATTCCGGGCGAGCGCGAGGCGTGTTTCCTCACCGGTCACCGGGTTGAAGACCACGGAGTCGCCCGAGGCCTGGTCCTCGTGCTCCTTGTAGGAGGCGAACAAGACGCTGCCGGTACGCAGCAGCACCGTGTGGATCCCGACGACACCCGCGGAGTGCGGCACGCGCCATTCGCCCTGGCTGACCGGGTTGCACAACGGTTCGGTGCACGCGGCGGCCGCCGGACCCGTCCAGTCGTGCGGCGGTGCCTGACTCCGCACGTACACGACCGTGTTGGATCCGACCCTCGCGATCGCATCGAGGCTCCCGGCACCCGGTGTGCCCGGCCGGGCATGAATGAGCGCGACGGCGCTCACGGTCCCGCTGCCGAACTCGACCGGTGGGCTCCAGGGCGTCGTCGGGTGATCGTTGTCGCGCGTGATATGGGACAGCCCGCTCGCGGCGAGCGGCGTCACGAGCTCGAAGTTGCCCTTCGTGCCATGTCGGCTCTGGATGAACGCGGGGATGCCGGCGGCGCTCGTGAGCACAGTCTGCGGCGGGCTCCACGCGAACGCCGGACCGACGTCGCGGAACATGTGAGACAACACGTCACCGGCACGTGCAATGACCTCCAGGTTGCCGGGGGGGCCGCCGTAGTTGCTCTGTATCATGGCGACCGCGTCGACCTGACCCAACCCGGCCGCAAAGACGCCGGTATGGATCCAGTGCGGGTGGGGTTGGTCGTTGTCCCACCAGTAGTGGCTGATGCCGCCGGATGCCGTCGGTACGACGAGCTCGAGATTGCCGTGCGTCCCGAACCGGCTCTGGATCAGCGCGGGATTTCCAGCAACGCCGGACGCGAAATGCACCGGGCCGAACCAGACAAACGGCTTGCCCGGTCCGGGTACCCGGCGCGTGTAGTGTGCGAGCCGGGGTCCGACGCGCGCCACCAGTTCAAGGTTGCCGTTGTGGACGGACGGCACCTGGTCGCTGCGCGCCACCAACGACACTGTGTCCACGCCCGCGCTCCCGAACGCGTCGCCCAGGAGCCATGGGGCGCCGGGTAGGTCGTTGTTGCGCCAGCAGTGCCGGAGTCCGCCCAGCGCGCTGGGGGACACGAGCTCGTAGTTGCCGTGCGCGCCGTGCGCGCCCTGCACCGCGAATCCACTCTGGGTGTACGGGATGGAGTCCTTTTGGGGAAACGGCCGGATTATTGTGCGCGCGCGTCTTCGTGCGTGCTTTGAACGGCCGTCATCGACCTGCCAGGATCGGGACGGGCGTGGCGGTCGAGCATTGCACAGGCTGGACGGTGCAGCGAGGCGAAGACCGTCACGTCCCGCTCGACGCGCGCCTGGCGGTTCCGGTCGGACATGAACGCCTCGGGCAGCACCATGAGCGCCACGTCCCGATCGAGCGTGGTGTCGCGGGTCTGCCAGACTTGTCCCATGCGCCCTCGCCACGGAGGGCGGTCACGTCGTCGCGCCCGAGACGCGTGCCGGGGCTTTGGGGCATGAGCGGGACGAGTCCCGAGCCATGCTACGCCCGGACGGTCAACGACTCCACCGTCGGGGACAGCCGTGCCCCGAGCACGCGCACGTGCTCAGCGGGTCTGTCGTGGTGCGTGGTGCAGGGGGCCCCGTGCTATACCGCAGCCCGCACAGCTCCTACGGCAGGCTCAGCGCGATCAACTCCGGTACCTCGCCGCCGACCGTCAGCGCGATGTACTGCGTCCCCTCGTACATGTAAGTCATCGGCGTGCCGATGGCGCCGGACGGGAGATCAACCGAGCCGACGATGACCCCGCTCGCCTTGTCGCGCGCCACGAGCCTGGGACCGTCGTCCGTGCCGCCGGCAGACAGGGCGCTGATGAGCAGGGTCTTCGTCAGCACCGGTCCGCCATGCCCTTCGCCACCCAGCGGCGGCAGATCGAGATCGCGCAACAGCGGGTGGTTGCGATAGCGGTTGCCGTCGCCGTTCGGCTGCATCCACGCATGCTCGCCTGTGTTGAGGTCGATCGCGGTGATCCGTGTGTAGGGCGGCTTCAGCAGCGGCAGGCCCTGCGGCATCCGAGGCTGGGTGCCGGCGGCGAGCCCGCGAAACGTGTAGCGAAGGTTGCCGCCGTCGGCCGGGTCCGGCGTGTAGTACTTCAGCACCGAGAAGCGGTTCATCGACGGCACGTACAGCAGCCCTGTCTCGGGGTCGACGGCCGCGCCGGTCCAGCTGGCGCCACCTCCGACGTAGGGGCGCTGAATCGTTCCCTGCAACCCACCGTCGACACTCAGCATCGGTGGACTGAAGAGCGGCCCGAGCCTGAAGTTCTTGACCGCCTCGACCGCCATCGCCCGTATTTCTGGTGTGAAGTCGACCAGGTCGTCGATGCTGACGCCTTGATACTCGAACGGCGGCGGCTTCGTCGGGAACGGCTGTGTCGGCGACAAGATGTCGCCTTCCAGGTCGGTGTCGGTTGCCACGGGGCGTTCTTCGATCGGCCAGACCGGGTCGCCGGTCACCCGGTCGAAGACGTAAGTGAAGCCCTGTTTGCTCACCTGGGCGATGGCCTTCACCGAACGGCCGTCCACCGTGATGTCGACCAGGTTCGGCGCGGCGGGAAAGTCGTAGTCCCAGACCCCGTGATGCACCGCCTGGAAGTGCCACATGCGCTGGCCGGTCTCGATGTCGAGCGCGACGAGGCTTTCGGCAAACAGGTTGTCACCCAAACGGTGACCCCCGTAGTAGTCCCCGGTCGGCGTGCCGGTCGGTAAGTAGATGTAGCCGAGCTCGTCGTCGACGCTGAGCATGGTCCAGACGTTCGCGTTGCCCGAGTAGCGCCACGACTCGTTCAGCCACGTGTCGGCGCCGAAGTCGTCGGCTTGCGGCACGGTGCGGAACATCCACTTCGTCTCGCCGGTTCGCGCGTCGATCCCCTTGAGCCAGCCGGGCGGTGCCTCCTTGTGGATCGCGCCATCCGAGATGACGCTCGGTGTGACCACGACATCGTGCGCGACGATCGGCGGTGAGGCCACCCCGAACAAGTTGCGCCCTCTGTAGTTGGTCTCTCCGCGCACGGCGCGCGGGATGCCCTCCATCAGGTCGACGCGACCGCTGTCGCCGAAGTCGAGCACCGGCTGCCCCGTGCTGGCGTCGAGCGCCAGCAGATAGCCCTCGTTCGTGCCGAAGAAGATCCGGGCATCGTCACCGTCGGTCCAGTAGGCGACACCACGCGAGTTGTAGAAGTGGGTCGGGCTGCCGCCCAGGTAAACCTCCGGATTGTGCACCCACAGGGTGTCGCCGGTCGCGGCATCGACCGCCGCGACCTGGTGCATCGCGGTCGAGAGGTACAGGACACCCTCGACCATCAGCGGTGTCGCCTGGAACATCCGGAATTGCACTCGCGGCACCTGCTGCCTGATGGCCTCGAGGTCGAGCGACCCATCGGCCGACTGCCAGCGCCACGCGAGGCGGAGGTCCCGGAAGTTCGTCGCGTCGATCTGATCCAGAGGGGAGTACTTGGTGCTGCCGAGGTCGCCGCCGTAGCTCCGCCACTCGCCGTCCGTGGCGCCGTATTGGGCCAGGCTCGGGGCAGGCGACAACAGCACCGCACAACACCAGGCGGCACAGACGCAGCGTGGACTCGCAATCCTAGACATCGTGTCCTCCGTGGTTGTCAACGCGTCCCACCGTCACCGACGGCGGGGAGCAGTCCGACGACGAAGCCTCACCGATGAGGCCGGTCACGGCGTGCCCGAGGCAGGTAGCAGGACTCAGGGTCATGGTGAGCCGGAAACGGGCCCATCATACCGGAACACCGGTGTGGACCCAGGCGTGTGGCGACCGTCCCAGCTGTCCGGGACACCGTGCTCGTCCCGCGAGTGTGAGCCGCCGGTGTGATCAACGAAACGGTGCCGGCGTGCTCCGGACCGTCATGCCTGGACTGGTCACACTGACCTCGATCTCGTCTGGCGGAATCAGCGCCTGGGGTCGTGCATACGCGAGGATGTACTGGTTGGCGAGCTCGTGTACGATTCGCGCTAACCACTCTGCCAAGGCCGACGTCGAGCCCAGTTCCTCGCGACCGCCTCCGGTGACGCGCGGGAGCTGCTCGAGCACTGCGGCCCGATCGAAATCTCCCTGATCAATAAGTAATCCTCTCGTTGCCGACGAGGTATTCGCTGCCGCTGAGAAGGCGGGGAGTCCGATGTCCCGGACGACCAGCGTGTGTACGGCAACCCGGGTGTCACGCAGCACGGCCATCACGCGGTCGAAAGCCAGGCCCTGACCACCTCGCGGGGACACGACCACGGCGCCCTGAGCGCCCGTCCGCAGTCTGGCCGTGGCTGCGTTCGTCCCTTCCGTGGTGATGAGAACGATGACCGGCCGGATCGCGCCGCGTGCGCTGAGATCGAGCGCTGTCTCGACCAGCGCGTTCGTCATGTAAGCGCTGGTCTCTGAGAAAAGCACGAACTGCACCGCCGCCGCTGTGAGCCGCGCTTTGTCCTGCGTGTAGTCCACCAGGGTTTGCAGGTGATCGCCGAAGGTGATCAAGGCAACCAGCTGACCGTCGGGCAAGGCTTCGATGAGCTCGGTGAGGCCGTTGCGCACATGCGACAACGTGCGCGTGAGCCCCGTGCTGTCATCGACGAGAATGGCAAGCTGCATCGGGACGGCGGCATGTTCCACGCGCAGAATTTCTCGCCGCTGACCGTCTTCTTCCACGATGAAGTCTTCCACGGTCAGACCGACGACAGGAGTCCCACGCTCGAGCACGCTCACGAAGATGAACTGGTCACTCGCCTGCGCTCCGACCGCCGGTCCACGGCCCGCCGCGCCGAAGCCGACCGTGAGAGCCACCGCTCCGCCGACGAGCGTTCGACAGATGCTCATGGGCTCCTCCTCTCGATCGCCGTACGGCTCCCCCAGGCCCCCTCGCCGAGGAGGGCAGCCACGGCGTAGTGCCCGAGGCGGGTGCCGGCAAACAAGGGCATGGTCTGTTGAGGACGAGTCACGAGCCATTCTACGCCCGAACGGTCAACACTTCACCCTCGGGGACAGAAGTGCCCGTGCACTGCGCACGTGCGCAGTGGGAGCGGGTCTGTCGTGCCGGACGGTCTCTCAGGGGGTGCTACACCCGCCCAGGCGGAGGTCGGGTCTCCAACGGCCGTGGTGGTCGGCTGCATCTCACCAGCGAAGCGGGCCTGAACGTGGATGCTTCAGCGTCGGGTGCGACTCGACAACCACCAATAGACCAGAACCAGAGTCCCGGCGACGAACAAGGGACCTGCCCAGAGGAGGCGTGCGGCACGGCCGTCGTTCTTTCCCTCGGCCTCGACCGGACGCGGTGTTCCGGAGTTCCCGCGCGGGTCGTCCGACGCGATGGCCCGATCGTTGACCACCGCCGGCCGCCCGCCAAGGAGCTCACGCACACGGCTGATGACGACCTGCGGCGCGAACGGTTTGACCAGCACCGCGTCACATCCGACCTGCCGGACGCGATCTTCGTCGACGGGCTCGCCCGCCACGGTCAGCAGCACGACCGGAATGTGCGCGAGCGCGGGATCCTCCTTGATGAATGTCGCGACCTCATAGCCGTCGCGCTCCGGCATTCTGGCGTCGGCCAGCACGATGTCCGGCGGATTCGCCTTGATTCGATCGATCGCTTGTTGTCCGTTCCCGACGGCGATCACCCGGATATCCTCGTCGGCGAACGTCAACTCGATGACACGCCGGATCGTGGCGCTGTCGTCGGCGACCAGGAGTGTCTGTGACATGGGTCTGGGGGCGATGCTGGAGCTGGCTGGAGCGGCGTGTCGGATTCGCGCTCCGGCCTCCGTCGTCACGATCGCCGATCTTGGCCGTTGTGCCGTAGTGCCCGAGCCGGGTACCCGCAGGCAGGCGCATCGTCTGTTGGACACGCGCCGAGTCATTTTACGCCCAAGTGGTCGAGGCGCTACCGACTGGTACTGAAATGCCCCTGGAGAGCGCACGGGCGCGTTCTCAGCGGATCTGTCGTGGAGGGGAGGGCAGGCGCTTGGACCTCGTTCCGAGATCGCCGGGCGGCTGGTTCCTCATCGGCCTCCTCTGCCACCCGCAGCCCCAACGTGACAGGGCCCGTCGACGAGATCGGATCACGCCCACCTCGGGCCGTGCGCTGCCCGTGCTGCATCTCGTATTAAGATGTGTTCGAACAGTCGATGGCGCGCGAGAGCCGGACCCGCCAGCGCGATGGCGCTCGAAGCCACGCCCGGCGCGGCGGGCTACTCGACCGGGTTCTTCGACGGAGACTCGGCGCGGAAGAGAGAGACAGCTGATGAGATCTCTGGACAGACGACGTGTCCGCGTGGCGGTGACGACGCTCGCCCTTGCGGCGATCCCCGGCCTCCATCCGGTGGACGCCGAGCAGCAGGGGCGGACCACCCGGACGGGGGTACCGCCCACGATCACCGCCGGCAGCCGCCAGACGAACTGGGCGAGTCACAACCTGGACCCGTACAACCAGCGGTATGCCGAGATCGACCAGATCAACACCGACACCGTCGACCGGCTCCAGCGTCGCTGGTCGTTCGACGTGCCGCCCGGGCTCTCCGTGAGCCAGGTCACTCCGCTGGTCGTCGACGGTCTCATGTACCTTCACTCCGGCGCGACGGTGCTCGCCATCAACGCGGTGACCGGGGAAGCGGTGTGGACGCTGGAGGTCGATGGCGTCAGCGGTGGGGTCGTGCGCGGACCGCTGTATGCCCGCGGCACGATTTATTCCTACCACGGCGACAAGCTCGTGGCGGCCGATGCGAAGACCGGGGAGCTGGTCGAGAGCTTCGGTGACGGCGGCGTCCTTCCGATTTTCGGCCTGGCGCTGGAGACCAAGTACCCGGACCTGTATCCGCCAGGCTTCGACGCCTCTTCGCTGAACTACCGGATGAACAGCTCGCCGGCGTATCACGACAACACGCTCTATGCCGCCTCCGCGATCTCCGAGGGGAACATCCCCGGCGGGCTCGTGGTGGCCGTCGACGCCACCACCGGAGAGATCAAGTGGGTGTTCAACACGATCCCGCAGGGCCCGCAGGACGAGGGCTGGGCGCATGCGGACCCGACGTGGGGCGACGGCAAGCGGGTGGGGGCCGGCATCTGGACCCAGCCGGCGATCGACGTCGACCTGGGCCTGCTCTTTTTCAACACCGCCAATCCGAACCCCCCGTACGACGGCTCCGCCCGGCCTGGGGCGAATCTGTTCACCAACTCGACGATCGCGTTGGACCTGGAGACCGGTGCGCTCAGGTGGTACTTCCAGTCGATCCATCACGACCTCTGGGACTGGGACAACATCACCGGTCCGGTGCTCTTCGATGTCACGCGCAACGGCGAGACCATCAAGGGGGTGGGCGCGGCCGGCAAGAACTGCCTGCTCTACCTCTGGCATCGCGAGACGGGCGAGCCGATCAACCCGATGGTCGAGACGCTCGTCCCCACCGAGACGAACGTGCCGGGCGAGGTGGTCTATCCGACCCAGCCGATCCCGTACAACGCCCGCGGCGTGCCGCTGACGCCGTTCTGCGCCACCTATCTGGATCTCGACGACCCGGAGCTGCAGGCGCAGGCGCGACAGATGTACACACCCTACTCGACCGACGAGCACTACATCGTGGCGCATGGGGGCTCGAGCTTCGGCTCGCCCTCTTTCAGCCCGCGTACCGGCCTGCTCTACGTCACCGGCAAGAACGCCGGTGTGTCACTCCTCGTCAAGCCGCTCGGCGACAGTCTGAAGCTGGGGGAAGGCGGTGGCCATGCGAAGAACTTCACCGAGATCGACCGGATCCCGGCCTACCCGCCGACGATGACGCTGACGGCCTACGAGCCGGCCAGCGGAGAGGACGTGTGGCAGCAGGTCCTGCCGGCGCTCACCTTCGGCGCCTCGAGCGGTAGCCTGACCACCGCGGGCGATCTCGTCTTCCAGGGGACCGAGGACGGCGGCTTCTACGCGTTTCACGCCGAAACGGGAGCGCAGGTCTTCCACTACGACGCGGGACGCACGATTCGTTCGAGCCCGATGACATATGAAGTCAATGGCACGCAGTATGTCGCCGTGATCGCATCGAATACCGTCCTGGCGTTTGCCTTGCCGTAGCGCGCGCCCCTTATCACGCAGGGTTGTTGTCGTACTCCCTCCAGAAGCTGCGCGCGACGCCGGACGGCGATGGCTCGCTTCTGGACCAGGTGATGATCCTGTATGGGAGCGGCATGGCAACAGCAACCTTCATAACATCCAGCACCTGCCGATCCTCTTGGCCGGCGGGGGAGCAGGCCGGCTCCACGGGGGCCGCCACATCCGGTACTCGGACCAGACTCCGCTGATAAATCTGTATCTGACGCTGCTGCACAAGCTGGATGTGCCGGTGGAGAGCATCGGCGACAGTACAGGCGAGTGACAGCATCTGACCGACATCTGAGTGTTGGGTGGTGCATTCGATGACCAGGACACGATCGACGATGCGGACGTTTCCGTATTCGCGGACTGACGTACGCCCAGTGCCGTGTACCGTGCCGTCACACCACAGCCCCTCCGCGAGTGTCGGGACGCGCCGAGTGCCGTTGGCTGCGTTCGCCGCCACGCTTCGTGTGGGAACCAGGGCAGGTCACTTCGGGTCCTGCGACCACGAGGTCGTGACGTGCGACACTGACATCGATGAGGAGTGGTGCCGTAGAATATGCACATGTCCCAGCTGACGGTCGAAGGATACGGAACGTTTGACGTCCCCGCGCAGAAACGCTTGGTGCTTGCCGTCGAGCAAGATGCCGGCGTCGACATCATGCACGCCTGTGGCGGCAACGCGCGCTGTACCACATGCCGCGTCGAGTTCGTCGACGGAGAGCCCTCCACGATGACGGCGGCTGAGAAAGAGCGCCTCAGCGAGCGCGGTCTGACCGGCGTGCGGCTGTCGTGCCAGATTCTGTGCGACCACGACATGACGGTCCGCGCGATCAGCCGGTTGGAAGGCACAGGCCGACCTGACCCTGGGGCCACGCCGGCGGACGCCATTACGCCGCCGCCGGAGTGGGTGTAGCCGTGGTCGGCGCCCGTCATCAGGCGGCTCCCGCGCCTTTTTTCTGAAACTCCCATCCCGCAGCTCGCTGGACCGGTGTCGCCACACCACTGCCGACCCGCCTCGTAGGTCACCGCGGCACCCCGCAGGGTCAGCAGGTCCTCTACATCCTTCATCGGTGGAGCCTGTCCGTTCATCCTCAACGTGACAGTGCCCCCACGGCAGAGGGCGACGGCGTTTCTGTCCTCTTGACAATCTAGAGAAGCGGTGTATCGTTATCCTCTAGTTAATCTAGATGACTGAGGACCGACGAGATGCCCGTACGAGAAAAGCCGAGCGGCGTCGTCCAGGGCACTCTGGACATGCTGATCCTGAAGACCCTGGACCTGGAACCGCTTCATGGGTACGGCATCGGCCTGCGTCTGCACCAGATCAGTCGGGGTGTGCTCGACGTCAACGCCGGCTCGTTGTTTCCGGCGTTCCGGCGTCTGGAGCGCGACGGTCTGATCACGGGTGAGTGGCGGGCCACCGAGAACAATCGCCGCGCGAAGTACTACTCGTTGACCAGACGGGGACGGGCGACGCTCGAGCGCGAGACCCGTGAGTGGGAAACCCAGAGCGCGGCGATCGCCAGGGTGCTGCGGGCTTCCCGGAGTGAGCTGTGACGGTGTGGCTGAGCCGGCTGACCGGCGGGTGTCGGGCGCTGTTCGCCAGGCGTGCGGTGGAACGGGAGCTGGACGACGAGCTGCGCGCGCATTTTGAGATGGCCGTCGAGCAGAAGATGGCGGCACGGATGTCCCGGGCCGAGGCTCGACGGGCCGCCCGTCTCGAGATGGGCAACCTGGAGGTCGTGAAGGACCAGGTCCGGGACGTCGGGTGGGAATCGCTGGTCGATGCGGTCGGGCGGGACCTGCGCGATGCCTGGCGCTCGGTGCGCAGGAGTCCTGGTGTCACGACCCTAGCCGTGCTGACGCTGGCGCTCGGCCTCGGTTCGGCCACGGCGGTGTTCACGCTCGCCCACGGGGTGCTGTTCACACCGTTGCCCTATGAGGACCCGGATCGCCTCGTCCAGTTCGAGCTCGGCATCGGTCCCGACCGATTCGGGATCTCACCCGGACAATACGTCACCATCGAGCACCAGAGCCGTCGGTTGTCGGGCGTGGGGGCGTTCTACGTCCAGGAGATGACGCTGACCAGCGAGGAACGACCCGAGCGCATCCGCGTCGGTCGGATGACCGCGTCGTTCCTGCCGGTGCTCGGCGTGACGCCGTCGCTGGGTCGGTATGTGGCGCCCGAAGCCAGACGCACCGGTGCGAACGGCGGAGGCTACCTGCTCGGTCATCGGACCTGGGTGCGCCGCTTTGGCGCTGATCCCGGGGTGCTCGGTCGACCGCTCACGCTCGACGGCGTGGTCGCTCCCATCGTTGGTGTGCTGCCGGAGGGCTTCTTCGCACCGCGCGATCTCCTGTCGCCGGGCGACGTCGAGGTGTGGGCTCCCCTGGTGCTCAATCGCGCCGATCTCAACTGGGGAAATCACTACCTGACCGCCATCGGCCGGCTGGCTCCGGGCGCCGACCTGGCCCGCGCACAGACCGAGTCGGACCTCCTGCTGGACCGGATCGGGCGAGCCCGGCCCGCCTATTTTCCCGACAACGTCGAGGTCTCGCTCACGGTGTCACCGGTGCTCGACCGGCTGACCGGGGAGGTCCGCCCGGCGTTGCTCATGCTGATCGGTGCGGTGAGCCTGGTGGTGCTGATCACAACGGCGAACGTCGGCGGGATGCTCTTGAGTCGGGGGCACGGTCGGCGCCGGGAGCTCGCGGTCCGGGCCGCGCTGGGCGCGGGACGCTGGAGCGTGTCACGGCAGCTCCTGACCGAGAGTGTGCTGCTCGCTGGGGGGGCGACCGTGCTGGGGACGGCGGTGGCCGCACTCCTCCTCGCGATCCTGCCGCGGCTGGCGCCGGCTGATCTCCCGCGACTGGACGGCATCGGTCTGGACTGGTGGGCCCTGTCGTTCATCGGAGTCATCGGCGCGTTGACGGCGCTGGTGCTCGGCGTGGTGTCGGCGGCCTCCGCCCTGCGCAGCGACCTCTCTCCGTCGCTCGAGACCGGTCTCCAGCGCGGTGACATACGTCGCGAGTCGCTCGGACGTGAGGTGCTCGTGACCGGCCAGATCGCCCTGGCGGTCGTGCTGATCGTCGCAGCCGGTCTGTTGCTGCGCAGCTTCGGCACCATGCTGCAGATCGATCCCGGCTTCGACCCGAGCCACCTGCTTACCTTGAGGGTCGCGCCGCCGGAGGGGTTTGCCGCGGGAGAGAGCAGCGGCACGTTCCGGAAGAGATTGGTCGAGCGGTTCGAGGAGCTGCCTGGGGTGACGGGGGTCGCCGCCGCCAACGCGGTGCCGCTCGCCGACCATCCGGGCGACACGGTCTTCGACATCGAGGGGCGGCCGTCCGCGCTCGAGAGCGGAGCGCGGGACAGCGCGCAGTATCAGCACGCGACCCAGCGGATGGTGACACCGGGCTACTTCGACGTCCTGGGCGTGCCGATCCTCGGTGGCCGTGGTTTCCGCGAGTCCGATCGGGCTGGTGCTCCGGGCGTCGTCATCATTAATCAGCAACTGGCCGAGCGGTTCTGGCACGGTCGCGACCCGGTAGGCCGGCGCATGCGGATGCACTGGACACCCCACCGGAACGGCCGGTGGCTCGAGATCGTCGGGGTCGCCGGGAACGCGAAACAGCTGAGCCTCATCGACGAGTTCGACACCGAGATGCTGCACCCAGTCGCCCAGGCCGGACCCAATACCGGCATCGGCTCGATGGCCACGATCATGGTGTTGATTCGCACCACGGCCGACCCGACCGCCCTGGTCGAAACGGTGCGGCACGCCGCAGCGTCGCTCGACCCGCGCGTGCCGGTCTACGACATTCGAACGATGGATCAGCGGGTCGCGGCATCGATCGCCCAGCCACGACTCACCCTTGTCCTGGTTGGTGCTTTCTCACTCGTCTCGCTTGGGCTTGCCGCCATCGCCATCTACGGCGTCGTGGCCCACGCCGTGAACCAACGGACGACGGAACTCGCGATCCGGATCGCCCTCGGAGCGCGGACCGGGTCGCTGCTGGCGCTTGTGCTCGGGCGGGCCTGGCGAAGCGGGGTGGTCGGGCTGACGGCTGGGTTGGCGGCAGCCGTCGCGTGCGCGCGGGTGTTCCGGGCCCAATTCTACGGGATCGACCCGACCGACCCGGTGGCAATCGGCGCGGTCGTCGTCACGGTCTCGGCGGCGTTGCTGGTGGCGATCTATCTGCCCGCCCGCCGTGTCTCGGCGGTCGACCCGATAACCGCCTTACGAGTCTCGTGAGAGACACAGCTGCCCTGCCAGTGGACACGTGGTGACGGTCGAGCGGAGGACAAACCAAGAGGAGGATGAGTCATGCGATCCAGGCGGTTCCGGGTTGGTCTGACGGCAGTTGTGATGACGTTGGCGTTCGGCGGTCTGCTCTGGGGGACCCTCGCCGAGGGCACCGAGTACTACATGCATGTCGATGAAGTGATGGCCGAGCCGGACGCGTGGTACGGCAAGAAGCTGCAGGTGCACGGGTTCGTGGTCGAGGGATCACGGCTGTGGAAGCCGGACACGCTGGAAGTCCGGTTCCAGGTCGAGCACAACGGTGCCGTGATCGACGCCGAGTACACCGGTCTCGTGCCCGACACCTTTCAAGACGGCTCGGAGGTGGTCATCTCGGGCCAGCTCGGTCCCCACGGTTTCACGGTGGCGCCCAACGGCGTGATGGCCAAGTGCCCATCGAAATATGAGCCCAAGCCCACCCTGGGCTCCGCGGCGTCCAGTAACTGGTAACGAGGCGGAGCCTCGTTACGTCGAGGTCGAACACGATGGCATCCCTGGGTTACCTCACACTGCTGGCGGCGTTCGTCGCGTGCAGCTATGCCGCTGCCGTCTCGGTGGCGGGCGCGCGCCGGCGCTCCCCCCGGTTGATCGAAAGCGGCATCGGCGCCTTCTACCTCGTCACGGCGCTCATGCTGCTGGCGTCGGCGATCATCGTCCACGCCTTCGTCACCGAAGACTTTTCCATCCGGTACATCGACCACTACTCGGATTCGGCGCAGCCGTTGTTCTACAAGCTCACCTCCTACTGGGGCGGACTCGACGGCTCCATCATGTTCTGGGTGACCCTGCTGGCGATCTTCGGGGCCGCGGCGGTCTACTCGAACCGGGAGCGCCAGCGCGAGCTGATTCCGTATGTCGTCGCGGTCATCGCGGTCGTGCAGATGTTCTTCTTGTTCCTGATGATCGTGCACAAGAATCCCTTTGCCACCTATCTCCTCGAGGCGCCGGTCGACGGGCGGGGGCTGAACCCGCTGCTCCAGAACTTTTACATGGCGATTCACCCGCCGTCGCTCTACATCGGGTTCGTGGGCATGACGATCCCGTTCGCGTTCGGGATGGCGGCGTTGATCACGGGGCACCTGGACGACTCGTGGCTGCGGGCCGTCCGCCGGTGGACCATGATGTCGTGGCTGTTTCTGACGCTCGGGTTGACGCTCGGCATGATGTGGGCCTACGAAGAGCTGGGCTGGGGCGGCTACTGGGGCTGGGACCCGGTGGAGAATGCCGCACTGCTGCCGTGGTTCACGGCGACCGCGTTTCTGCACTCGGTCATGGTGCAGGAACGCCGGAGCATGCTGCGGGTCTGGAACATGACGCTCGTGATCATGACGTTCTTCCTGACGATCTTCGGGACGTTCATGACCCGCTCCGGGATCGTGCAGTCGATACACGCCTTCGGGCAGGATATGGCGCTGGCCTGGATGTTCACGATCTTCATGGTGGTGCTGCTGGTAGCCAGCTTCGGGCTGGTCATCTACCGGCTGCCGTTGCTGCGGGCGCGCAACGAGCTGGAGTCGTGGGTGTCGCGTGAAGCGGCCTTTCTGGTGAACAACTGGATTCTGCTGTTCTCCGCGGTGTTCGTGCTGTTCGCCACGATGTTCCCCACGCTGAGCGAGGTGGTGACCGGCGCGCGGCTCACGGTCGGGCCGCCGTTCTACACCACATGGATGTTGCCGATCGGGCTCATCCTGCTGACCCTGACCGGGGTCGGCCCGTTGCTGGCGTGGCGTAAGTCGACGCCGTCGAACCTCCGCTATCAGTTCACCTGGCCGGTCGTGCTGGCCGCGGCGACGATGGGCGGCCTGTATGCGGCCGGGTTCCGGGTCTGGGTGTCCGGGCTGTGCTTCGGGTTGTGCGCGTTCGTGTGCGGCACCATCGGGCAGGAGTTCGTGCGCGGCGCCGTCGTCCGGCGTGAGGCGACCGGCACCGACATCGTCACCGCGATCGTCGGCCTGGTGGCGCGGTCACGCCGGCGCTATGGCGGCTATATCGTGCACGTCGGGATCGTCCTGATGTTTCTCGGGTTCGCCGGGTCCGGCTACAAGCGCGACGCGCAGGTGTTGCTGCGCCCGGGGGAGGCGACCGAGATCGGCCGGTACACGGTGCGGTACGACCGGCTGAGCGAGAACTCCGACGCGCGGAAGCAGATGATCACGGCGCACATGACCGTGCTGGTCGAGGGCGAGGTGGTCGACCAGCTGTATCCGGCGCGCTGGTTCTTCTTCAAACACGAGACGGAACCGACGACGGAGGTCGCCCTGCGGCGCACCGTCGCCGAGGATCTCTACGTCGTGCTCGCCGGCTACGAGATGTCCGACCAGGCGGCGAGCTTTCAGCTGACGGTCAATCCGCTGGTGAACTGGATCTGGTTCGGGTTCGCGGTGCTGGCGCTGGGCACCGGGATCGCCCTGTTGCCGGAGAGCGCGTTCGCCTATGCCGGGGCCGCCGCGCCGCAGGGGGCGGCGACCGCGTCCGTCGTGCTGCTGGCGGCGGCCCTGACGCTCCTGGGGCCGGTGGCGGTGTTCGCCCAGCCGCTCGAGGGCGCGCTGCAAGAGGCCAACGAGGCGACCCCGCTCGAGCTCGACTTGCGCCGGTCGCTGGTCTGTATGTGCGACGGCCCCGGCTGTGGGAAGAAGCTCGTGGCGGAGTGCATGTGTGTCGAGGCTGTCAGGCTGCGCGGAGAGATCCGGGGTCTGGTCGCCGAGGGGTTGACCCGCGATGAGGTGCTGCGGTTCTACATCGACACGCACGGCAGCCAGGAGCCACTCGCGGCGCCGCTCAACGAAGGCTTCAACCGGCTGGCCTGGTTCTTCCCGTATGCGCTCGGCGCGGTGGCGCTGGGCGCGCTCGTTCGGTGGACGCGGGTTGGCCAGGAGCCGGAGCGCGCGACCAGCCCGGCGGAGCCAGGCAGCGACACCGCGCAGCTCGAGGCCCGTCTGGATGATGAGCTCCGGAACCTCGACTGACAGCGCCGCGTTCCGTCCCTGGCACCTGTTCGTCCTGGCCGCGCTCGTCGCAGCGACGATCGCCATGCTGGTGGCCAGACCGTCCGACCCGGTTGGCACGGTCCTGCTGATGCTGGCAGTCGGCGCGGCGAGCCTCGTCGGACTGGCGGCCTATCGCGCGATCCTCCCCCTGACCCAGAAGGAGTTCGTGGAGACGACCGTCATGGTCGGATCGCGTAGCCGCGCGGCGGTGGAGCGCGAGAAGACGCTGGTGCTGCGCTCCCTCAAGGAGCTCGAGTTCGACCGGGCGATGGGGAAGGTGTCGGACGGTGACTTCGAGGAGATGGGCCGGCGGCTGCGCGTGCTGGCCATCCGGCTGATGAAGCAGCTGGATGTCGACGCGGTCGACTATCTCTGGTCTATCTGGCGGCGGCTCGACACGGTGGAGCGCGAGCTGACGAGCGTCTCGCGTCGGGTGGCCGAGCGCGAACTATAGTGTCCCGAGTCAGACGGTCGCGGACACGGTTGCCGGCGCCCGGTTGGACACTGTCAAGGCGAACAGATCCACGACGACGTGGCGTGGTGCGACCCCATGCCCCTCCCGGAGACCGCCAAGATCGCCGGCCCGGTGTGCGTCGACCACGAGAGGGTGTCGCCGAACGATTCGCCAGCAACCTATCGGGTGTCCGCTCGAGTGTTCGCGACGGTACTGCTCAGCCGGCACGACGCGCCATCGGGTGCCCGACGCCTGAGTCGCGTGCCGAGGCTCTCCAGATCGGCCGGGTCCATCTCCCGCTGCATCGTTGCGAACAGCACCCGTTCTTCCCGCCGGACGTGCGCGTCGAGCAGGCGACCCAGGGAGGGCAGCCGGACGTCGAGATCCGTCGTGGGGTCCCGCTCCAGGTCGCGAATCCGCGTCCGCATCGCATCGTGTTCGTCGAGCAGCTGACCGACCAGGTCGGCTGCACCGGGCAGATGCGCGATCACCGCCGGGAAGAGATGCGCCTCCTCGACCTCGAAGTGCGACCATAACGTCTGGGCGAAGAAGGCGACCACCCGGTCCACCTGCGCCCGCCGGGCGGTCGGCCAGTCCGACCGCGGCGCCTTTGACCGGCCCAGGATGAGTCCCTGTGCTACCACGAGCGCGTCGTGGTGATCGTGCGAGAGCGGGATCAGGCTGGGGTGTCGCTTCATCCGTCTCCGATACCATACGACGTGTGGCCGACCCGTGCTGGCGACTCGCCTCGGCCACCCGCGACATCACGTGGGGAGCCGGAGGGTCCTGGCCAGCCGTCGGGTCAGCGTCTACGGGATCTCGATGTCACGACGATCGCGGATGCGATACGCGAAGGTGATGGAATGCACCTCGGAACTGCCCTTCTTCTTGAAGGTCAGGACGGCCTCGTACTCACCGGGAACCGTGAAGATATGCCGCGTCTGGAGCAGGCCAGGGTCTCGCCGGGCTCTTCTCGCGTCGAAGGGTCCGTACTCTGTGCCATCTCGAGTGATCACCACCGTGGCGTCTTCCAGATCCTCAAACGGCTCGTCGGAGTCGGTGGGCTGAAATCGCCAGCGGAGGTGCTCAATCTCGCCGGTGAGGGCGGGCTCGGGCTCGGCTCCGAACACCACCACCAAGCCGGCGATCTCCTTGCGTTCGTGAGCCGACGCGAGCGAGGGCAGGAGAACGGCGCCGACGATGCCCGCGACCAGTCCGACCACGGTGAGCTGTGTCATGGTTGCTGTTCCTTCTCGAATGTCTCTCTCCACACTGGGAGCATAGTCGCAATGCGGGGTCGATGACACTCGGTGTCGTTCGCGCCGAGCCCGGGGCTCGCAGTCGATGGTGAACGTCCAGGGGTGACGTGGTGTGGGAGCGGACCGCGGTCGACGCGACACCCCACGCAGGGTTTCCTCCCCCGTATGGTAGCGTGGCGTCGAACTCGCCCGTGAGCGATGGTGAGCATGTCTTCACCTATTTCGGTTCACGCGGCCGCCGTCGCTACGATCTCGACGGCACGCCTATCTGGCAGCACGATCCGGGTCGGATGAGCACGTGTCTTCCGTGTGGTGAAGGCACGCCACTCGTGCGGCAGGACGATCGATTGACCGTCACGTTCGACCATGACGGCGATTCATTCCTCGTGGTCCTCGACACAGCGACCGGCACAGAGCTCTGGCGCGTGGATCGCGACGACGTCAGGTCATGTCGGTCTCGCCGTCCGCAGCGCCCGTACCGACTCCACGACCTGTGCCGTGGCGATGTCGATCTCCTCGGCGGTGTTGAATCGGCCGAGGGAGAACCGCACGCTCCCCCGGATTCGCGCCTCGTGGCAGCCCAGGGCGCCCAGCACGTAGCTCGGCTGGAGCAGCGCGCTCGTGCAAGCGGAGCTCGAGGACACCGCGACCTCAGGCATCGCCTTCATCAGCTTCGCGCCGTCCACGCCGTCGAAGCTCAGATTCGTCGTGTTGGCCAGCCGCTGTGTGGGGTGGCCGTTGATCTCGACCCCGTCCAGGCCGGAGAGAATCCCGGTTTCCAGCCGGTCTCGCAACGCCCGCACTCCGTCGTCCGCCCGAAGTGTCGCGGCGGCGCCCATGCCGACGATGCCCGGCACGTTGAGCGTCCCCGATCGCAGACCCCGCTCATGCCCTCCCCCGTGCAGCAGCGCCGCGCAGCGCACACGGGGGTCCCGGCGGCGGACATACAGCATGCCGACCCCCTTTGGTCCGTGCATCTTGTGCGCGCTTGCGCTCAGTAGGTCGATCCCCATTGCGTGCACGTCGATCGGTTCCTTGCCGAACGACTGTGTCGCATCCGTGTGGAACAGCACCCCACGGTCCTTGCAGAGCGCGCCGATGTCCGCAATTGGATGGAGCACGCCGATCTCGTTGTTGGCGTGCATGACCGAGACCATCAGCGTCTGGTCCGTGATCGCCTTCGTCAGCCGATCCAGATCGAGACAGCCGTCGGAATCGACCCCGAGGTAGGTGACCCTGAACCCTCGCGTTTCGAGCACCTCGCACGGGTCGAGGACGGCGCGGTGTTCCGTCGCGACCGTGACGATGTGTCTCTTCTTGTAGACAGGAGACTGGGCAACTCCCTGCAGCGCGAGGTTGTCGGACTCCGTCGCGCCGCTCGTCCAGATGATCTCGCGCGGATCGGCCCCGATCACGGACGCGACCTGTTCGCGCGCCGTCTCGACGGTCTTCGCGGCGTCGCACCCCAGGACATGATGGCGGCTTGCGGGATTCCCGAAGTGCTCCGTGAAGAACGGCATCATCGCGTCGAGGACGCGTGGGTCGACGGGCGTCGTAGCGTTGTGATCGAGATAGATCATTCTATTCAGCGCAACGCGGGGTCTCACCACAGGCTGCGAGGGCCGCGACCGTGAAGATCAGCGGATAGAGCTTCTCCGAGTACCAGAGTTTCGCGAAGTAGAGTCCGATTGGCGACGGCTCGAAGTCGGCTCGTTCTTCGAGCCAGCGCCTCCCGCGTGCGTCTCCGAGCGCGGCGACGGCAAGCGCGGTGTCTTCGATCGGGCCGAAGCTGCCGTCCTCCTGTTGGACGGAGTACAGGAACTGTTGTCCACGTTGCCGCGCCTGGTGAGGGAGCAGGTCGCCGCACTGGAGCACTCGTGCCGTGCCGTAAACCGGGTTGGTCTGGTCCGCGGTCCACGGATTCCCGAACCAGAGGGGGATCCAGGAGCCGTCCCCTTGCTGGGATCGCAGGAGATACCGCACCGCGCGTTCCATCGCGCCGTCGATGCGGGGATCGACGGTGCGCCATGCCTGCCAGGCTCTCAGCGCGTGCGCCGTGAGATCGGGGCTGCTCCGATCGAACGGCAGCGTTCCCCAACCCCGGCAGAACGTCGGGATGCCGCCGTCCGAGTTCTGCACGTCGATCAGCCACTTCACACCCGCCGTCGCGGCCGTCCGGATCTCCGGGTCGTCGCCGAGGGCGCACAGCGCCAGGAGCGCACCAGACGTGTCATCGCCGTCGGGAACGCCGCCAGTGAGATCGGTCCACGCCCAACCGCCCGGCGCGGACTGCGTGTACGGATGCACGACCGTGTACTGCTGATCGAGCAGCCAGCTCCGCAGGTGGCTCCGTTCCTCCGCAGAGAACGCATCCGCGCCCAGCGCATTGATCGACAGCGTGGTCACCCAGGTCGAGAGATTGGTGTCGATCGGCCAGCTGCCATCGTCACGAACGGACTCGGTGAGAAACTCGACGCCCTTCCGCGTGACCGGATGATCTCTGAAGCCGCTGCCGGCGAGGCTCATCGTCACGAAACTCGTCAGCGGCGTGGCTTCCAGGAAGCCGCCCGATTCGGGCTGGATCGATTCCAGGACGCGCAGTGTCCTCCGCTGCGTCACCCTGCGCAGCAGACGGCTCAGTGGGTGCCTGGTCGGATGATGATGATGCTGCGCCTGCCCGATCGCGATCAGCGCCGGGAGCGCGTAGCTGACGACCGGCAGCCCCACCCGCTTGAACCACGACTGGGGCAGCGCCGCGAGCTCGAAAGGGAGCGCCGCGATCTGTTCCCACCCGAGCCTGCCGGCCAGCGCGCAGTGGGTCAGGATCGGTATCGAGAAGGTCCGGTCTTCTCCATAGGCGTCATTGATGGCCTTCGCCATCGACTCAGCCGTCAGCTCCCCGACGCGCTTCGTGAGCCAGGCTTCAGCGCGGGCGACGGCCGACGAGCCGTGCATGGAGAGTGTTGCCCACGCGAGCGTCGTGGTGCTGATGTTGCTCGGACAGCCTGCGGCATCGCCGAACCCACCGTCCGCATTCTGATCCTCCATCAGCCAGCGTACGCCGTCGCGCACCAGCACATCGTTCCCGCCGACGAGCGACAGCGCGCAGACGGCCGTTGCCGTCGAGAGTGCGCTCGACGACAGCTCGCCCTCCCAGTGTCCGGCGGATGTGCGCTCGGCGAGCAGGCGCTCACGCAAGGCTGAGATGCCCCATCGCGAGGAGCGCATAGTAGGTGTATTCGCAGTCCGGCTCATCATCCGCCCAGTTTCCGCAGAACGCCGCGCCGGTCCAGAGCGTATCGAGAAAATCGAGCGTCTTGTTCTTCAGGTGCGCGACCGAGACGTGCTGCCCGGATAGCGCGTGCAGCGCGGTCGCCGTGGACAGCAGGTCCGGCATCGGTGCGCCCTCCGTCGCCACGAATCCGCCCTCCGGATGCGCCCGCGCCAAGAGATAGCGCACGGCGTCCTGGGGCACCGCCGCCTGCATCTGCCGCAGCAGCGTCACCCCCGCGGCGGTCGTCGGCGTCGTGGTGGCCAGCGATCCGTCCCGGAAAGGAAACGGTTCCGGCTCCCGCCCCAGATCCTGCAGCGCACCCCACGCGAGAAAGCTGTGATAGACGCTGTCGCGGTTCCACAGCGCGTCGATCCGTCCCGCCAGGGTCGGGGGGGCCGGCTGCTTCAGCGCCGCCCAGCACCGGGCGAGGCAGCACAGATGCACCAAATCCAGGTCGGTTCCGTCTCCGACACGCTCCAGGAACAGCCGTACGCGGGGCGGGAGCTCGCGCTGCAGGGCGATCAGTCCCTCCAGGGCGAAGACGGTGTAGTAGAGGTCGCTGTGCCCCGCGCGGTCCGTCGCCGCGCCATCATCGTTGAACCGGGACAGGAAAAACTCGGCGACCGGATCAGCGGCTTCCTGGAGCAGCGTCGGCGCCAGTCGCGCGACCTGCAGCATTTCGAGCCTCAAACTCACTGCAGTAGCCCTCGATGAGGTTCTCGCCGAAGATCTTGCTGACGATGCGGCGCATCAGGCCCTTGAGGGTCGGGCTCGACAGGAAGCGGAGCGACCGGATCGCCTCCTCCTTGTAGGCTTCGAGGAGGTCCTCGGCCTTGTCGAGCACGCCCCGCTCCGTCACGATGCGGCGCACCTCGTCCAGGCACCCGGGCGCGCTCGACCGGATGAAGGACGCGATCCGTTCCTTCTCGGCACCCTGGGCGCGCTTGTGCGCGATGGCGAGAATCAGCGACAGGCGCACGTGCTCCAGGTCGTTGGAGTCGCCTTCGCCCGTGAAGTCCTCGAGATCGTCCTTGATCTGATAGCCGATGCCGAGTGACTCGCTGTACGTCGAGAGCACGTCGTGCGTCTGCTCGTCCGCGCCGCCGAGAATTGCGCCCAGGCGCAGCGCCACTTCGAAGGCGGCCGCCGTTTTCTGTCGGAAGATCTCCAGGACCTGCATCGAGGGCAGGGGCTCGGGGTGTCGCGTCCACAGCAGCTCGCGGCCCTGGCCGCGACAGAGCGTCACGTGCCCCTCGGCGGCGACCGCCGTCATGTCCGGCCGGCCCAGCTCGCCGAGCAGTCGATAGCCTTCGCCCAGCAGGAAGTCGCCGATGTTCAGCGCGACCGGCACGCCGACGACGGTGTGCAGCGCAGGGCGCTCATAGCGCTGCTCGTCGCCATCCTCGATGTCGTCGTGAATCAAGGACGCCTTGTGGAAGCACTCGACCGCGACGGCCGCCTTCTTCATGTCCGCCGTCAGCTCGGGCTTGCCGTCCCGACGGTCGCTCTCGAGCGCCATGTAGGTACAGGTAGCGAGGTAGGGACGCCAGCGCTTGCCGCCTGTGGCCAGCCAGTCCCGCGCGATCTGCGCGGTCTCGTCATCGTCCCCGGCCTCGCCCATGATCGTGTCGAGTGACGCCCTGGCGAACCATCCGCGTACCTCGGTCTTGAGGTCGTCGAGGTCCAGGCGGTAGGTCTTGTCGTCGGAGGTCAGGTGGATCACGTCCCAGACCCAGTCGAGGTCCACCGTCGTGTTGATGCAGTCGTCCTGCAGCAGCGGAATCGCGACGCTCGGGACCGCGGCCGCCTCCATGTGCGGGAAGCATTTCTCCAGCACGTTGATGCAGCTGACCCCCACGATCGCTTCGATCTTGCCGGTCTCGATCATCGACCGGACAATCGCCGACCCCTCCGCCACCAACACCGCGTAGCCCAGACGCTCGGCTTCGACGGTCAGGTCCTGGATGGAGCAGAGGCCGCACTCCTTGCACAACAGGCCGAACTCGTCGAACGGGGCTGGGCACCGATCCTCCACCCGCAGACACTTCGGGATGAGCAGCAGCCGCCGGTGGTACGGAATCCGCGCAAGCGAGTCGCGCCAGGCGGCGTTGCTGATCAGGATGGCGATGTAGTCCTTGTAGATCGGGTCGAGGCCGGCCTCCTGGAGGACCGCGCCCGTGTGCTCCAGCAGCTCGGCCATCGTGAGCGGCGGCACCGCGCCGACCGTCGCGACATAGTCTTCGGTGAGTTTCTTCAGCTGGACCCGTACGTGCTTGTCATCGGGGATGTTCGACTGCGCCGGGCGGTACTGCTGCCTCGGGACCTGGACGGGCAGCTGCAGCGGGAACACGTGCTTCTCCAGTTTGTCCGGGGTGTCCTGGATCATCGACGGTCGTCCATACTTCTAAGAATACGCGCCAAATCCGAAAAACCAGTGTTTCTTCGCGAAACGATAGACCCAGTTCTCCTCCGGGATCTCATTGCCCGGATTGTGCTGGCTGGGTCGCGACCGCAGGTCGTTCAACTCGGCCATCGCCGTCTTGCGGATCGTGGTGTCCTGGGCGCCGTGCCGCTCGACGATCTGTTTCAGCAGGTCGGGCCGCTCCAGCACGATGCATCCGCGCGTCGCGTTCGCGGCCGTCCGGCGGAAATCCTGCAGCAACGGCGACTCGGTCATGGTCTTGTAGATGTCGCCGTCGTTGTCCTGAATCTTCTCAGTGGCGAACTGGATGATCGGGCACGGTTCCACGTCTCCAAACGGACTGATGTGGTGGCTGATACCGGTGGCCGCGGGACAGAGCGCCTGTCCCTTGTCGTCCCAGTAGGCGTCGATGAGCCCGATCGGTTTGCGGTTCCGCATGTCCATGACGAACCGGCGGACCTTCAGCACCTGCTCCGGCGTCAGCGCCAGCTGCGGATTCGACACGGGCCCGACGACTCGGTAGGTGTGGAACCAGCAGTAGTGCACACCCATCTTGATCAGCTCGTCGATCCACTCTTCCCGCACGAGATCGTCGATGTTGCTCTGACAGACACTCGTCGCCACACCGGTGATCAGCCGGTTCCGGACGCTGGCCCGGATGCCTTCGAGCGTATGGTTGAGGACGCCCGTCCGACCGCGGCGAGTGTCGCTGATCGACGCGGTCCCCTCCACGCTGATGAGCGGTGTCGCGTTGCCCGCTTCCCGCAGCTGGCGGGCCATCGCGTTCGTGATGGGATGGCCGTTCGTGAAGATCTGGAAGTAGCAGTCCGGGTGCGCCTTCAGGATCCGGATCAGATCCGGATGCATGAACGGTTCGCCGCCCAGGATGCCGAAGAAGCTGTTCCCGTGCTGCTTGGCGTTGTTGATCAGCGTGTTCATGTCGTCGAAGCTGATCAGGTGCTGCGGCTTGTCCACGTCGACCCAGCACCCCTGGCACCGGAGATTGCAACCGTTGGTGATGGAGATATAGAGGAACGGCGGGAACGTGATCCCTTGCCGGAGGCGCTTCTTGAAGCGCTGGACCGACCGGATGCCTTTGTAGCCGCAATTGTAGGCGAACTTCCAGAGGACACGCGCATCGGTCGAGCGCAGTGTCCGGTACCCGAGACCCACGGTCGCTGTCAACATGGCATTGAAGTAGAAACCGGCGAAGCCCCCCGGTTTCCTTCTGACTCCTGTCTCCTGACTGCTGACGTCTGGAGCACCCGTTAAATCCCCCACTCTGCTTCAGAGGGAGCGGGCCGTGCATCCTTCACGGTCTGGGAGCGGGCCTGCCGTTTGGCAAGCTTTGTCCTGGCCCGGGCGGCGCGCTCTTCGATATCGTCCGCCGACGGGAGGGTCATCAGGACTTCGTCTGGAATATCGAGCTCCTTCTTCAGCTTGCCCAGGCACCGTTTCCGCTCCAGGAGCGCTTTCGATTCATCTCGCTCGGTCGAGAACCGCTTCCGCGCTTCGCTCTGCCGCGTGCGGAGCGATCCGTACAGGTCCCCGCCGAGCAGTGTCGAGATGTCGACCTTCATCGCCTCGCGTTGGATGTCCTGGTCCCGCACCTCGTCGCCGTTGATCGGCCCCTTCGCGTACTTGGGGAAGAGAATGGCGACCTCAGGACAGACACGCGAGCACGCCGGGCAGTCCGTCTTGCAGTTGTCCTGGTTCTGCACGGTGATTTTTTGTTCCGTGTCCACGCCATAGACGTCGAAGAGACAGAACGTCAGGCACTGCATGCAGTTGGTGCACCGATCGAAATCGATCACCGGGAACCAGGGCTTCCATGCGTCGAGCGTGCGCGCGCCGGTCGCCTTGCGGACTTCACGGGCGGCGTCGAGCGCGTTCACCTGGGCCAGGTCGCGGAAGTGCACCTCATGGTCTTCCGCAACGAGCGGCTCGCCATCCAGCAGTCCCAGGACGAGCACCGGGGCGTCGTCGGGAGGCGCCACCTCCTGTCCTGCGACGGGGCGGGTCACCTCGAAGCCGTTGTCGAGCAAGGAGGAGAGCACCTGGTAGCGATCTCCATCGTCCAACGGTGTGCTCCCGGGTCCTTCGTAGAGGATGACGCGCAGGTTTCTGCCTTCGGTCCGGCTCATACGAGGAGCTCCTTGACGACGTGCTCCGCGGAGTCCACGCGCATGTTCAGGACGTCGATGCCCTCGTCGGGCAGCGGCGTCCCCGCGGCGTGGAACAGCCACTTCACCGCACGCGGGTAGCACGCAACGATTTTGGTGCACCCGCCGTCAGCGATCTTCTTGAGCGCGGGATCTTTTCGCGCCGACATGTCGCAGAGGTCGGCCACGGCGTCGAACGCCCGACCGGAATCACTGAGTTGGCGCAGCACATCCTGCTTCACGTCCTTCGGGACGACCTTGGCGTAGGTGCAGTTGCAGTAGAGGATCTTCATTGGGTCATCCGATGCGTCGGCACCGGCCGTCCGGGCCGGAGCTGCTCGAGGTGTTCCATGGTGGCCCGGACCCCGCTGAGCGAGGTCACGGCCTCGCGGGTGACCGATTCAAGGACCGCCGGGTCGGCTTCGGCCCGGAGGTTGATGACCAGCTCACCACGATCCACGCGATCCAGCAGTGATTCCCGCAGGTCGGGCTCGCCGTCATTCCCAACCAGGCTGACGACCGACAGCGTGCCGGTGCCGTCTCGTGAATCCAGAGTCATCTTGAGATGGGCGATATCCCCACCCTGTGCGACGACGCGGTCGCGGATACCGCTGGCCAGATCGACCAGCGTCTGGTTGCCGTCGAACGGTGCGTCCGCCTCCAGCTGCACGGTGCAGTTGAGCCAACCCAGCAACGCCTCACCTTCAGCGTACCTGTCGTAGTCTATCTCCAGTGGCCGCGAATCGCGACTGTCCATTGACAGAACGGCGTCAAACCAGGCATCGACGCCCGTCCCCTCCTTGACCGAACAGACGAATGTCTGCGCACGGGGGAACGTGTCCCCAATCGTGGACACCAGTCTCTCGAGCAACGCTGGCGGATGCGCATCGCACTTATTGACGACGATGAGGTCCGCTTCCTCCAGCTGTTTCCGATACACGTAGGTCACCTTCTCGGAGAAGCTGCGGCCTTCGGCCAGCCCGAGAATCCGCGCGGCGCGCGCGGGATCGATCAACACGCTGAGCGGCGCCACCGTGAACCGGTCGCCATAGATACGGCGCAGCGGATAGGAGACCGTTGCGATGAGATCAGTGCAGCTCCCGACCGGTTCGGCCAGGAACAGATCGGGTGCTGATGCGCGCCTGAGATTGTCCGCGGCGTCGAGCAGCGAGTTGAAGCGGCAGCAGAAGCAGCCGCCGGTGATCTCCTCGACGGAAAAGCCCTTGGACCGGAGGAGCACGGTGTCAACCAGTCCGCTGCTCTGGTCGTTGCAGATGAGCCCGACCCGTGTGCCCCGGTCGGTGAGATGCCGCGCGAGCCGGGCGACCGCGGTTGTCTTCCCCGCGCCGAGGAACCCGCCGATCATGATGTACCGAGCCGGTTCACTCATGACGCGTGCCCAGCATCTTGTCGATCGTCGTGTCCAGCAGGGAGACGTAGCCGTGCACGTCGAGGCAGTCGGTGCCCGGCTGTCCCTGCACCTGGAACAACCACCCCCTGGTGTACGGCGCGGTCGTCAGCAGGGTGATGTTCTCGTCCAGCGCGGGATTGCTCCCCTCGAAACGGCCCGACAGAGGCGAGAAAATATCGGTCACCGCCTTGAAGCCTTCCAGCCAGCCGATGACCTGGCCGGTCTCGACGGGCGATCCTCGTGTCATCTCGAAACCGAGCTCTACGATCTCTCCCAGCATGCGGACCGCGAACTTGGTGAATCCGATCCGCCAGAGGTCCGCCTCCTCCCGCTCCAGCCAGCTGTGTCCAGCCGTATAGAGTCGGTCTTCGAGTAGGCGCGTCGAGAACCGCGAGCGCTTGTAGTGCACCTCTCCGGGCATTCTTGTGGCCTACGTCGAACCGGTGGGCGAACGCCGTCGGTCTCGGGATCGCCGTGGAGGGCGATGTCGTGCTGAACGCCCCGCGCCGTGGCGCCGCGTCACGCTGCGCGCCGATGCTCGCCATCTCGCCTTGCCGAGACGCCGTAGCGACTGTCTCTGTGCGACGCGGGTCTGTCACCACGGACTGCTCGAGCAAGGCCTCACACACTCTACCTGAAGCTGCGTGTCTTCAGACATTCGGTCGGGGTCGCACATTTCTTGTGCGGTATCAGTCTCATCGGCGTTGATCATGTTGATCATCCTTCCCTACACGCCACCCTGTTCCGGCGGCCTGACGGAAGTCGAGGAGGAACCATGACTCGTACAGCCAGACCATCGGGCGAGACGATCCTGCTCGTCGAGGACGACCCGTTGATCCGGCGTCTCATCCGGCACATGCTCCAGGGGCAGGGGTACCAGTTGCTCGAGGCCTGCCACGGCCCCGCGGCGCTCAGTCTCGCAGAGGACCACCGCGGACCGATCGACCTGCTCGTGACCGATGTCGTGATGCCACAGATGGACGGGTTCACGCTGGGCGAGCGGCTGGTCGAGTCGCACCCGGAGACCCGGGTGCTGTTCCTGTCGGGCTATGCCGACCAGTCGGCGAGGGTCCGCGACGCGCTCAAAAAGGTTGGATCGGCGTTTCTGCCCAAGCCGTTCACCCAGAGCGGCCTGCTCCAGAAGATTCGCGTCCAGCTGGACACCGCGGCAGGCCGCGGTCCGGTCCTGGCGCAGAGCCCGTCGTCGGATTGAGCGTGTGAGGAAGGGGAGACCACGATCGTGCAGCGGTCGACCACCGCCGAGCGGGGTCACGGTGCGCGGTGCAGATCAACGCCATCTCACCGGTCGCCCAGGGTCCAGGGCGTCGTCAGCAACACAGCACAGCGGTGACGTGCATTGCGCGGAGCAGACGACTCAGGCCGATACAGGATGAGAGGGGGAGCATCGCAATGTCATCGCAACGCGAAGAGACGTGACCGAGCACAGGCGCGTCGATCGGGAGCTGGCTGAAGTCCAGGCGAATTACCGGGTCCTGGTAGAGGGCTGTCAGCTGGGCGTCTACATCATCCAGGATGACCGATACGTGTATGTCAATTCATGGATGACGGAGATTTTTGGGCGCACCGAGGAGGAGTTCCTCGCCTTGCCAAGCGTCACGCGTGCGGTCTCCAAGGCTGACCGTACAGCCGTCGCGGCACAGATGGAGCGGCGGCTGAGAGGCGAGACGGCATCGTCCACCTACATGTTCCGAACGCGACATGCGGACGGTCACCGAATGCAGATCGAGGTCCACGGCGGACGCACCAACATCAAGGGACGACCCGCTGTCATCGGGACGATGTTCGATGTCACCGAACGCGAAGACATTCACGACAAGCTCAGGCGCACAGAGCGGCAATATCGGGAGCTGTTCGAGGAAGCTCCGCTGATGTACGTCATCACCCGGAACGAGGGCGGCAGGTCGGTCATCGAAGACTGTAATCGCAGTTTCTTGACGAGCCTGGGCTACGCTCGTGACGAGGTCGTGGGCCGCGAGATGACCGAGTTCTCCAGGCCCTCATCTCCTGAGCCTGGTGAACTATGGGGCCAGGATGCGGTCCCGGGCAGCGTCAGCGACCAGGAACGACAGCTGATTCGCAAAGATGGCGGTGTGCTGGAGACACTCATGCGTACGGTGCCGCTCTATGAGGAAGACGGACGGATGTGCGGCGAACGGGCGATGTACATCGACATTTCACAGCGGCGCACGGCCGAGCGGGAGATCTTCAGCCTCCAAGCGCAGCTGTTGCAGAGCCAGAAGGTCGAGGCCATCGGGAGACTCGCTGGTGGGGTCGCTCACGACTTCAACAACGTCCTGACGGCCGTGCTCGGCTACAGCCAGATGCTGCTCGAACAGATCGACGAAGACAAGCCGATGTACGCGGACCTCAAAGAGATTCAGAGGGCCGCCGAGCGGGCCGCGTCGCTCACGCGGCAGCTCCTGACCTTCAGCCGTCAGCAAGTGCTGGACCTGGTCGTCATCGACCTGAACCGGGTCGTGAGTGAGTTAGAGCAGATGCTGCAGCGGCTGATCGGCGAAGACGTCATCATGGCCACGCAGCTGGCGCCGGCGCCGTGTGTCATCAAAGCCGACCAGACACAGCTGGAGCAGATCCTCGTGAACCTGGCTGTGAACGCCCGTGATGCTATGCCCTCGGGCGGTCGTCTGACCATCGAGACGGCGAACATCACCTATGCGAGGGCTCACGCCGGGGATGGAGAGACGGTACCCCCGGGACGCTACGTGCGGCTCTCGGTCAGCGACACCGGCTGTGGCATGACTCCAGACACCCGGGTTCGTGTGTTCGAGCCGTTCTTCACGACGAAAGAGAAGGGCAAGGGGACCGGCCTGGGTCTCGCCACTGTCGACGGAGCGGTCAGACAGCTCGGGGGCTTCATCTTCGTGCGCAGCCAGCTGCAACAGGGGACGACGTTCGAGATCTTTCTGCCACGCTGTGACGAAGTCGTGAACCAGCCACGGGCTGAAGAGCGGACCGGGACCGAGATCGGCGCCGGCGAGATGGTCCTGCTCGTCGAGGATGATCCGATCGTCAGGAACTTCTCGGCTCGCGTGCTGACGCGACACGGCTACCGCGTGCTCGAAGCCGAATCCGCGGATCGAGCCCTCACCCTCTCGGACGAGTTCTCGGACCCGATACATCTGCTCCTCGCCGACGTGGTCATGCCCGGCATGAGCGGATCGGACCTGGCTGCAATCATTGAAACCCGGCGGCCCGGCACGAAGATTCTCTTCATGTCCGGGTACACCGGCGATCTGGCGAAGAACGTTCTCAGACGAGGCGTGGGGTTGCTCGAGAAGCCGTTTTCCGCGGACACGCTGTTGCGGCGGATACGGCGAGTGCTCGACGGTGACCCGGCCCGAGATGATGACGCGACAGCGTGAGGACCAGTGGCACGGAGCGGCGCTGGCCAGGGACAGCGTGGGCACGACGCGCCGTGAGGCGCGACTCCTGAGTCGTGTGCCGAGGGTCTCCAGATCGTCCAATTCCCGCTTTCGCTGCACCGTCTCGAACGGCACCCGCTGTTCCAGCCAGACGTGCGCGTCCAGTCGGTGACCCGATGAGGTCGGCCGGACGTCGAGATACAATACGATGCCTGACCGGCCCTCCGGGGGGGGCGGCGTCTCGCCTGCAAAGGAGAACAGACATGCGTAGCTGGTTGCCGTTTGTCGTCCTGACCGTGTTGAGCTGGGGAACCTACATCCCGACGTTGCACAAGGGGCAGGTCGCCCTGGGCGGGAGCGGAATGCATGCGTTCCTGATGGTGGGCGTGGCATATCTGCTGGTGGCGATCCTGGTTCCCGGCGCGCTGATCGCCCGCGCCGGCACCTGGGATCTGTTCACGACGGGCGGGATGGCGTTCACAATCGGGGCCGGGGTGCTCGGGGCGCTGGGCGCGCTCGGCATCGTGTTCGCGCTGGTCAACGGCGGCCGGCCCAACGTCGTGCCGCCGCTGGTGTTCGCCGGCGCCCCGGTGGTGAGCGTCTTCGTGGCGATGCTCTACAATCCACCGGAGCACAGCCCGTCGCCGCTCTTCTTCCTCGGAATCCTGATGGCGGCCGCCGGGGTCGGGCTGGTGCTGGTGTATCGCCCGGCCTAGAAGCACTAGGCATATGATGGGACTTTTAGCAAGCGGGGGGAGGAACTGTGGCGTGGTCAAACATAACGATATGTCGCTGAAGCGTGGGGTGTGGGTGGCGCTGGCCGTGTGCGTGACCGCCGGGGCGGTTGCGTGTGGAGGGGGCGCGTCCGGGGGCGAGGCGGAGTCGGCGGCTGGTGACGCGCCCACCGCGACGCCGCGGGTGTTCTTCGTGGCGCCCCTCGATGAAACCGATCATCCGACCGAGATACCGCTCGCGTTGACGTTCGGCATCGAGAACTTCCAGATCGGCGCCGTACCCGAAGAGGCGTCGACGCCGCGGGGCGGCACGGGGCACTATCACCTCGGCTACAACACCGAGTGCCTGCCGGCCGGCGAGATCATCCCGGCTGCGGACCCCTGGACACATTTCGGTGACGGTTCAGACGGCATGGAGATGCAGCTGGAGGGGGGCGAGTACCGGTTCAGCGTGCAGATCGGTGACGACGAGCACCGGACGATCGAAGGGCTCTGCGAGACGATCACGATCCGGATGGAAGACGGCATCTAGTGCCGCCGTGATGATGTGGCGCAGGCCTTCAGGCCTGCGTGGCGAGGCGGACGCCTTGCCCGCGTTCCGAGTCAGGGTGCCGTAGGCCGTCAGCGATTCACCGGTCTTGGTGCGGCGCGGGATCGTCACCATGGAGGGCCAGGAAGGCGTCCACACGCGCCTGCACGTTCTCGCGGATGTTCATATAGAACAGGGCGTAGTCGTAGATGTGGTAGTTGTCGCGCCCGAGCGGCATCAGTGAATAGTTGTCCGAGTGGATCTCCGACACGTACAGTCGGCCGTCGCGGCATTGGGCATCTGCCACACCGGGCTCTGGGGCGTCCCCGGCATCGAGATTGACGGCGCCGAGGTTGGCGTCACGGTCGGCGAGGGCGCCGTCGATCCGCCAGGTCAGCGGATTCACACAGATATTGTCCGGAGACGCGAAGAGCGCCCCGGCTGCCGGACCGACGCTGTTCCACGTGACCTGACAGCCGGTCTGTGTCGGGGTTTCGCACACCGGGACGCCGTTGCTGCCGTCGAGCTCGAACCCTACCGGGTAGGCCGCGATCATGCGTCCAGCCAGCTCGGTCCCGACGATCTCGTCCGCCATCAAGTAGTCCGCATGGCGTGATCCCTGGCTGTGCGCCGCCAGCACGAATGGTCGCCCCTCGTTGAAGTGCGTCATGTAGTAACGGAACGCGGCGACCACATCCGTGTAGGCGAGCGCCAGCGCCCGTGAGGCGCTCTCGCCCTCGTCGAAAAACGCCGCCAACGTGGCCTGCCGATAGCGTGGCGCGTAGATGCGACAGCATCCGTTGAAGACGCTGGCCTGTCCCCGCATCACCATCTCGTCGGTCAACTCGTTGGTGGCGGCATCATCGAGAGACTGGTTCCAGGCATCCGGGGAGAGGAACGTGGTCGGATGCAGAAAGAACAGGTCGACCGGCGCGGTGGCCTGGGCGTCGGTGGCACCGGTCGGGACGCTGTCGGCCAGATCTGCGCGGTCGGGCAGCGCGGCCCAGTGCAGGGGGTTGGCGTAGTCCGGCGGTGCCGGGGACGACGCGTCGGTGAACGCCTGGTCCGGGGTGATCATCATCACCATCAACCGGAGCTGCAGGTCGGCGCGATACACGAACGCCAGACCCGCGAGACCGGCCACGATGACGCCGATGGCGACGAGCGCCGTCTTCTTGATGGTCATGGTCGGTCGAACTCCAGGGCCCGGCCGCCCGAGCCCCCGTTGAAGTGGCCGTCCCGGTACCGCAGTTCGCCGTTCACCCAGGTCATGCGTACTCTCGACGCGAACACGATGTCGCTGAACGGGCTCCACCCACACTTGGAAAAGATGGGGCCGTTGCTCGTCGGCGTGGTGGGATCAACCAGCACCAGATCGGCCCAATAGCCCTCCCGGATGAACCCGCGTTCTGTGATGCCGAACAGTCTCGCCGGTGCGTGCGCGGTCTTTTCGACCACCGTCTCGATGCTGAACGTGCCGGCGCGCACATGCTCGAACAGCGTGAGCAGCGCGTGTTGCACCAGCGGGAGCCCGGCCGGCGCCTCGGCGTACAGCCGGGCTTTCTCCGCGGCGGTGTGCGGCGCGTGATCCGTCGCAATCACGTCGATGCGGTCCTCGTTGACCGCCGTCCAGAGCGCCGGCTGGTCCGCCGCCGACTTAATTGCCGGGTTGCACTTGATGTCGGCGCCCTTGGCCGGATACGACGTGTCGTTGAAGAAGAGATGATGCACGCAGGCCTCCGACGTGATCCGTTTGTCGGCCAGGTCTCCGGGCTCGAAGAGGCTCAGCTCGCGTGCCGTCGTGATGTGGAGCACGTGGAGCCGTGCGTCGTAGCGTGTCGCCAGCTCGACGGCGAGGCTCGACGACCGATAGCAGGCGTCGGCCGAGCGGATGTGCGGATGCTCCGTGAAGGGGATGTTGTCCCCGTATCTGGCCCTGGCGGCCGCTTCGTTCGCGACGATCGTCGGGGTGTGCTCGCAGTGGGTGGCGATGACGAGCGGCGACGCCGCGAAGATGCCCTCGAGGGTGCGCTCGTCGTCGACCAGCATGTTGCCGGTGCTGGACCCCATGAAGATCTTGATGCCGCACGCCAGCCGCCGGTCGACCGCCTTGATCGCGTCCAGGTTGTCGTTGGTCGCGCCGAGGTAGAACCCGTAGTTGGCCATCGACCGGGCGGCGGCTCGGGCGTGCTTATCCTCGAGCGCGCTGGCCGTCACCGTCTGCGGGTCGCAGTTCGGCATCTCCAGGTAGCTCGTGACACCGCCGGCGACGGCGGCGCGCGATTCGGTTGCGATCGTGGCCTTATGCTCGAGCCCCGGCTCGCGGAAATGCACTTGGTCGTCGATCATGCCGGGCAACAGGTAGGCGCCGGCCGCGTCGACGACCTCGGCGCCACGTGGCGGCGGCACGTTCACCCCGAGGATGCGCCCCCGGGCCACAGACAGGTCGCCCATGATCACGGTGCCCTCGTTGACGATCTTCGCGTTGACGATGTGGTAGCTCACCGCCCTAGCTTACGCCCCGAGCGAAACGACAGCCTGCTGGGACAGGTGATGAATAGGGCTGTTGCCAGACGGTTTGCCCCGCGGCTGTGGGCGCTGGCTGACGCACGAAGACAAGAGGGCCGCGCCCGGTCGCCGGAAGGGCGGCCAACGTCGCGCTCAGTCAAGAGCTTCGTCCTGAAGCCTGCAGCCCCACGCCCAACGTAGATATGTCTTCGGCACACCCAATCATTCAGGGCGAGCCTGTGCTCGCCTCTTCATGCCAACGATGAGGAACAAGACACCGGGCACACTCATCATGCCCCACACCGCGTAGGCGCCTGGATCGAACACCCGTCCCGTCACGGCCTGGCTGATCGCCATGCAGGCCAGGCTGACGCATCCGCCAGCAAGGGGCCACCGCAATGCGGTGACGTACCCGACCGAGAATCCGAACGGGAAGAAGAAGAGGTAGACCCACTCGGCGCCAGTCGGCTCGCCGAGTTCCCCCGTCACCATGACGATCGACAGCAGCACGACGGCCACGCCGCTGATGCCCGCGATCCACCAGAGGAGTGTGGTCGTCTTGGTCAGCATGTGGCCACCCACCGCCGTCGTCGGTTCGCTACGCCTCCCGCAGTGCCGCCATCGGGTCGATCATGGTCGCCCGCCGCGCCGGAATGTAGCAGGCGGCCGCCGCCACCCCCAGCAGCAGCAGTGTGACGCCGACAAAGACGCTGACGTCGTAGCGTCCCACCCCGAACAGCAGACTCTGCAGATAACGCGTCAGCACGAAGGCGCCGAGCAGGCCGAGACCAAGACCGACACCGACCGTGCGCAGGCCTTGCGTCATGACCAGTGAGAGGATGCTGCGGCGGTCGGCGCCCAGTGCTTGCCGGATCCCGAGCTCGCGGACACGTTGCGCCACGCCGAATGCAAGCACCCCGTAGATGCCGATCGCCGAGAGCGCCGCCGCGACCGCGCCGAACATCGCCAGGAGCGCCGCTGGTGTCCGGCGCCCGTCCAGCGATTGGGTCACCCACTGGTGCATCGTCCGCACGTTGGTGATCGGCCGTTCGGGGTCGATATCCTGGACCGTCGCTCGCACCTGGGGCACCAGGCTCTCGGGGTCCAGGGTGGTCTTCACCATCAGCGTCATGGCGGTCCGCGCCTGCTGAGTGACCGGATAGTAGACGCGCTCCTTCGTCACCGGCTCACCCAGGTCGATGCTGTTCACGGTGCCGACGACACCGACGATGGTGAACGGGGGGCTGGTGGGTCCACCGCGGCGGATCTGCTGGCCGATCGGGTCGCGGTCGGCGAAATATCGATCGACCAGATACTCGTCGATGACGACGACCGGCAGGGTGTCGGCGGTGTCGGTGTCGTCGAAGACCCGGCCCGCGACGAGTGGAATCTGCATGGCGCGGAAGTAGTCGCCGCCCACCACCTCCTGGCGGCCGTGCGGCTGCGCTTCGGATGGTCCGGGCGTATAGCCGACGATCGAATACGAGCCGGAGCTGACACGACCGCTGAACGGCACGTTCGACGTCAGACCGACCGCCGTCACCCCTGGCAGCGCGGCAATGTCGGTGCTCACGCGCTCCCAGAATCCGGCGCGGGCGGTCGCGTCAGGATAGCGGGTCGCCGGCAGGGCGATCGTCGCGGTGAGCACGCTATCGGTCGAGAACCCGGGGTCGACGTCCTGCAGCCGTGTCAGGCTCTTCATGAGCAGTCCCGCGGCCACGAGGAGCATCAGGGCCAACGCCGTTTCGGCGACGACCAGCAGCCTGCGGATCGTGCCCGTGCCCCGGACCGCGGTGCTCCGGGCACTGTCGTTCTCGAGCAGCGTGCCGGTGCCCCCGCGGGTCACGGCCAGCGCCGGGACCAGGCCAAAGACGAGCCCCGTCACGAGCGTGACCAGCAGCGTGAACGCCAGCACGGCGGTGTTCAGCGACGGGTCGACCAGACCGGGAATCTGCGTCGCGCTCGCCGTCCCCAGGGCTCGGACTCCGACCAGTGCGACCCCCAGGCCGGCGATGCCGCCCAGCATCGACAGCACCAACCCCTCCGTCAGCATCTGCCGCGTGAGCCGCCATTTGCCGGCGCCCAATGTAGTGCGGATCGCGAGCTCCCGCCCGCGACCGGTGGCGCGCATCAGCAGCAGGTTCGCGACGTTTGCGCAGGCGATGAGCAGGACGAAGATGACGCTGCCTTGCAGCACCAGGAGCGGAGTGCGGGCGTCGCCGGCCAGCTGCTCGCGGAACGGCACCGCGTAGCCGCCGAACCCGCTGGTCTCGGCGAACGCCCGCCGCGCTGGGAGCCGGTCGAGAATGCGGGCGACGATGGTCGCCATCTGCGCCTCGAGCTCCTCCACCGTGGCGCCGGGCCGGAGCCGTGCGACCATCGAGCTGAACTCGCGGCCGCGTTCGGCGTCCGACATCTGCTGCGGTGTGAACGAGAACGGCACCAGCAGCGCGATCTCGCGCGACGGCAGCTCGAAGTCGGCGGGCAGCACGCCCACCACCTCGTACGCTTCCCCATCGAGTCGGATCGAGCGTCCGACCAGCGTGCGGTCGGCGGCGAACCGGCTGGTCCAGAAACCGTGCGTGAGGATGGCGAATCGATCGGCGCCGGGTGTGGCGTCCGTGTCGTCGAAGCCGCGTCCCAGCGACGGTTGCCGACCGAGCGTCGAGAAGAACGACGGCGTCACGGCCAGCGCGCGGAGCTGCTCTGGGCGTCCGCCGTCGGCCAGGCTCAGGCTCCGACCCGTGAACAGCGTCGCGTCCTCGAGGGCTGGTGCCTCGTTCTTGCGGTCGAGATAGTCAGGGATCGAGACGCTCGCCTGTGGGAGCCCCATCAGCGGATACGTGTTCCAGACGAAGACCAGTCGGTCGGCATCCGTATACGGCAACGGTCGCAGCAACACCTGATGCACCAGACTGAAAATGGTCGTGTTGGCACCGATGCCAAGGGCGAGCGTCAGCACGACGACGAGCGTGAAGGAGGGGTTTCTCGCGAGCGTCCTAAGTGCGTAGCGAACATCCTGCATCGGCGTCTTCAGTATGTGACCTGATCCTATCTAGACTCCTTAGTGGCCCCGGTCATAATTACGGTAGCATTCGGCTGGCGATGCATCCCGCCTGGACGGCGTTGCTCCTCGGTCACAAATCCCCCAATTTGCTCCCTCGTCGCGCCTTGCCAGCCG